>DNXU01000058.1:2885-8943 GCA_003505715.1 Cyanobacteria bacterium UBA8803 | reverse complement strand
GTTTATACAAGTCCAATGCTACCAGACATGACATTACAAAATATTCTCCAAGCGTTTGAGCAAACCAATCAGTTGGGTCAGTCTATAGCCCTCGCCACCCTAGTCAAAGCCCAAGGTTCTACTTACCGACGCCCTGGTGCTAGAATGCTCATGACATCACAAGGACAGATGGTAGGTTCTCTGAGTGGTGGTTGTCTAGAGGGCGATGTGTACGAGCAGGCTCAAGAGGTCATGGCTTCCGGCAAACCCATCGTGGTGCAGTACGATACCATGTCCGATGAGGATATTATTTGGGGACTGGGACTGGGCTGCAATGGCATTGTTCAAATTCTGATCGAACGAGTAGAAGAAGAGAGTCCGTTTAATCCTCTGGCATTTCTGGCTAAGTGTATTAAATGTAGGCAGCTCGGAGTTCTAGCAACGGTGTTTTATGTTGAAGGTCAGCTTAAGGCACAAGTTGGCAGCCGTTTAATGGTATATCCCGATCGCACAATTAACACTAACATCGCCGATGCCGATTTAGTTGCTCAAATCTCCGATGACTCATTGCCAGCGCTTGACAATAAGCACTCAACGATCAAAGCTTATCCCTTAGCTACTGGGCAAGCCGAGGTTTTTATAGAAGTCATCCAGCCACCAGTACCGTTGATGATTTTTGGAGCAGGCCACGATGCCGTACCATTAGTACGCTTGGCTCAAGAATTAGGATGGTATGTGACAGTTGTTGATAGCCGAGCAGGGGATAGCACAAAAGAGCGGTTTCCTAATGCGCATGAAGTGATTCTTGGCCGTCCGGAGACTATAGGTGATCGCATTCAGCTAGATAACCACACCATGGCTGTGGTTATGACTCATAACTACCTTCACGACCTTGAACTCCTGAAAATTCTCTTATCCTCTTCTGTAAAATATTTAGGTATCCTCGGCCCTAAGAACCGCACTGAAAAGTTATTGCAAGACCTAAAAGAGCAAGGCACGATCCCAACCGAACAACAACTGCAACGCTTATACAGCCCGGTTGGGCTGGCTATCGGTGCGGATACGCCGGAAGAAATTGCTCTATCAATTGTGGCTGAAATTCAAGCCGTTCTTGCCCATCGCTCAGGAGGATCGCTCAGAAACCAACCTGGCCCAATTCATGACCGAGGTATGGTATGAATTTTACTAATATCGGTCTGATGATTTTGGCAGCAGGAGCATCGACTCGGATGGGCACCCCAAAACAACTTTTACCTTACCGAGACAGTACTTTGATTCGCCACATGGCAGAAGCTGCGATCGCCTCTGTCTGCCAACCCATTGTTATTGTACTTGGGGCAAATTCGGAACAAATTAAGCCTGAAATCAGCCAATTGGCCTTACAAATCGTAGATAATCAACAATGGGCAGAGGGCATGAGTTCTTCAATTCGGGTGGGTCTCGCCACGCTGAATGCTATAAATCAAAACTTAGAAGCTGTTGCGATCGCGCTTTGCGATCAGCCCTTCGTCTCGTCCCAAACCCTCGATCGCCTTGTTGAGGCATACCGTTTTACCAGGAAACCCATTATTGCTTCTGAGTATGCCGGAACGTTAGGTGTCCCAGTATTGTTCAGCCGTCTTTTATGGCCAGAACTCGTGGCTCTTAAGAGTACTGAAGGGGCAAAACAACTGATTCAAAAATACAGTCATGAGGTTTTTAAGGTTCCTTTTCCCGAAGGTGCAATTGATATTGATACGCCTAAGGACTACGAGGAGTTTCAAGCTTTAACTAAAAGATGAATTATATCAAGTCCGGTGGCATCATTGTGTATAGTGGGAGATGCATGATATGTCTCTACTCGCTCATTTCCAGGTTTCGTACCGCGCCTCGATCCGCACTAGTCGCCAGCAGTGCATAAGCCTTGAGCGCCGCACTTACCCGACGCTGACGAGGCTGCACAGGTTTCCAGGCATCTTTGCCCTTGGCTGCCATTGCCACACGACGGTTAGCTAATTCCTCTACCGATAGCTCCACATTGATACTGCGATTGGGGATGTCGATCCGGATTAAATCGTCGTCCTTGACCAGAGCAATGTTGCCGCCCGCTGCCGCCTCCGGAGAGGCATGACCAATCGAGAGTCCTGAAGTCCCGCCGGAGAAGCGACCGTCGGTTAATAATGCACAAACCTTACCCAGACCTTTGGATTTAAGGTAACTGGTCGGGTAGAGCATTTCCTGCATCCCAGGCCCACCGCGTGGTCCTTCATAGCGAATGATTACCACGTCACCTGGTTCCACTTCATCCCCCAGAATTCCTTTGACAGCGGCATCCTGACTTTCATAAATGCGTGCCCTACCTTCAAACACAAGAATGCTTTCATCCACGCCTGCCGTTTTGACAATACAGCCACGCTCAGCCAGGTTGCCGTATAGTACAGCCAGTCCGCCTTCAGTGCTGTAGGCGTTTTCGGCGCTGCGGATACAGCCGTTTTCCCGGTCTAGGTCGAGGGAGAGCCAGCGGGTCGATTGGCTGAACGCTTGCTGAGTTGGAATCCCCGCAGGGCCGGCCTTGAAGAAGGTGTGGACGGCTTCGTCATCAGTACACATAACATCCCAGCGATCGAGCGCTTCTTTGAGCGTCTTACTGTGGACTGTCGGCACATCCGTGTGGAGCAAACCTGCACGATCCAACTCACCGAGAATGCCAGGGATGCCGCCAGCACGGTGGACATCCTCGATATGATACTTGGGTGTGTTAGGTGCCACCTTGCAGAGTTGGGGAACCTTGCGCGAGAGGCGATCGATGTCGGACAAGGTGAAATCGACACCGGCTTCATGAACGGCGGCAAGCAAGTGCAGAATGGTGTTGGTCGAGCCGCCCATAGCGATGTCCAGCGTCATGGCATTTTCAAACGTTTTGACACTGGCGATAGAGCGCGGCAGTACCGATTCATCTTCCTGCTCGTAGTAGCGACGGGTAATGCTGACAATGGTTCGTGCAGCGTTGAGGAACAAATCCTTACGGTCGAAATGGGTTGCCAGTACGGTGCCGTTGCCAGGTAAGGCCAGACCGATCGCCTCGGTTAGACAGTTCATGGAGTTGGCGGTGAACATGCCGGAGCAAGATCCACAGGTTGGGCACGCGGAACGCTCATACTCTTGGACAACTTCGTCGCTGATACTGCCGTTCACGGCAACCACCATCGCGTCCACTAAGTCCAGTTTGTGGTCTGAGAGCTTGGTCTTGCCCGCTTCCATAGGTCCCCCAGAGACAAATACTGTGGGAATGTTGAGGCGCAGGGCTGCCATCAGCATACCGGGGGTGATCTTGTCACAGTTGGAAATGCAGACCAAGGCATCGGCACAATGGGCGTTGACCATGTACTCGACCGAATCGGCGATGATCTCGCGTGAGGGCAGGCTGTAGAGCATCCCGTCATGACCCATAGCGATGCCATCGTCCACGGCGATGGTGTTGAATTCCTTAGCGACGCCACCAGCGGCTTCAATCTCACGGCACACTAACTGACCCAAATCCTTTAGGTGAACGTGGCCGGGTACGAATTGGGTAAAGGAGTTGGCAACTGCAATGATTGGCTTATCAAAATCCTCGGTGTGCATTCCGGTGGCACGCCAGAGGGCGCGGGCACCGGCCATATTGCGTCCCTGAGTAGAGGTTTTGGATCGATAGGTCGGCATAGCGGATTCTATTCGCTAAGAGGTCTTAATATTATGGCAGACTCCCTGGATTGGAAGCTTTTCGATTGATTTACCACATACTTATATTTCTCATTCCTGTTCTCTTATGGCAGATCCATCTTTCAGTCAACCTGTTCCCCATATCAACGTCGAACAACTAGCACAGCAGATGGCTGAGTCCTTGGGGAGGCTCCAGCTCATCGACGTGCGCGAACCTCAAGAAGTAGCGATCGCTTATATTGAGGGCTTCGAGGTTCTCCCCTTGAGTGAATTTTCCCAGTGGTCAGACCAAATTAGTACTCGTTTCGACCCCAATGCCGAGACTCTGGTGATGTGCCATCACGGTATCCGCTCGGCTCAGATGTGTCAATGGTTGATGAGTCAGGGATTTACCAATGTCAAAAATATTACTGGCGGCATTGATGCTTATGCGCTAATTGTCGATCCTAGCATTCCTCGCTACTAGTTCAAAGCTCACAGCAAGCTACAGGGGAGGAGTTTCTTCTGTTATCTTAGAAATCAGGATTAATTACAGCAGGCTGCCAGCCTCTCATCTGCCCACATTTGGGGCAACTGGGTTGGCTCAGCCTGAAACTGGTGATGTTCTCTAGCAGAGTTTGAAACCTAAGCGTGCATCTTTTAACGAGATCGGGTCAGGAGGCAGAACAATGCAGTCCCTCAATTTCCTATAAACATAATGATTTTGAAAATTCTGATTAAATAACGCTTTGGTTCCAATGTCTCTGCAAGTAAGTCTGACTAATCGACAACAACATGTTTTGTGGGCAACCGTCCGCCACTACATCGCGACGGCAGAACCTGTGGGTTCTAAAGTGTTAGCGCAGGAGTACGATCTCAGTTTTAGCCCTGCTACCATTCGTGCTTGTATGGGGGTTCTGGAAAAATCGGGGCTATTGTATCAACCCCATACCTCTGCCGGACGAGTGCCCTCAGATTCTGGTTATCGGATTTATGTAGATCAGCTCATCGCGCCTTCGGAAACTATGGGGCGTCAGATCGAACATTTACTAGCAGACCATTTGAACTGGGAAGATGCTAACTTTGAAGCGCTGCTCAGAGATGCAGCACAACTCCTCTCCAATCTCAGTGGTTACATTGCCTTAATTACCCTACCTCAGACGCGGACGACGCAATTGCGGCATTTGCAATTGGTTCAGCTCGAACCGGGACGGGTAATGTTAATTGTAGTGACAGACGCCTATCAGACACAGTCGGTGGTAATGGAACTGTGCCACCCACCCGATCGGCTTACAGTAGATGAGGCAATTATCGAGCAGGAGTTACATATTTTATCGAACTTTTTAAATAGCAAGCTCCGGGGGCGATCGCTCGGGGAAATCGTCACCCAAGATTGGAGCGAACTTGACCGCGAATTTGTCCAGTATGCCGATTTCTTGAGAAACTTGCTAGCCGAGTTGACCCGCCGCATGAAGAATCCCGTTTCTACACCTATTCTGATTCGCGGGATTTCAGAAGTGTTGCGCCAGCCGGAATTTTCTGAGTTGCAGCAAGTCCAGATGCTGCTGCACCTGTTGGAAGAGGAACAGGATCAACTCTGGCCAGTGATTTTTGAATGGCCGGAGGAGCTAAACTCCAAACGTCGGGCGAAAGTTAGGATTGGTTCGGAAAACCCCTTAGAACCCATGCGTACCTGTACCCTGGTTTCTGCCACCTACGATCGCGGTAACGTCCCAGTGGGGAGCGTGGGCATTTTGGGACCAACTCGGATGCTCTATGAAAATGCGATCGCTTTAGTGGAAGCTGCTGCTGATTATCTGACTGAGGCTTTGAGTCAACCAGCTTGAAAGGAAGCGAAAACAAAATAGATAATTAAAAGTTCGTAGCTGACTAGCCTCATAGTAAGCTGCGTTCAATCGTAGTATTTTAACAAAGCAGGGATTAGACTCGAATTGGGATAAAAACCCTCCCTTTCCCTCCCTCCTCTCCCTATGGACAACAATACTGAGGTGGCTGCGACCACCAAACGAATTTTGATTGTTGATGATGAATCTCATATTATTGAAGTGGTACGAACCTGCTTGGAAATGCTAGGGGGTTGGGATGTCATCTCAGCTACCTCCGGTCGGGAAGGGTTGGTTAAGGCGCAAGTAGAGTGTCCAGATGCCATCCTTTTGGACGTAATGATGCCCGAAATGGATGGATTTGTCTTTCTGCGACAACTCCACTCTAATCCCGCGATTCAAAATATCCCAGTTATCTTGCTAACTGCCAAGGCGCGGATGATTGACCCGGAAGAGTTCCCTACTTTGGGAATTCAAGGGGCGATCGCCAAGCCTTTTCATCCTATAGCTTTGACTAACGAGGTAGCTAAGGCTTTCGGTTGGTCTTTAGCAGAGTGATGGGTGATGGGTGATGG
>DNXU01000058.1:0-2835 GCA_003505715.1 Cyanobacteria bacterium UBA8803 | reverse complement strand
TGATGGGTGATGGGTGATGGGTAATTCCTTACCCAATTAGCGTTTTTATGATCACTTATCTACGGGAGAGGCATTTTTTCATCGTAACTGCCTTCTTGCACTAGAATCATCTGCTCGAAACAAAAAGCTACTGCGATGTTAATCAATCCTATAAAACGGTTCGTTGCTAAAGTTTTTGGTAGGTTGCCCCTGCGAACCGTTTTTATTGTCCCCTTTGTCCTGCAAATTAGTACAGCAGTAGGGATAGTGGGATATCTCTCTTTTATCAACGGGCAAAGGGCGGTATACGAACTCTCCACTCAGTTGCAACGTCAAATCAGTTGGCGCATTTACCTGCACCTAGATACTTATTTACGAATGCCTCAGTTACTAAACCAGAGTAATGAGAATACCTTGCAACAGGGTCTATTAAAACCCTCATCTTTGCCGGAGTTGGAGAGCTTCTTTTTGAGACAGATGCGAGCTTTTGATTTAGTACCTTACACGGCTTGGGGAAATGAGAAGGGAGAATATATTGGGATCGACCGCCAACGGGATGGCACCCTGCATGTTGAAGTAGTGGACGATCCTACTCACCCTAAATTCTATACCTACGATGTCAACCCCCAAGGACAGAGGGGAAAACTCTTGCAAATTACCCCTTTTTACGACCCCAGAACGCGCCCTTGGTATCAGAACGCCATGGCGCAGAGGAAAGCGACATGGAGTTCCATCTACGTCTGGTTCAACCAAACTGAGATGGCTATTGATGCCACGTTACCCGTTTACGACTCAAATGGTACTCTCCTCGGCGTCTTCGATACTCCACTGAAACTATCCAGAATTAGCGATTACTTGCGGCAGTTAAAAATCAGTCCATCGGGACAGAGTTTTATTATCGAGCGCTCCGGACTTCTAGTCGCCAGTTCCCATGAAGCCAAACCATTTATTATGGGCAACGACAATCAACCCCATCGCCTCAACGCTGCCGATAGTAAAAATCCCCTCATTCAATCCACAGCAAGATATTTAATTCAACGTTTTGGCAACCTTAATCAAGTTGATACCCCAACACAAATAGCATTCCTCAACAATCACCAGCGACAGTTCGTGCAAGTGGTGCCGTTTCAAGATGGTCGGGGTATTGATTGGCTGATTATCGTGGTGATTCCAGAAGCTGATTTTATGGCTCAAATCAATGCTAATACTCGCACCACCCTAATGCTGTGTATTGCCACCGTGGTACTGGCTACAGTTATCGGTAATTTGACTAGCAGTTGGGTAATCCAGCCCATTTCACACTTAAACGCAGCCGCTAGCAATATTGCCCGAGGGGAATGGGATAAGAGGGTAGAACTCGAACACGCCGATGAATTAGGAGACTTAGCCCATTCTTTTAATAGCATGGCTGAAAAAATTCAAACTTCTATGGCTGAAATGAAAGCATTGAATGAGGTACTAGCCCAGCAAGAACACCGTTTAACTCACTATCTAGAAGCCTTACCGATGGGAGTGTCCGTCCATGAAGCTAATAGCCAAATTTTTTATATCAATCAGGCCGGAAAGCAGATACTTGGCCAAGGTCTCAGACCAGAAGCCAGCAGGGAACAATTAGCCGAAACTTATCAAATCTATAAAGCCGGAACTAACCAGCTATATCCTACAGAGCAACTGCCTGCTCTGCAAGCCCTCCAGGGTAAAACCGTCACCCTCAACGATTTGGAAATTCATCAACAGGGCAAGATTATCCCCCTGGAAGCGAAAGCCACGCCAATTTTTGACGACGAGGGGAACATTCTATATGCACTTATCGCTTTTACGGATATCACAGAACGCCAACAGACCGAAAAACTTTTAGCCGCTTACAACCGCATATTAGAAACCGAAGTTGCACAACGGACAGCAGAATTAACCCGAACCAACGACCAATTAAAGCAGGAAATGGCCGAGCGTCAGCAGGCACAGGAGGCACTAATTCAAAGCGAAAGGCTATTTCGCCTCTTAACGACACTCTCTCCCGTCGGGATCTTCCGCGCCGATGCCTCTGGACAAACAATTTATGCCAACGAACGAGCTTGTCAGATCGTAGGCGCGAATTTAGAAAACGTGCTGGGCTGGAAATGGAGTTCCTATATTCATCCAGAGGATCTCCAGCGAGTTAGTCAAACCTGGCAACAAGCGATCGCTCATCAAAGTCCTTGGCAGACAGAATACCGTCTCTTAAACCAGGAAGGCAAGATCAGCTGGATCTTAGCCCAAACTGATGTAGAACGAGACGAGATGGGAAAAGTGATTGGCTATGTGGGGACTTTAACGGACATCAGCGATCGCAAACAAGCAGAATTAGAATTACAACAAGCCAAAGCAGCCGCAGAAGCTGCCAATCGAGCCAAAAGTACCTTCCTCGCCTCAATGAGCCACGAATTGCGTACCCCCCTCAACGCGATTATTGGCTTCTCCCAATTAATGAGTCGCACTACCAACCTAAATCCCCAACAACAGGAAAATCTCCGCATCATCACCTCCAATGGAGAACACCTACTAACCCTCGTTAACCAAGTTCTAGATTTTTCCAAGATCGAGGCAGAACGCATGACTCTCAACCAGACACCCTGCGATCTAATTAGCCTGCTTGACGATCTAGACAGTATGTTTCAACTCAAAGCCAGGGAAAAAGCACTACAGCTGGTTATCTACTCCTCTAGTAACGTCCCTCAATACGTGCAAACCGATGAAGTCAAGTTACGCCAAATCTTAATCAACCTCCTGTCTAACGCGATTAAATTTACCAAAGAAGGAAGTGTCTCCCTAAAAGTATCAACCCTCAACACCCCCCAAAACCCAAAACCCAAAACC
>DNXU01000431.1 GCA_003505715.1 Cyanobacteria bacterium UBA8803 | reverse complement strand
ACCAATTACCAATTACCCATTGCGAGAGATCCCAAAATCATTGCCCAGGCTCTTTCACTAATTGAGCCTCCGCCGCTTTCTCAATATCTATCCAACCATGAAGGGTTCTCTTATCAGTACGTCCCTTGATCAGGCAATTATCCGGGCAGAAATAACGAACAGCTTCGCTAGCTGTGGTGCCCCCTCCATCAATCGAAATCCATTTTTCAAGATTTCCATTCTCCCCTCCACATTCCTTGAGCATTCCATAAGTTTCTTGATCAGAAATTGGTTTTTGAACTGGCTGAATGGCTCTGAAGATCGAGATATGGGCAAACCAACCTTTCCCATACTTTAGTTGCCCCGCATCATTCTTTACGTCCTCGGCGAAGGTGAATATCAGCAGATCTCCTGGCTTGGGGCGGCTTTTAGTACCAGGGGAACAACCATGCCATGCACCGGGGGGAAGATTTTCTTTAGCCGCTGGGTTAATCTCTTTATAGGCGTTGGGACCTTTAAGCAGAGGGCTGTTAATGCCTGATTTGTTTGTGACCTGCCCTACAACTTGACTGAAAAATGCAATACAGGTGGTAAAGTTTTGAGGGGTGAGTCCACCGCTTGCGGGCTTCTTTCTTTCCTCATCAATTTTATCCTGACTCATTACAGTCGTTCCTACCCGTTTATCTGCTTCCTGCACAAACTGCCTACGAATTTTTTGAGCCGGTGTTTCGGCAGCAACGCTATCAGCCAGTTTTATAGCGAGGTCGGCCAACTGTTTTTGTTCCAGGTACGAGTCGTAATCGTTATCTCCAGGTTTTTTGGGTTGGACATTCAGTGCTTTGGCACGGAATTCGGCTACCCATCCCGGCGGGACAGACAAATCCGTGGTGTTTTCAAGACTTTCAACATCAGTAGAGCCGAACCATTGCTCGAAGAGATGGCGATAAAGCTTGTGTACAGGAAAATCATCGAACATGATAAAACTGGAGTTCCACTCAGGATCTGCGGCTAAGTAAGAGAACTTAGCTTTCCCTCCTTCGCTTTCAATGACATCCGCTGCATTTTTGAGCAAGGCTTGCCTCTCATTTCCTGTATCCCCACCATTGAGCTGTTCTGTGTCTGGTGAAGTCCGGATAGTTGCTGATTGATTTTTACCTGTTTGCTGCACGACATGAGTCAACTCATGAGCCGTTAACTCATTATTCCCCGGCGACTTAAGAGCCCCAAAATAAACATCACTGCCATGGGTAAACGCCTGTGCACCCAACTCCCGGTTCATCTGCACTGCTTCCGCACCCGTATGCACCCGCACAGCACTAAAATCAGCACCAAAGCGCGGTTCCATAAAGGCTCTTACGGATGGTGCTAAAGAAGAACCTCGACCCTTAGAGGCATTCAAACGGCTTTCTAAATCAAGAGATGCTTCATTCCCTCCAGGTTCAAATGCCCGTTGCAGTTGCGATCGCATTTGTACCGATTCATCCTCTTGCCTCTGCACCAAAGGTGTAATCGACTGTACCAATGACCACATCTGTACTGGGTTTTCCTCTTGTTCAAAGCGCTGCACTTGAGGCGAACTATCTGACATCGACATTACCTGTGCCGCTACTCTATCAGCTTCTTGCTCGTAAGGATCTCCGGGTGCTCCTACGGTTAACTTAGTCTGAATCCCACTTGCCGCTACCGACATCTCATCAATCTCTTTCCCCTCTTCTGCTGAGTGCTCTTGCTGTTCGGAGGCACATGCTGCACATTGCCGCTGAACCCCGACTTCCTTGGACTGCACCGTCGGCATTGAAGGTGTTGATACTATTGGCGGCGCTACCAATGTCAATGCTACTCCCCCTGGCTCAGCTTGCCGCTGCACTGTTGCATTTTCTAATGGTTCCGCCTCTTGGGTTTCTACAGAGGGCATGATATTTGCCGTCAACAAATCCAGGGGAGCTGTAGAGTAGCTGGGTATTGCCTGGGAGTTAGACCAGGTATCCAGTTTCGGCTGTACAGCCGAACTGCCCGGTTTGGAGAAGCTCTTACTCTTTTTCTGAATTGAAGCCGGAGTCCAGGAGGAAGTTTTCTTTTGTGCAGATTCGTACATATGCCGCCTCTATTGGGGGAAAAGGCCAGGGGAATCGGGAAACTCAGAGATTATGATACTGGTCGGGTCTGGCAGGGTGTTTTATCGCCACCTAACTCAGTATTTATCAAGGTGCAGGGTGGGTCACGGCAACTCGTCTAACCTACTGATGCCACAGCTGACCTACAAGACTTTATTTTGTGTGGTAATTCTATGATATATTCCCTAATTTACTCGCTGCTAGATCTCCAAGCAATAGGTTAGACGCTTTGAGAGAAGCGCTTTGCAAGTCAAACTGCGATCGTGTCTTCGGTAAACTCAAGATTATATCCCGAACAATTGATTGAGCTTGCAGGAGTAAATGATTTTGGGCTTTGCTTTCAAATGGTGGAATATGTAAAATATGAGAGAAACAGACAGAAGGGATGCACGTCATCAGCAAAGTCAAGTTGCGGGAATTCTGGGTTCAACACGCTGATTCTGAAGATGCTCTCAATGACTGGTATCATTTTGCATCTAAATCCCAGTGGTCTAATTTATTAGATGTTCAGCAAAAGTATCCCAAGGCAGAATCGGTTGGTAATTTTACTGTATTCAACATTAAAGGCAATAACTATCGTTTGATTGTGGATATTAGATACTCCAGCCAGACAATCTTTATTAAATATATACTTACTCATGCTGAATACGATAAGGAAAGGTGGAAAGATGATCCATACTTCTAGCCCCAAAAACTATGCTGACCTATTGATTCAGTATCAACCTAAGCCAATTAAAACAGAGCCAGAATATCAGCAATTTTTGGCTATTGTAGAAGGGATGATGTCTAGTGAGTTGACGGATGCGGAAACAACACTTTTTGATTTGTTGGTTCTTATCATTGAGAATTACGAGGCTCAACATTATCCGATGAGTAAGCCGACAATTGGGACTAGATTGGAGTCTTTAATGCACGAGTTTGATGTCAAACCAACTACTTTAGTCGATATTATTGGTTCTCTTGAACTTGTCAGGGAGATAATTAATGGTCAAAGAGGAGTCAGCAAATCCCAAGCCGAGTCGCTAGCCAAGTTTTTTAATGATTTGAGTCCAGGGCTTGGCTTGACGGCTAAGGACTTTGGAGAGCTAAATGCAAGTGTTGAGGAGGAAAGGGAGGCTTACTGTTCGTAGTAACCAATAAGAAAGGAACGCACCCTACAATAGAGAAGCGCTCGAACTTTGGTAGTAAGGCAAATACTTCAAAGTTAAACTTTTCCATAGGCGATCGCTGTGGCGAATGAGGAACGCTCTGCAAGTCCAACTGGCATCATGTCTTTGGTGAACTCAAAATCTTTTGCTCACACTCCTTATATTTTAGATGCTTTCAGAGAAGCGATCGCTAAACGAACACAGCCTAAAAGATTCGCGATCAAACTATAGCACATCAACTAATCCTGGAAATAACTTGTACAAATCTGCCGATAGCATCACTTGAAAACCTGGTCCAGTTTTCAATGGTGGTAAGGCGGGAAAACTCTGCATCTCTTGAACAGATGACCCAAATGGTTCACTCCCAGAGAAAAACCTAGGGTACGAACTAAGTTCAGTAAAGCTCTTGCCTTCCGCTTTTAGCCCACCGCCGAGAAATTCTAAGTCGAACTTACCCTCTGTTAACGACAAGCCTTGGCCGGGAGTGTAAGACGTATCCAACCCAAAGCTTGCACCAGTAATTGGTAACTTTGAATAGCGCTTCCGCAGCAATTCCAAATAAGGGTTAACAATTTTACCGTTGCGGTCAATAAATCCCCACTTAGCACCTTCTTCTATCTGAATAGCCGCCAATCCTTCAGAAAATCTTGTAGATCTATAAAACTGTGGCTCAATTACTAACTTTCCTGTTTTGTCGATATAGCCTTCTTTTTGATTTATCTTTACGCTAGCTAGTCCTTCAGAAAAATCACTAAACCCATCTCCAAATTGGGGCTGAATCACCATTTTACCTGAAGTATTAATAAATCCCCACTTGCCACCAGTTTTCACAGCAGCCCTACATTCGGAAAACTTCATAACAGAATCATATTTTAGGGGAATAGTAATCTTCCCACTCCGGTCGATAAAACCCCAAAATTTCCGTCCTCGTCCACTTTCATCCAAGACGCCATCAATAAATCTCCAAATGCCAGGACTTCTTACCCAAACAGGTGCTAGTCCATTGCTGAAGCCTACACCTGCAAGATCGGCATTGATATCCTGTAGTTCAATAACAACTTGGCCACTGCGATCGATAAAGCCAGTTTTGTATTGGTTGTTTTGGCTAATGCTGAATCCTGCTAATCCCTGAGAAAAATTGGTGTATCCCGTAAATTTGGGTTCAACAATGAATTGGCCATCCCTATTGATAAAGCCCCATAAATAGCCGCTTTAAACTGCTGCTCTTCCTTCCAAAAAGCGAGAAACTTGAGTAAATCTAGGCTGAATAATAAATTTGCCGTCGGGCTTAATAAAGCCCCACTTTCCCTGAACTTTTACGGCGGCTTGCTGTTCGTAAAATTGGCCAACTTCATCAAACTGGGGAGCAATAACTACAGTCCCGGGAAGTAATCATCCCGCCAATTGGTGGAAACAACTTCCACAACGATCTTGATCGATTTACCCACGGTAATGATAGAGCCATTTTCCCAATCAGGTTCATCAATCATGGCAGGTTCATCCAAGACAATTACATCTGGTTCATATCCAGAATTACCATCTATAGAACGGATAATGCATTCTTTAGGAATAAAATAGGGCAAGTTCGCCTGACGAATTGCAGTACCTATGTTATAAGCTAAATCCCCTGACAACTTTGAATGCTTACCTCTCGGTTTTGGCATCTCAACAATTACCCCACGGTGTAACTCATAGGGGCATTCAGAGGTTTCTGGTAGCCACTCAATAAACTTGTCAAACGTAATCGACGGTTGCAATGCTTGGCTCATGGGTTTACCTCATTTTGGCTCTAACTTACTGCGCTCAGAACACTCACCCATCTACAAATACACTGTCCATCTTACACCTTATCAGAAGCTTTCCGAAGAATTACAGCGTGAGAATCAAGTTCTAACAGAGCGGGTTAAACTTTTAGAAGCTCAGTTAGAAAAACAAAAGCTGATAAAGAATATAAATTAAGCCAGCAATCAAGGTATTAAAGTGCCTAACCAACCGAGAATCAATTCTCGATCTCACAGCTCAAGTCGGTTGAAAACCGACTATTAATTCAAAGAGTTTGGTGTCAAAACTTGTAGTCCATTTTAATGGACTTTAGCTGTGAGCCAGGGATTTGAATCCCTGGCGGATTTGGGGGTAATCCCGACATGCCGACCGAGAATCGGTTATATTTAGCTTTCTGTCCAGCGCAGTCATAATGATTCAGTAATCTAGGAGCATGAATTCTGAGATAGTCTATACCCACATCTTCTTCTTTTGTGTATATATTCAAAACGCATTCTTAAAACACTTTCTGCTAGTAACTCAGTAGCTTTTTTGCCACCATCTCATCCTCCATTTCCAAAATAAAATTATCTTTCTAACTTTTGGACGTAGGCTGGACATGGTGTAAGCGTATTGAGCAAAGATTGGTCTGCTGTCCAAAATTCGGCAGATTCTAGCTCAGCAACTGCCAAAAAAGCCGCATCATAGAGAGTGGCTAAGGAGAACTGTTCCGCGATCGCCCATGTTTTTGCACGAATAGCATTGCTATCGAGGTAGTCAATAGGCATCTGGCAGAAATCATCATAAAACCCTGCGGCCTGAGAAGCTGTAATTGCCCCCAACCTAACTTTTTTTCGCAACACTGAGCCAACTTCAGTCCATACAAATGCTGGCGCAATCAAGCGCACATTCGATGTCAGCAAGGGAACAATCAAGTTTCTGGCTTGGGGTTGCAGCGCCTCAGGTAGCAGATAAGGAATCCACACACTAGTGTCAATACACTTAGTCACGCCGTTCCTCACCAGCTCTAAGCTGATGAATCAAGCCGACAGAACTTGATTGAATTCCTGTTTTGGCTTCTACTTCGGCACTAAGAGCCACAATACGCTGATGCGCTGCCAGCGCTCGCCGTCGTCGTACCTCGCGGGCGAGCGCTTGGACAACCATCTCGTTAAAAGACTCACTGCCCTCTCGAAACTGCCTTGCTTGCTCAAGCAAATCGGCAGGAATACGGATAGTTAAAGCTTCTCGCTCCATAGTTGCAGCCTATGCAATCATAAAATGATACCATATCTTTGGTAAGAAAGGATACGGTCATCCAAATTGTAATCACTGACCGAATTTCCCCATTAGCAACTGTTACATTTCATCCATATTCTTTGCTTTAAAGACTCAGCAAACTGCCGGACTTGAACTAACGAATCCTCAGAAATATTCTACTCCTCGACAAGGATGAGGGATGAGGCAATAGCTAAGGCTTTCTAAAGAAAGGGATAGCACAGCCCATAATTACCTGTAAGATACCTGCCGAAAGTACCGCGAGAGAATGCCTTGGCTAATATGGGGGAGATACCCCTTCGAGCAGTGCCCCATCGCTGTCTAAAGCACACTTTGTAAGAACATACCAAAAGGAGCTTGATCTCATGGCACCTGTCAAAGTAGGCATCAATGGATTTGGTCGCATCGGACGACTGGTTTTCCGCGCTGGACTCAGTAACCCCAATATAGAGTTCTGCTGCATTAACGACTTAGTACCGCCAGAGAGCATCGCTTATTTGTTAAAGTACGACTCAACCCACGGTCGTTTCAAGGGCACAGTTGAGGCTAAACCCGACGCGATTGTAGTTGACGATCGCGTCATCCCCTGCGTGTCCGTCAGAAACCCGGAGGAACTGCCTTGGAGTCAATACGGCGTGGAATATGTCGTTGAGTCCACAGGTCTATTTACCGATTATGAAGGAGCATCCAAGCACCTGAAAGCAGGAGCTAAACGGGTAGTCATCTCCGCTCCCACTAAAGAAAAAGACCCTGAAAAAGTACCCACCCTATTAGTAGGTGTCAACCACGATACCTACGATCCCGACAAACACACCATCGTTTCCAACGCCAGCTGCACCACTAACTGTTTGGCTCCCATCGCTAAAGTAATTCACGAAAACTTTGGCATGGCAGAAGGTCTGATGACTACGGTTCACGCCATGACAGCTACGCAGCCAACGGTAGACGGACCGAGTAAGAAAGACTTACGGGGTGGACGTGGCGCTCCTCAAAACATCATCCCAGCTTCCACCGGAGCCGCGAAAGCCGTAACTTTGGTGTTACCCGCACTCAAAGGTAAGCTAACTGGGATGGCCTTCCGCGTACCAACTGCCGATGTATCAGCAGTCGATTTAACTTTCCGCACTGAAAAGGCAACCAGCTACAAAGAAATCTGTGAAGCCATGAAGACGGCAGCAACAGGAGAACTCAAAGGAATTTTGGGTTACACCGAAGACGATGTTGTATCTAGCGACTTCATCGGCGACTCCCACTCCAGCATTTTCGATGCAGGTGCTGGCATTGAGTTAAACTCCAATTTCTTTAAAGTTGTCGCTTGGTACGACAATGAGTGGGGCTACTCAATGCGCATGATCGACCTGATCCTGTCAATGGCTGCGAAGGGTTAATTTAGAAGGGTGTAGGGTGTAGGGAAATTAACCAACACCCCACCCCATTCAAAACTCTACCCCATCCCCCACTCCCCTTCGGCTACGCTCAGGGTAAACCCATTCCCAATTCCCAATTCCCAATTCCCCACTCCCCATTCCCTAAAAAGTCAGTGATACCTCGCTTGTGATTAGTCTTGAGAAGATGTGAGATGGAGTAGAGATAACCCCACAGGTTGTCTCTAGTGTTGTCTTATCTTGTTAAAACTAAGGATTTGGTCAGATGACAGAATCCATGCAAGAGGCTCTCTGGCTAACCTCGACTGATTACCAGCAGTTACTTTATGTCACTCCAGCTTTTGAGACGATCTGGGGTTGTACCCTGGAGAGTCTGTACGGTTATCCGGACGGCTATCTAGAAATAATTTTAGACTCTATCGCTCCTGAAGACAGGGGAAAGGTTATGACCGCCTTTACTCAAAAGTTCCCCTGGGAGTCTGACCTGGAGTATAGGATTGTGCGACCGGATGGGTCAATTCGTTGGGTGCGATCGCGCTCTTTCCTCATCCCCAATTTTGGGGAAGGGGGGAATGGGGAATGGGTTTACCCTGAGCATAGCCGAAGAGGAATGGGGAATGGGAAGAGTTCTCCCTGGCTTTCCGACTCCGGATGCTTACTCGCTACCCTTTCAGAAGATATTACCGATCGCAAACAAGCCGAGTTAGAACTACAAGTTGTTCGCGATCGCCTAGAAAAAGGGATCGCCGAACGCACTGCCGAACTCCTGCAAGCTCAAGAGCAACTCCGAGCAGTCCTAGATACCGTGCCAGGTTGTGTTTCCTGGATTAGTTCCGAGGGACTATACCTGGGTGTTAATCAACATTTGGCCGATATCTTCAACTTGCCCTCAGATGCTTTTATTGGTCAAGAAGTGGGCTTTCTCCAAAACAGCCCTCAGTTCGTCGAATTTATCGAGCAGTTTCTCACCAGCTGCAACCAAACCGCAGAAAAAGTTATTGAGATACCAGTTAAGGGCTTACCTCGCAATTACCTAATTGCCGTTCAGAAATGCCAACAAGGAACTCAAATCGTAGCTGTAGGCATTGATATCACGGAACGCAAGCTGGCTCAGGAGACACTGCAAGCTCAAAGGGATTTACTTCAAACTGTTCTCGATACCAATCCCAACCTGATTTTTGTCAAAGATCTAGACAGCAAGTTAGTGCTAGTCAATCAAGCCTTTACCGATTTTTATGGGATAACGCCTGAAGACGCGATTGGCAAAACAACTGCCCAATTGCATCCCCATTCAGGTGAGGTCGAGCGATTTATCGCTCAAGATCGGTACGTGAAGGAAACCTTAGAGCCGCAGTTCATTCCTGAGGAGGATTGCTGCAATCTAACTGGGGAAGTACGTTGGTATCAAACGATTAAGAAGCCGATTTTCGATCGTGATGGTCAACTTTGTCAAATTCTCGGCGTTTGTACTGATATCACCGAGCGCAAGCAAGCTCAAGAAGATCTCGAAGCTCAAAAGGAATTTCTGCAAAATATTATTGATACCAATCCGAATATGATTTATGTCAAAGATCGAGAGGACAAGTATGTACTTGCCAATCAAGTCTTTGCCCAGCGGTGCGGGATGAGAGTGGACGAGTTACTTGGTAAGACAACAGCTGACTTGCATGATAATCCTGATGATATCGAGCGATTCATCGCTGAAGACCGGGAAGTCCTTACTACCTTACAGCCACAATTTATTGCCGAAGAAGCATCTCGCACTCCCACTGGGGAGATGCGCTGGTATCAAACCATTAAAACACCCCTCATTTCTCGTGAGGGTCAAGTTATTCAAGTCCTGGGTGTGAGTACGGATATCACCGAGCGCAAACTCACAGAGGAACAACTGCGCAATAGCCAAACTCAATTGAATCTAGCTCTTGATGCTGCTCGTATGGGAATCTGGGACTGGACGATTGAAACGGGAAAAATCGCTTGGTCGAATAGCTTGGAACGACTCTTTGGTTTGGCTCCCAATACTTTTGATGGGCACTACGAAACTATGCTCGCCATGATTTATCCAGAAGATCGCGATCGCGTCCACCAAAGTACCCAACTCTTTCTGGAGAAGGGCAAGTACGGTGCCATTGAATTCCGCATTGTTTGGCCTGATGGCAGCATCCATTGGATGGAAAGCAAAGGTCAGGTTTTGTCCGAAGCCATGGGTAAGCCAGTACGGATGATCGGAATTAACTTAGATATTACCAACCGCAAACAGGCTGAGATGCAAATTCAAGCCTCTCTCCGGGAAAAAGAAGTCTTGCTCCAGGAAATCCACCATCGGGTTAAAAATAACTTGCAGGTGATTTCCAGCCTTCTAGACTTGCAATCTCACCACATTGAAGACCCAACGACCTTGGAGTTGTTCCGAGAAAGCCAAAACCGGGTTAAATCCATGGCACTCGTTCATGAGAAACTTTATCAATCCCGGGATTTTGCCTGCATCAATTTCGCGGAGTACATTGAAAATTTGACCAGCTACTTGTGCCAAGCCTACGCCTTGCAAGCTTCTAATCTCGCTATAGAGTTAAACATCGATAATGTTAACCTAAATATAAATACTGCGATTCCTTGCGGGTTAATGGTAGGCGAATTGGTTTCTAATGCTTTAAAATATGCCTTTCCCAATTACACAGGTGGCAAAATCCAGATCGCCCTTCATGCTGAAACCGATAACCGCTATACCCTGACCGTTAGTGATAATGGGATAGGGATTCCCAGTAATTTAGACTTCAGGAACACCAAATCCTTAGGGCTACAGCTGGTGAATGTTTTAACAGAGCAAGTTGAGGGAACAATAGAACTAGACCGTAGCTGTGGCACGGAATTTAGAATTCGTTTTTCCCAAATCAATGGTTAATTCTATTCAGATTAAGTCGGTGAGGGAGGTACACCAACAAATACGATCGCTAACAATGGCAAGAGCAAAAATTTTAATTGTTGAAGATGAGAGGATTGTTGCCCTAAGCATTCAAACTAGGTTGGAAGCACTGGGGTACAGTGTAACAGCAAACGTTGGGTCAGCCGACGCGGCTCTGGAAAGTATAGCACAAAACCCTCCAGACTTAGTCCTCATGGACATCCAACTTAAAGGATCTGTGGATGGAATTGAAGCTGCCAATCAAATCCGCTACCTTTTCCAGCTACCTGTCGTTTATTTGACAGCCTACAACAATGACGACACGATTGACCGTGCCAAGCTGACACAACCCTACGGTTATTTGCTCAAGCCTTTTGAATCGAGAGAGTTGTGTACGACAATTGAAGTGGCAATCTACAAGCATCAGATGGAGCAGCAGTTGCAACAGAGAGAGCAATGGCTGGCAACGACGCTCAAAAGTATTGGTGATGCGGTAATTGCCACTGACCCCCAACAGTTAATCACATTTATGAATCCGGTGGCTGAAGCGCTCCTCGGTTGCCAACAGGCAGAAGTTCTCGGTCACGATTTAAGCGACGTTTTCCACACCATCCACGAGAACGCGAGAGAAGCGATTGAGAATCCGGTAGCACTGGTGCTGCAAAAAGGCATGAGTGTGCCGTTAGAAAACCAAACCCTTCTCATTACCAAGGATGGCCGGGAAATCCCCATTGATAACACGGCGGCTCCCATTAAAAATGATACTGGTAACATCCTAGGAGCGGTGTTGGTCTTTCATGATGTGACCGAGCAGCGACGCATTAAAGCTATTTTGGAAAGAACTAATGAAGAACTTGAGACCAGAGTGGCAGAGAGTACCGCTCAATTAAGACAGACTAATAAACAGCTCAAGGCAGAAATTGCGCAACGCCAGCACCTAGAAAACGAACTACGATTAGCTTTGGCTCAAGAGCGAGAACTCAACGAATTAAAATCTCGCATTGTGGCAACTATCTCCCACGAGTACCGCACCCCCCTCACTACTATTTTGTCCTCCATGCAAATGCTTCAGCATTACGGTTCGCGGTGGACGGAGGAGAAAAAGCTCAAACATTTCCAACGAGTTCAAGAGTCGGTTCAACATCTGACTCAACTGGTTAACGATATGATCTTCATCGAGCAAGCGGAAGCTAGAACTCTAGCCTTTCATCCCACACCTTTGGATGTTGAGAAAATCACCCGCCAAATCGTAGAAGAGTTTCGTTCTAAAGTTACGGATAAGCATTCTATCGTCTTGGCATGTCCAGAGAGTTGCGATCGCACCGTTTTAGACGAGAACCTCTTACGGTTAATCCTTAACAACTTGCTCTCTAACGCGATCAAGTACTCCCCTAATGGCGGGTTAATCGAGTTGGAACTTACCTCTGCCCAAAGTAAAATTCTATTTCGCCTCTCTGACCAAGGTATTGGTATTCCTCCGACCGACCAACCGCAGTTATTCCAAGCATTCTTCCGAGGTAGCAACATCGGCATTACTCCTGGTGTTGGACTGGGATTAGTGATTGTGAAAGAATGTGTCCAATTGCACGGCGGCGAAATTTTTGTAGAGAGTACAGTCGGCGAAGGAACCACCTTTACCGTAATCTTACCGAGATTACCAAACCAGGGAGAACGCTCCCCAGAATCTGTAAATATACCGATTGACAAATAAAAGTATCCCTGTAGCTGTAAGCCAAACCCTGTGGGTATTCACCTCGCGTTAGATTGCCATCAGTAGGATTATGTGCTTCAATTATGTTAAGAAATGTTTATTTTTCAGGGCAACACCAGCCAGCTCATTAAAACTCACTTTTTCTTACTGTCGTCAAAAAAAACAACAGCTCAACGAAAGTAGTTCAGGGAGTATCTATAGGCATAATCTCAGTAGCGAAAGCAGGGAAATAGCTGGTTCCTGCTTGCTATGTCGCTTTGATTAATAGGGGATATTACCTACGGTTAGCCTACTGACCTGGAGAATTTGGCATCGCTAAGAGCTAGGCAAATTCCCTCAAAAAACTCGATCTGTTGCATTCCCCAGAAAATAGCTACAAATGTTACTAACAATAGGATAAGATTTTTTCACAAGTACTATGATAAACTCTAAACCTAGAATTTTGCTAGTCGATGATGATTCGACAAATTTATTTCTGCTAGAAGAGCTTTTGCTCAGTGAAGATTACCTGTTACTCACCGCTGCCTCAGGTTCCGAAGCATTAGCAATTGCTGCTCAGTCGATCCCAGACTTGATTTTATTAGATGTCATGATGCCGGATATGGACGGCTTTGAAGTTTGCGATCGCTTGCGCCAAGATCCCAAGCTACAAACCGTACCAGTGATTTTTCTGTCGGCTTTAGATGATGATGAGTCCCGCTTGCGCGGACTGGAAATGATGGGAGATGACTACCTTACCAAACCAATTAATAGCCAACTACTGCTGACAAAAATTGCGAGCATATTGCGCTTGGCCAAACTGCGATCACAGCAATCTCGGCAGCAAGTAATCGCAGCTTGGGAAGTGAATGACTATATCTCAGAAAAGTTTCGCCTGTTCGTACCGGAACAATATTTAGATCGGATTGCCCCCCAAGGGGTAGAATCCATTCAGCTGGGCAACGCCAGGGAAGAAGAAATTACAGTATTATTTTGCGATATCCGGGGATTTACCACAATTGCAGAATCCCAATCTACCATGGAAACCTTTAAATGGCTCAATGCGTTTTTTACGCACATGAGTCAGGCAGTTGCTGCATGTCACGGTTTTGTGGATAAATTCTTAGGAGATGCTCTGTTAGCCGTATTTGACCGACCGGAACACCACGCTGCTGATGCGCTCACTGCGGCTTTGCTCATGCAAGACAGACTCAACCAATTTAATGGCGATCGCGGAGCATACAATCTTAAGTCACCCATTAACATTGGTATTGGTATTCATACAGGATTAGGTTTAATTGGTACGGTTGGCTCAGATCAGCGCATGGACTCTACCGTGATTGGTGATGTAGTCAACACAGCAGCACGACTGGAAGAATTAACTAAGAGCTATAAGTGTAATATCCTTGCGAGTAACACGACAATCGAGCATATCTCAACTAGAGTGACTATGACTCAGCTAGAAACCCAGTTTTTTGAAAGCCGATGGGTTGATCGGATAACGCCTCGTGGCAAACAGCAGGCACTCGATCTTTATGAAATTAGGGGAGTATCAACTCAAGTAAGGGGTGTAGCGTAGGGGATGGTTGTTAGTTGTTGGTTGTTGGTTGTGGTTGTGGTTGTTGGTTGTAGTTGTTAGTTGTGGGTTGTGGTTGTTGGTTGGGAGAGTAAAGTTGCCTGGTCTTACTGTGATCTATGACTAGAGTGGTGGTTATCTAGGCAAGCCCACAAGCAGTTATTAGGATAAACTGTAGGAAGATTTTACACGCAGGAGTTATGTCTGAACAGTTTTCTACTGAAGTGAGCGATCGCATCTGCAAGCATATGAACGACGATCACGCCGATGCTGTCGCCCTCTACGCCAAAACCTTCGGCAATTCTCCCGATACCGAGGCAGCACAAATGGTCTCCATTGATGCCCAAGGCATGAATTTAATGGCTCAACTCAATGGTACATCTGTACCTCTACGCATTGAGTTCGACCATGTTCTCAAAGATGCTGAGGATGCTCACCAGACTTTGATTGCGA
Organism: Cyanobacteria bacterium UBA8803; assembly: GCA_003505715.1. Classification (GTDB taxonomy): domain Bacteria; phylum Cyanobacteriota; class Cyanobacteriia; order Cyanobacteriales; family Coleofasciculaceae; genus UBA8803. The sequence continues at coordinate 5,574 of DNXU01000431.1, read as the reverse complement.
TGGTTAAACAGGCTAGAAGCAGATAAATCAAGAAGCAAGTGACCAATCAGGGCGAGTCAAGGAATCTTGCTGTGTACGCTACTATATTAAAATAGCGACTCGCCCCTACAGACTAACCACGATAAGACTTAGCCAATACTTAACTGTTTTCTGAGATCGCGGATAGCAGCGCTGGTGTTGCGATCGTAAGCAATTTGCAGGCAACGGGCGATCGTCTCTGGCAGCGGAATATTTGGGAAATAACGGCTTTGCGCCTGGAGTTGATATTCTATTCCCTGCAACTGATAAATCAATAAGTTCTGTTTCTTAAATAACCATATTTCGGGAATTCGATAAGGTAGATAATCCTCAATATCGGAATAACTGGTTACATCAATTTCTATGACCAAATCCGGTGGTGGATCGGTTCTCCAATCAATTCGTTTCTTGCCAGAAACTGCTTGCCAATTGTCAATGTAAAAACAATAGTCTGGCTCAATCCCGCTTTCTTCGGGTAAGGTCATAGTCACGGGAGTAAAGGCATCGTATTCCCGTCCATCATGATCCAAAAGGGTTATGACAACATTGGCGATGAGATGAGCATCTCGTCCATGTACGGGCAATGGTGACATGAGCAAGACTTCTCCATTACGATACTTGATGCGAGGAATTGACCCATCGCCGCGCTGTTCGCAGAGGCGTTGGTACTCCTGCCAGGTCGCAGGTAATCGCACTACTGAACCAGCAGGCAATTGCGTTTTTTCAGGCGAAACAAGTGCATACATCGCTTAAAGATCCTTTATTAATTCCCTATCAAAAGCCATTCAAAAACTCGCTCAACGGTTAATTCTAAATTACCACTACATAATCTATAAAAGCCTTGTAAGACGTTCCGCTGGAACGTCTTATTACAAGGGTGGGGTTAGCCTAAGATGCAGCCAGAACGTGGTGGTAGTTTTAAATCTAAAGAGCTAGACTCTCCTGATGCGTTCCATACTGTCTCGGCATCGCCATACAACAGCTGGCTGGGTTGAGACTGCAAATCAACTACCTCAAAACTCACGTTGGTCGGTTCAGTCCCAACGTTGACCGCCACAATTACTTCCTGTGCTGCTAAAATCCGAGCAAAAACGTAAACAGTGCCTTCAGCAAACAGAATTTTATAACTGCCCGTGCGCAAAACTGGGTGAGCGTGGCGCAAGGCAATAAGTTGACGGTGGTACTCTAGAACCTCCCGTTCCCAATGAGCCTCAAGAGGAAAGCCGCGCCGAGAGTCTGGATCTAGACGACCAGGTAAACCTACTTCATCACCATAGTAAATACTAGGAGCACCGGGATAGGTCAACAGTAACAAAGTTGCCAACTCCACACTAGCGCGATCGCCCCCAGCAATGGAAATCAGCCGCGCCGTATCGTGGCTGGCTAATAAATTCAGTTGAGTAAGTTGGATCTCCCAGGGGTAGAGTTCCAACAGTTGCTGAATTTTTTCGCCATACTCCGGAGCAAATAGAGGAGGGTAGGGATGGTAGGAACGATCTTGCACTTGCTCGATATCTACGCGATCGCCCGCAGTAAAGGCAATAGTTGGCCCAGCAAACAGATAGTTCATCACCCCATCGAATTGGCTGCCATCCAGCCACTGCCGCGCATCAACCCAAACTTCTCCTACAATATAAGCCTCTGGATTGATAGCTTTGACGCGATCGCGAAACTCTTCCCAAAACCCAGGCACTTTAATCTCAAACGGCACGTCTAAGCGCCAGCCATCGATACCGAATTTAATCCAGTATTCGGCAATCTCCATGATGTACTCCCGCACTTCGGGATGCTCATGGTTAAACACTGGCAGTGCCCGATTTCCTGCCCATCCCTCATAGTTAGCCGGAAATTCACCATTATAAGGAGATAACGGCCAGTCTTCAATTTTAAACCATTGTACCCAAGGGGAATGGGGGCCATTTTCCAAGATATCGTGGAAGAAGAAAAAGCCGCGACTGGCATGGTTAAACACGCCATCCAAGACGATCTTCATATTACGTTGATGAGCCGCATCAACCAGTTCCTTAAACGCCGGATTTCCGCCCAGCATCGGATCGACCTGGTAATAATCGTGAGTGTGATAGCGATGATTGCTAGCGGATTGAAAGATAGGAGTAAAGTAAATTGCGTTAATGCCCAAATCCTGCAAGTAATCCAGCTGTTCTCGCACCCCCCACAAATCACCACCCTTGTAACCTTGGAGGGTTGGCATATCATCCCAGGCTTCCCAAGTAGCATTCTGCAACAGCCGCTTGCGAGGTTGTTTACTTCTGGCAAAGCGATCCGGAAAGATCTGATAAAATACGGCGTGCTTCACCCAATCTGGCGTCTGAATCTCCATGATAAATCCCTAATCTTCCATCACCAAGGGTACAAAGCCTCTAAGCTTTCTGGGTCAAACTTGCGGTAGAAAATATTTATTTTGAGGGGAACAGGGCATAGCCGAAGGGTAGTTGCGTAAGTCCTGGAGACGTTCCCCTGAAACGTCTCTAGAAACGGGATACTACCAATAGTGCCAGTGATTAACCGAATTGGATATTAGGGTTGGCAGCACAAATCGCCACTTCAATCTTCTTAAGAGCATCTTTCAAGTTATCATTAACGATTTGCAGATCGAATTCATCAGCAGCATCTATTTCCGCCTTAGCCCGATCCAAGCGTCGGGCGATCGCCTCTTCACTATCCTGACCGCGATCGCGAATGCGCTGCTCTAGTTCAGCTAGATTGGGGGGTAAAATGAAAATACGCAAGGCACTGGGGAAGGTTTGGTGGATTTGCCTCGCACCAACCACTTCAATTTCTAAAATCACAGACTGACCGAGTCGAATCTTCTCCTCTACAGCAGCACGAGGCGTTCCATAGTAATTACCCGCATACTCCGCCCACTCCAGCAACTCACCTCCTGCCACCATCGCTTCAAACCGAGCGCGGCTGACAAAATAATAATGTTGACCATCAACTTCCCCAGGACGAGGTGAGCGAGTGGTAGCTGAGATAGAAAGATACAGTTCGGGGTGTCGTTGTAGTAGCAATTGCAGCAAAGTGCCCTTGCCTACACCACTTGGGCCTGTCAATACAATCAGTCTGCCTGCTTGCATGGGAAGTCAAAGGAGGAGTTAATTATTACTGTTACTGTCATCTCTACTAATCGCGAAGCGATGAGCAACTGTTTCCGGCTGAATTGCCGAGAGAATGACGTGACTCGAATCTGTTACAATCACGGCTCTAGTCCGGCGTCCGTAGGTAGCGTCGATCAGCTGTCCGCGATCGCGGGCATCCGTAATGATCCGCTTGATCGGAGCAGACTCTGGAGAGACAATCGCAATGACTCGGTTGGCCGATACGATATTACCAAAACCGATATTGATTAGCTGAATGTCCATGAGCATCTAACGGCAAAAGCCGTGTGAAGAGCAGTTAAGAGAGATTACCTCAATGTTATCTACAAAAATTTAGCCTTACAAGGCTAAATTGCACAAAAAAACCTGATTTTAGGTTTTAAACTCCAAAACATTGCCCTTACTTACCATCAATCCCAGTTGCTCAGTAAATCCTAAAACTCATCCCTCATCCCTCCCCCAATTTTCAAACATGCAACTAGTTGACTTTACTACCCTAACTGCCGCTTGTGGCGAGCTGCGTACCGACTGGGTGCCGGGACGGCTCGAACAGGTTTATCAGCGCGATCGCCACACCATTGCGCTGGGTTTGCGTACCCTCAAAGGACGGGGTTGGCTGACGATTTCCTGGCATCCCCAAGCGGCTCGGATCGGCATGGGAGATCCACCGCCTCGAATACCAGATACCTTTACCTTTAGCGATCAACTGCGGCACCAGCTCAACGGTTTGGCTCTGGTTGCGATAGAAGCGATCGCACCTTGGGAACGAGTATTAGACCTGCAATTTGCTCAACGTCCAACCGATCCAGCCAGTTGGCACCTGTATGTAGAAATTATGGGCAAATACAGTAATGTTATCCTGACCGATGCTAACCATTTAATCGTAACGGCAGCTCATCAAGTCAGTAGCCAGCAATCTAGCGTCCGCCCTATTCAAACGGGTCAACCTTACGAACTACCCCCCGCCCTCATGGGTACTATCCCCAACTTAAGCGAACTCCAAGAGCGTTGGCAAGAGCGCATTAGCTTGGTTCCTGGCAAGCTGCAACGGCAGTTACTCAAAAGTTATCGGGGTTTGAGTCCGGCTCTAGTACATTCTATGATCCAAGCCGCAGGTCTAGACCCCAACCAATCTACCGAGAGTCTGGCACTATCAGACTGGCAACAACTGTTTCACTGCTGGCAAGAATGGCTGCAAGCTTTGGATAAATCTGAATTTCAACCGGGCTGGACTGAAGAAGGATACACTGTTGTCAGCTGGGTTAATTCCCCCTTTCCCCTCCCCCTATTCCAGCCAGCCAAGAATGTCCAAACCTTACTCAACTCCTACTACACCGACCAACTCAACCAGCAAGAATTTGCCCAGTTGCACAACCAACTTACCCAGAAACTCGGCAATAGCTTGGCAAAATTGCGTCAGAAAGCCTCTAGCTTTGAACAGCGCTTGCAAGAATCTGACGAGGCGGATGAGTATCGCCAACAAGCCGACTTGTTAATGGCTTACCTCCAAGATTGGCAACCGGGGATGAAAAGCATTACCTTGCCGGAATTTGAGACTAACAAACCCGTCACGATTCCCTTAAATCCAGAGAAGAATGCCGTGCAAAATGCTCAAGCTCTCTACAAGCGTCACCAGAAACTCAAACGCGCCCGCCAAGCAGTAGAACCATTACTCCAAGACGTGCAAGAGGAGATACAGTATTTAGAGCAGGTTGAGGCAGCCTTAAGGATACAAGAAACCTATAACACTTCAGAAGACTTGCAGACCTTAGCAGAAATCCGGGAAGAACTCATTCAACAAGGATATCTAGATGCCCCAGAACAACGAAGTCGCATCCCTGAGGTTTCTCAACCCTATCGATATCGCACCCCTAGCGGGTTTGATGTGTTAATTGGACGTAACAATCGCCAGAACGACCGACTCACATTCCGTACTGCGGGAGATTATGACCTCTGGTTTCACAGCCAGGAAATTGCTGGCAGCCACGTCCTACTCCGCTTAGAACCCGGAACTGTACCTGATGAAGTGGATTTACAATTTGCTGCCAACCTAGCGGCTTACTACAGCCAAGGGCGTCAAAGCGACCAAGTCCCGATTGTTTATACCAAACCCAAGCACGTCTACAAACCCAAGGGTGCTAAACCAGGTATGGCCATTTACAAGCAAGAACAGATTCTTTGGGGGCGTCCGCAGGAAGGCCGCAACTATCCGACGGTAGTTGTATTCCCTTAACATGTAAATTTTGATTACAAAAAATTCGTAGTGTCTGTTACAATAAAAATTATAAAGAGATCTTAACGCTGCCCGCTTGGGAACGCGCAGCCTAGGTTTCCTCAATTGAGAACGACAACAGAATTACAAATATCTTGCGACCAGCTGGACAAAAGCTGGTCTTTTGCTATAGGGAGTGAGGGGGTGAGGGGGTGAGGGGGTGAG
>DNXU01000124.1:42520-44052 GCA_003505715.1 Cyanobacteria bacterium UBA8803 | reverse complement strand
CTCACCCCCTCACCTCCTCACCCCCTCACCTCCTCACTCCCTCATAGACATTTTCCCGGTTTCAGGTAGAATCAGAACGAAATTTTTAAACATGCTAAAATTCCGCTGATTCTGGAGGATAGACCTATCAATCACTCTCTAAGCTTAAAAGATACCTACTCTCTGCCCTCAGGAGATCTGTCAGTACTAGAGATTTGGGGCAGAGCTTCTCTCAAAGGACATGTCAAGATTAGCGGAGCTAAAAACTCTGCGTTGGCAATTATGGCAGGGTCTTTACTTTGTCCCGCAGATTGCCGACTGCGCAATGTGCCTTCTCTGGTAGATATCACGAGGATGGGGCAAATTCTCTCAGCGTTGGGTGTGAAAGTAGAACGACAAGGCGACACCTTGGAAATTAATGCGTGCCACCTCGGACAGTCAACAGCACCTTACGATTTAGTCAGCCAGCTAAGAGCTAGTTTTTTTGCTATTGGCCCGTTGCTCGCACGGTTGGGATCGGCACGGGTGCCCTTGCCCGGTGGCTGTGCTATTGGCGCTAGACCTGTAGATCTGCACGTTCGGGGCCTACAAGCGATGGGAGCCGAGGTTCATATTGAACATGGCATGGTTCATGCCTACGTGAGCGGGACGGGACGGCAGAAGTTAAAGGGGGCAAAAATTTATCTGGACTACCCGAGTGTCGGTGCTACAGAAACCCTAATGATGGCAGCGACGCTAGCAGAAGGAGAAACAACGATTGAAAATGCTGCCCAAGAGCCAGAAGTAACTGATTTGGCAAATTTTTGCCGAGCGATGGGAGCCAAGATTCGAGGTGCTGGTACAAACACCATCTTTATTTCAGGCGTTCCTAGCTTGCACTCGGTAGACTACTCAATCATTCCTGATCGAATTGAGTCTGGGACTTTCTTAGTGGCTGGAGCAATTACTCACTCTGAAATTACCCTTTCACCAGTGGTGCCAGATCATCTCACTGCTGTTATTGCCAAACTCAGAGACATTGGTGCTAAAGTAATTGCCGAAACCCCTAACTGCCTGCGGATTGTTCCTGACAGCATCCGAGCCACGGATATTGAAACCTTGCCTTATCCAGGATTCCCCACGGATATGCAAGCGCCGTTCATGGCTTTACTGACTCTAGCAGAAGGGGACAGCGTGATCACCGAAACAGTGTTTGAAAATCGGCTGGGTCACGTTCCCGAACTCAATCGCATGGGTGCAGATATTCGCATAAAAGGGAATAATGCCATTATTCGAGGTGTGCCAATGCTATCCGGGGCACCTGTACTAGCTACAGATTTGCGTGCATCAGCTGCACTGGTGCTAGCAGCACTGGCAGCAGATGGCAAAACTACGATTCAGGGACTGCATCATTTAGACCGAGGTTATGAGAATCTAGAGGCCAAATTAAGGCAGCTGGGAGTTAGATTACAGCGGGTACAGGCTGAGGCAGAGGAAGAAGAATCTGCCCACGACCAAAGCTCAATTACTGCCATATCTAAGTAAGAGTTATCTGGTAATTGGTGATTGGTGAT
>DNXU01000124.1:36423-42292 GCA_003505715.1 Cyanobacteria bacterium UBA8803 | reverse complement strand
ATTACCTATTACCAAAAAAGCCTATGAATATTGGGATTGTCGGGTTAGGGCTAATTGGCGGCTCACTGGGATTAGATTTGAGAAGATTAGGCCATCAAATATTGGGTGTTTCTCGCCAAGAGCTAACTTGTCAGCTAGCTAGAGAACGCGGTGTTGTCGATGAGGCCAGTATCAATCTAACGCTTTTGGCCGCAGCAGATGTTGTCTTTATTTGTACCCCAGTGGCAGCGATCGCACCCACCGTACAACAGCTCATCCCCCATCTCTCCCCAGAGGCTATCATTACCGATGTCGGTTCTGTGAAAGCAGTAGTCATCGACGCAGTTGCTCCCCTGTGGCACAACTTTGTGGGTGGACATCCCATGGCAGGTAACGAGTATAGCGGCATCGAAGCAGCGGTATCGGGGTTATTTGCAGGGAACCCCTACGTCTTGACACCCGTTGATACTACACCGCCAGCCTCTGTGAAAACTGTGGAACAGATTGTGCGATCGCTCGCCGCCAAGGTTTATTTCTGCCATCCTCAAGAACACGACCAAGCTGTAGCCTGGATTTCTCACTTACCTGTAATGGTTAGTGCCAGTTTAATCGATGCCTGTATGACTGAAACTGACCCAGAGGTTCTAGATTTAGTCCAGCAGTTCGCCAGTTCTGGTTTTCGCGATACCAGCCGGGTAGGAGGCGGTAATCCTGAGTTAGGCGTGATGATGGCGCGGTATAATCGGGAGTTTTTAAGGCGATCGCTCCTATCGTATCGTCAAAGTCTAGACCAATTGATGGAATTGGTTGAACAGGAAAACTGGCAAGGCTTAGAAAAAAGACTTCAGCAGACTCAGTCGCAGCGATCGCAATTTTTAGGGATGAGGGATGAGGGATTAATGATATGAAATAATCTTATGACAAACTACTGGGCAAGATTGTTGTTTCTGCTTCCCCGCTCCCTTGCTCGTCTTTTTCTTTAATTGAATCTTGGCGAGAATTATTTTTTTCATCTTTGTGCCAATTGTTGAGGATGTCTTTGATCAAGACTTCCTGTAACCAAATTTTAGAAACAATCACTAGCGGCACGGAAAGGAATACACCCAAAAATCCAAAAAAATTGCCAAAAATTACCACAGATAACAAAGTAACAGCTGGTAATAAAGAAACTTGCTGCCTCATCACGAACGGTACGAGCAAATAAGCCTCAAATTGCTGAATTAAGAGGTACAATACTAGTACAGCAATGGCTTTCCAAGGAGCATCCAATACCGCAACTGCCATGGGGGGTATCACGCTCAAAACTGGTCCGACATTCGGGATAAACTCCAATAAGCCTGCCAAGAGGGCATTAGCTAATGCTAATCGCACTCCTAACACAGACAGACCAATAAAGCTCACGGTAGCAATGGCTGCCATATTAATCAGAGTGGCGCTCATCCAAGCTACAATAGTCCTTTCACACTCATCTATAATCTCAACAGCACGTCGGCGATAAAAGGCTGGGAATAGCAGAATCAAGCCTCGTCGATATGGCGTGGGACTAGCCAATAGCATGATCGTTAGCACGATAACCAGCAGCAGGTTAAGGAAAATAGCCAACAAATCAGAGAACCAGTTATAAGCATTGCCCAATATCTGAGTTATCAAAGGTTGAAGTCTGGGAATCAGATTACCTAGGTTACGGATATTGAATACTTGCTCTGGAATCCAGGTTTGTAGGGAATTTAACCAATTGCGTAGTCTGTCTAACAGGGCTGGCACTAGGTTAATTAATTGCTCCAATTGCCCCGCAAAAGACGGCCCAATCAGCGCGGACAAGATAACTAAAATGGTCAGTAAACTAATAACAGTTAGTACAATGGCAATACCACGCTTGATTCCTCGTTGCTGAAGCGATCGCACAACTCGGTTTAAGGCAATTGCAAAAACCACCGCTGCAAAAATCAGCAAAAGGACTTGCCGCAGTTGCCAGAGAATATAAAGAGAAATTGCAAAGGCGAGAAAGCCGATTAATTTCCCTAGACTCACAAATTTGCCTCCTTATTTTGGGGATGAGGGATGAGGGAAGCTTGCAAATGTTTAGGATAAAACAATTGGGGTTTACTTCTCTAGACTGGGGTTACCCCGGACGCAGGAATAACTGGGTTACATAATAAGTGTTGTCCTCGCGCCAAATCCCTACCCCAGTTTGAGTGAAGCGGGGGCGGAGGATATTCTCGCGATGTCCTGCACTATCCATCCATCCCTTGACGGCTAAAGGCACGGGATCGGGAGCATTGGTACTGGTAAAGAGATTTTCACCAACCAGTGAGTAAGAAATCCCTGCTAATTCCACCCTTTGAGCTGGCCCATCCCCTTTAGGACTGGTATGACTGAAGAAGTTCTTTTCGGCCATTAGCTTGCTGTAGTCCCGAGCAACCTGCGCTAGTTTCTCGTTGGGTTGCAGTTGATTTAGGTTATTTTCTTGGCGGATAGCATTGATGCGCTGGCGGACTGTTGCTTCCATTTGAGCAATGGTAGGGGATTGAGCTGTTCTATGAGGAGAGGGGCGATCGCCAGTCAATCTATCTGGTTGAGTAGGAGGTGGCGCAATCTCTAGGGGAATAACAACACAACCGAACAATAAGAAACTCAAAAACACCACGCCACTAAGCTTAAAGGGTTGGCGGAAAAGGCGATTGGCGAACTGAACCATAAGGAATTCTTGTATAAGCACGCTTCGTGCTTGGAAATACAGCATTTTCAGGCACGAAGCGTGCCTACTAAAAACAATCAGGGGCGTCTTGGCATTCTACAGCTCGTAAAAGCGCTATTTGGTGAAATCTGCTAGAGATTAAAGCTAAATTTCGTTAATTTTTTAATTTTGCAGCTAGTAGACTTTTGGTTCACCTATCGCTAGTCTGATATCTGGGTTTTATCAACTTGCAGTGTGTTGGCCAAAAATATCAATAGCGATAAGGCACATCTATAAGACAGATCCATGACAAATTACAAATCTCGAAGCCGATTTCTTTGGCATTTAACCCGGTTGGGGATAGGCAGTTGCCGAATGGTACAACATGCCATTAAAGGAGAATAGAGGATGAAATCGGTTGGTCATTGGGTCAAACCCTTGGCAATGCTTACTTTAACTTTCCTAGCCTGGGTCGATCCCACTCCACGGATGCAGGCTAGCGCCACCGATTTACGATTAGATTTTGAACCTATCCAAATCGATGTACCTCCGCCAGAGAGTAAGGGTAAAGGTGGCGTTTGCCCCGACTTCCTCGGATTCTTTATCGACTCCATTATTTCTCGTCCTGCCGTAGCCAGAGGCAACTGGGGTATTCTGGTTGAATCTTTATCCAACGACACGGTCTTTTACAGCCATAATGCATCTCGCTCTTTCATTCCTGCCTCTAACACCAAGTTGTTAACTACTGCTGCTGCCCTGCAAAAACTCGATCAAAATGCCAAAATTGGTACTACACCTTTAGCTGAATGGATCAGGGTCACCAACACCAACAGCAATAATGCTTATGCGGACACCTTAATGCGTCGTTTGGGAGGTCTCTCTGCCGCTAAGGAGGCGTTAACTCAGTTAGGAGTTAATCCCAGCAGTTATCGCATCTCTGATGGATCTGGCTTGTCCCGACAGAATTTAGCTACTCCCACCGCTTTAGTAGAAACTCTCAAAGCGATGAATATAGCCAAGGGTAGGGAGGTGTTTTACACCTCCCTAGCTGTTGGTGGAGTCAGCGGCACTCTGAGAAATCGGTTCCGCCTGACTCCAGCACAAGGCAAGCTTCATGCGAAAACGGGCACCTTGAGAGGAGTCAGCGCTCTTTCGGGATATTTGGAGAACCCAAATTACGGTACGCTCGTTTTTAGTATTATCGTCAATCAACCTGGCCAGCCTGACCAGGCTTTTGTGGGAGCCATTGATGAGATTGTGCTGCAACTGAGTCGGCTAACATCGTGCCAGTAATGTTGCAGTGGTCACTGGTGATGGTGCCTTAGCACAATGAATAGAAATGGTGCGTTATCCGAAAGCTAACACACCCTACAATAGAAACCCAAGTCGTTCTAGAGGCTGTCCTTGACTATTCGATTTAGACTGCCCCTAGGGTATCGGTTTTTAGTTCTTGTCCTCAGTGCTACTCTTGTGTCTCCCCTGGTGGCGCTGACGCAAGATCGCCGTGCGCCTGAAGCTGGGAGCGGTTGGATAGATCGCGAAGCCGTCCTTACTCAGAGGGATATGGCAGTATCAGCTAATCCCCTTGCTTCAGAAGCGGGACGCGAGATTCTTCGCCGTGGGGGTAGTGCTGTTGATGCCGCGATCACTATTCAATTAGTACTAGGTTTAGTTGAGCCGCAGTCTTCTGGGTTGGGAGGTGGTGGATTTTTAGTTTACTACGACGCTAAAACTAAAGAAGTCCGGACTTATGACGGTAGGGAAACTGCTCCTACTGCGGCTCAAGGCGATCGCTTCCTCGGATCAGATGGCAAGCCATTAAAGTTCGAGGATGCCGTTGTGGGCGGTAAATCCGTAGGCGTGCCAGGGACGGTACGGATGCTAGAAATGGTACACAAAAACTATGGCAAGTTACCCTGGTCACAATTATTTCAACCCGCTATCCAGCTAGCTGAACAAGGCTTTCCTATTTCGCCACGCTTGCACGCTTTGCTCAGCAAAGAAATATTTTTACCCCGCTTCGAGCCAGCTAGGAGTTATTTCTACCAACCAGACGGTACACCTAAACCAGTTGGCACAAAACTGGTTAATAAGCCCTATGCTGAGGTATTGCGCCAGATTGCTAGACGTGGTGCCGATGCCTTTTACAAGGGAAGAATTGCTCGCGATATCGTTGATACGGTGACAAAGGCAGCAGTACCGGGTGATATAACAACTGCTGATTTGGCGAATTATCAGGCAAAAGAACGGGAACCGATATGTGGAGTTTACCGAGTATACAAAGTTTGTAGCATGGGCGCTCCCAGCTCCGGCGGTATGACTGTGCTGCAAATGCTGGGTATGCTGGAAAGGTTTAATTTGGCTGCCTTAAAGCCGAACTCCCTTGAAGCTATCCACCTTTTCTCTGAAGCAGGACGACTGGCTTATGCCGATCGCGGACTCTACATGGCTGATGCTGATTTCATGCCAGTACCAACGGACGAATTAATCGACCCCGAATACCTTCAGCACCGTGCTATGCTAATCGACCCCAAGCGTGCCATGAGTGAAGCTAAACCAGGTAAGCTATCGTCACAGCAGACGCAAAACTGGGGAGAAGATGATGCCAGAGAGTTTCCCTCCACCAGCCACCTGGCAATTGTCGATCGCTTCGGGAATGCGGTATCGCTGACAAGTAGTATAGAAGATGCCTTTGGTTCGAGGTTAATGGTAAGAGGCTTCTTGCTTAACAACCAACTGACGGATTTCTCGTTTTCACCCACAGTAGACGGCAAGCCAGTCGCAAATCGTGTAGAACCGGGCAAGCGCCCCAGAAGTTCCATGGCTCCTACCATGGTGTTTGACCGTAATGGCAAGCTGGTGATGGTAGTTGGTTCTGCTGGAGGGAGTAACATTATCAACTATGTTACTAAGACACTGGTTGGAGTCCTAGACTGGAAACTCGACAGCCAGCAAGCCGTATCGCTACCAAATTTTGGCAACCGTAACGGCCCAACGGAACTGGAAGCAGGTACAACTATTACCGAACTCAAGCCTGCTTTAGAAGCAATGGGTCATTCGGTACAAGTTGTACAGTTAACCAGTGGTTTGGGAGCGATCGTACTAAGCGATCGGGGTCTCGTTGGTGGTGCAGATCCCCGTCGTGAGGGAGCTGCTTTAGGGTATTAGGGTTTTAATCCTAGATATTATATCCGGTTAAACACCCAAAATATC
>DNXU01000124.1:18184-36385 GCA_003505715.1 Cyanobacteria bacterium UBA8803 | reverse complement strand
ACTTAAGTCAAAACCCGCCCTTGATAGGGATTATCGCAGTCGCCCAGGCGATTAGGACAAAGGTTTTAAAGCCAATTGTCAATCCCAGCTGTTGAAATGTCCTAACCCTTGTGGCGGTTGCTATAAATCGATTTGGAACATTTTATAGTAAGCTTTCCAAGATGTGCGACCACCTCAACTCATATCATGTCCGGTTTATTAACCCTCATAAAACCTGTCGCAAGGGCGGGTTTTGACTTAAGNNTATCTGCGGGGTCTATAATATTAGCCACTAACCCCGCCCCTACAGATATTATTTCTGTTTAACCTGAGATCTTGCACCAATGTTATTAAGCCTAGAAAAGCCAGATCCCTCCTCATGGATAGTTTATTTTTAGCAGTTCCTAAGGCGTAGGATTGGGATAGCGGGCGTGAACCTGATTGATTTCTGCCAAAGTATCTTTATCTAGCGTCACCTCAACAGCATTGAGATTTTCCTTTAGCTGTTCTAAGGTCGTAGCACCAATAATAGTGCTGGTGACAAACCAACGCGATCGCACAAATGCCAAGGCCATCTGTGCTGGAGTCAAGCCGTGTTTCTGGGCAATCTCTACATACTCCTTTACTGCCTCCGTCAGATTGGATTTTTCGTAACGCATCCCAAATCCCTGAAACAATGCCAGTCGAGAATTGGCGGGGATGCCGTTGAGATATTTACCCGTCAGCCAGCCAAAGGCTAAAGGACTGTAGGCTAACAACCCGATATTGTTGAACCGACAAGCTTCAGATAGGTGAATCTCAAACACGCGGTTCACCAAGCTGTAGGCATTCTGAATTGATACGATCTGAGGCAATCCCAACTGCTTCGCTACATGAGAAAACTCGCATACTCCCCAAGGGGTCTCATTACTCAAACCCAGGTAGCGAATTTTACCTGCTTTAATAAGCTCGGCAAATACCTGGAGTTGTTCGGCAATTGGTAAAGAGTCCCGTTCGTTGGCGGGGTCGTAATTAGGTGCGCCAAACAGCGGTACGTATCGATCTGGCCAATGGATTTGGTAGAGGTCGATGTAGTCGGTGCGCAGTCGTTTGAGACTGTCTGCTATAGCTTGCTCGACATTGGGGCGGTCAATCCGGTGGTTTTCGCCCCTAATCCAGGTTAAGCGAGGGCTAGGGCCGGCTACCTTAGTGGCAATAATCAACTGGTCTCGTTTTTGCCTAACCAACCACTCGCCGATATACTCCTCTGTTTTACCCTGAGTTTCTGCCTTTCCAGGAACCGGATACATCTCAGCCGTATCAATGAAGTTAACCCCTTGGGCAACAGCATAGTCGAGTTGCTCGCTGGCATCCTCGATCGTATTCTGTTGACCGTAGGTCATGGTTCCCAAACAGATTTCAGATACTAATAGATCGCTGTTGCCGAGTTTTTTGTATTCCATTGGTCTGATTACTGCACAATCCTCTCCGCTTCTAATGCTACTGCTTTCCTAAGCTATAACCAGGAGGAGGGCGAGTCAATAGATTTTATGGGTTACCCTATTTACCCTTAAACAGCGACTCGCCCCTACATTGGATACTTAGGGCGAGTCAATAGATTTTATGGGTTACCCTATTTACCTTCAAACAGCGACTCGCCCTTACATTGGATACTTAGGCAACTTTGGCAAAACGCGATCGCAAACAAACAGCGTCCCCGATGCCACGCAAATGGGAATGGTCACCAGATTCAGGAACGGCACCGTTATCATGGCCATACAAACTAGACTGAAACTAGCACTAGCAGGTAAACTCCTAAATACAATGCCTAACTTGTCCCGAAACTTGAAGCGGCGGCGTTCTAAAGGAGCATCAAAAAAGTCAAGACAGACAATCGTTGCCGTTAGCAGTACGCCAACGACAGCTGCCACAACTGTCCCAATCCCTGGCACAAAATTCAATAGCAGTAACGGTAGCCCTATCCCCACCACCAGTAACAATTTTTTCAGTTCATACAGAATTGCTCGCCCAATATCCCGAACAATTCCCACCTCTATCGTATGGATCTGACCCGTCCGTAACTCCTCCAACTGTTCCGAAAGCTGACCGTACCATGGCGCACCCAGTAATCCCCCAAATTGCAACAACAAAAAGCCAGTCAGCAACAGTAACCCTACCACTAATAGCCCGTGCAGCAACCAGGTAACGCCAGTGGCTAGGAACTCCAGGAAACTCAGCCATGCTGGCAGATTGGCGATCGCCTTATCTAACCACTGAGCCAGAGTAACCTCCAACGCCTCAACTGCCTGCCAACCCCAGAAGAGCGACCCGGCATACAACACAATACCAACAACCACATTCACCAGAATGGGTGTAATCATATATCCCCACAGGCGAGGGGTGCGTCTGAATACCGCCAGCACGCGAAAGGGGTAAGTTGCCCCTGCCAGCAATCCAAATCCACCGAGTACTTTTTCCATCTACTTGACCCTAAAGACTAGCCCTCAAAAAAATCGCGCACTTGAAACTATGCACGATTTCGCTGCCTAGCGCTATTGTATTCAATACTCTCTATCTCACAGGTTATATCATGAGTAAGAAAAACAACTTTCGCAAGACCTGGCGCACGCTGACTGAACTAGGCCAAGAATTTGGTGTTTCTGCTGTTAAATTTGGTAATTTGCTCAAACAGCATGGATTAAGGGAAAAAGATGGTGAGCCAAGCCAAATAGCACAAGAAGGTGGATTTTTTGAGAAAATAGTGCCTAAGGAAGGTAAACCATACTATCTTTGGCATCGGGATAAAACTGTAGAATATTTAACTTCTTTGGGAGTCAATAAATCTGGTGTTTCGGAAAAAGAGGCTCTACTTGACACCGAAGCCAGGAAGCTAGCCAAGTCTTACCTAGAAGCCCAAAAGCTTGATGATGAAGGTTCTAAACTAGGATACCTAATGTTTCAAGAGTTAACCTCAGACATCAAAAAAGTGGGGTTAGATCGATTTAATAAAGCGCTCAAGTCTCTAGGCTTCAAAGGTGAACCCGTTACTTTGGAGGAATGGTAAAATGAAACCCAAATTTAAGAATACTGTTGCTTGGCAACAGGCTGAACTCCTGATGCAACCAGCTTTAATCCGAATCGTCGATCATATTCGCCAACAGCTAGAACAAACAAGTTGGAAGGCCACTTATCGAGATGTTCAAACGCCAATACCGGGTTATGAGCTTTGTTTGGAAAAAGCGGACACTTCCGTATGCGTGGATTTATGGGAACTTTGTTTTCAAGTCTGTTTTCGGGAGTATCGTCCAGTTCACGCCGAACTAGAAACCCAAGAAGTTGATATTGATACTAGCTTAATTGATGAAGGGGGTGATGTAGACTGGCAGCTTCTAGACGCCAAGGCTCAAAAGTTGATCGAGCAAGTATTTGCCGACTTTGCAGCCGCTTAAGAGGGATGAGGACTCGGACTCTCCTATACAATATTTGAATCAGCTGCGGAGGTTATAGTGCCAGTAAGTTTCGGAAATGATGCGGCTGCACTTGATGCGGCGCGTCAGGGAATTGCTCTAGTCGATCTGTCTCATTGGGGACTACTGAAAATCTCTGATGAGGATCGGCTACGCTTCTTACACAACCAAACTACCAATGATATCCTGTCACTTCAGGCAGGACAGGGTTGCGATACCGTTTTTGTTACTTCTACCGCTCGTACTATTGACTTAGCAACGGTTTATGTAACCGAGGACGCCGCGTTACTCCTTGTCTCTCCCGATCGGCGTCAGCAACTCATGGCCTGGATGGATCGTTATCTTTTTCCAATGGATCGAGTAACCTTAGCGGATCTCTCCAACGATTATGCCATCTTCAGTGTCATTGGGCCAGATAGTGATAGTTTGTTGACCGAGTTAGGCGTTCCCATGCCTATCGGTGATGCTTATGCCAGTCATCACTTGCTAACAGTAGGTCATATTCAAGTACGGATTGCTGTTGGCACTGGCTTGGCCATACCAGGATATACTCTGATTGTCGCTGCTAGTGATGGTGCCGAGCTATGGCAGGCGTTAACAGCAGCAGGTGCTGTCCCCATGGGCGATCGCATTTGGGAGCAGTTGCGCATTCAACAAGGGCGTCCCGTTCCGGATTGCGAACTAACAGAGGATTATAATCCTCTAGAAGCTGGTTTATGGCAAACGATCTCCTTTAATAAAGGATGTTACATCGGCCAAGAAACCATAGCCCGGTTGAATACCTACAAAGGCATTAAGCAAAAACTCTGGGGGGTGCGCCTAGAGGCATCTGCCCAACCAGGAACAGCGATAACTGTAGATGGTGATAAAGTTGGCAAGCTAACGAGTTTCACCGAAACTGAATCTAGCCCCTTTGGTTTAGCCTATATCCGCACCAAGGCAGGAGGTATTGGCTTAAAAGTCCAAATTGGAGAAGTCAAAGGCGAAATCGTCGATGTTCCCTTCCTAACTCATCAGATGGAAGATTAAAAATGGCCACCAACCACCAACAACCAAAAACCAACAACCAACAACTAACAACTATCATGAGAATGCTTAATCGGAATCTCGATAATGAATTCGGTTCCCTGCCCTGGTGCCGATAAGCAATGCAATCGCCCCTGATGTTTTTCAACAATAATTTTGTGGCTGATCCATAATCCCAGCCCATTTCCGGTGTCTGGTTTTGTGCTAAAAAAGCAGTCAAAGATTTTGTCTTTAACCTGTGCTGTCATACCCGTGCCGTTATCGGCAATTTTAATAATTACTCGGTTATCCTCCTTCGCTTCGGTTGAAATGTGAATAAAAGGTAAGGAACAAGATGTATCGTCAGGGCCTTGAAGACTGGAGAGTCTTGCCTCTTCTAGAGCGTCAATAGCATTGTTAATCAAGTTCATGAATACTTGATTGAGTTGCCCTGTATGACATTCGACGAGGGGGAGCTGGTCATAGTTTTTGGTCACCTTAATTTCAGGGCTTCCCCTCTTGGCTTTCAAGCGATTCTGCAAAATCATCAGAGTATCGTCAATACCTTGATGAATGTCTACTGGCTTCATTTTGAATTCATCAGGTCTGGAGATGCTCCGCAGTGACAGCACAATCTGATGGATGCGCTCAGCCCCCACTTTCATCGACTTGAGAAGTTTGGGGAGATCTTCAATCATAAAATCTAGGTCGATTTCTTCTATTTCAGCTAGAATTTCGGCTTCTGGATGGGGATAGTACTGTCGATAAAGTTTGATAACTTTTAATAAGTCCTGTACGTAATCACAGGCATAGATAATATTGCCACTAATAAAGCTAACGGGATCGTTAATTTCGTGAGCCACACCAGCAACCAACTGACCTAAATTAGCCATTTTATCGATTTCTACGAGTTGGTCTTGAGTATGTTTCAAGTCCCGCAAGGCTTGGAAGCGTTTTGTCACGTCACGGGCGTTGATGACAATACCTTCCACAGCCTCGTCAGCCAGGAGGTTGGTTCCAGAGGCTTCCACGCAGCACCAAGTGCCATCTTTACATAGAAGATGAAATACTATTGGTGGAAAGGTGGCTTTATGACCAGCTTTCAATAAATTTTGTATTGCCTGTGCGATCGCGTTTTGCTCTTGGGGAGCAATGTAGTTGAAAACAGGTTTCCCCACTAATTCATCAGAAGAATAACCTAGGATGCGTTCGCTAGCAGGACTCTCGTAGAGGATAGTGCCGTCTGCCGCTAAAATTGCAATCAAATCGGAGGAGTTTTGAATCAGCGATCGCCATTTGACTTCACTACGCGCTAGTGCTGCCTCCACTTGCTTATTTGGTGTAATATCCATGCAAAGTCCAACAACTTTGATCGGCTTGCGGTTAGAGTCCCGATAAACCTCTCCTTGGCTGGTTAACCACCGAATGCTGCCGTCAGGATGACGGATGCGAAATTCCGTGCGGTACTCGGTTTGCTTTTTGATAGCACGAGCGATGGTTGCCTTTACTAATCGGCGATCGCTGGGTAAGATCCGCTTAAAAAAGGTCTTGTAATTCCCTGCTAACATTCCTGAGCCTATACCAAATAGTTGTTCGATAGTCTCAGACCAACTGAGTTGACCTGTCACGAGATCCCATTCCCAAATACCAGTATTTGTGACCTGTAGCGCTAACTTCAGGCGGCTGTCACTCTTATCGAGGTACTGCATAGACCGTAACAATGATTTGCGGGATCGGTGACTGACTCAGGGCATATAAAGTAATTTTACCTACAATTGTGTGCATTTTCCAATCAGATCTGTTAAACTTATATAGAGTAAGGATAGGTAAAAAGGAACGGTGGAAGAGGAACAACAGTTTTTGGTAGTGCTGGTGTACCCAGTTCATGAGCGATTACTTATTAGCTATTAAGCCTTTGGCTTTTAGCAAACTCCTCTTTATCTACTCTAGAACCTTTCCTTAGGGCTTGAATATTATCTTTTGAAAATTAATTTTGGGTAGGTTAGGCGCTACTAACAAGAAGATTTGAGATTTAAGAAAAAAACACGCCTCTAGGTTCATGTATTGGCCAAATGTCAAATCTTAAATTTCTTGACCATTGCAGGCACTTCATCAGGGTGAACGCGGCTGTACCAAATTTGTTCTGGTAGTACTAGTACCATTGGCCCATTACCACACTGCCCTAGGCAACCGCTACCAATAACTGTGATATCAGTCAAAGATGATACGTGA
The DNA here is from genome assembly GCA_003505715.1 of Cyanobacteria bacterium UBA8803. Lineage (GTDB taxonomy): Bacteria > Cyanobacteriota > Cyanobacteriia > Cyanobacteriales > Coleofasciculaceae > UBA8803. The sequence goes on along the minus strand of DNXU01000124.1, from coordinate 29,723 downwards.
AACGCGGCCAATACCGCTGTTGCGCCTTGTTTGCGGCAACTGCGGTTCTGGCAAACTAATATCCTTCTTCCAGAGTTTGGAGGTTCAATCATTCTCAAAATACGCCGAGTTGACACTCTGCCGCTTAAAAGACGGCGGATTCTAAGCAGGTACTTGGGGACGGGTTGAAATATCGTACCGAAAGTCTATCTGTAGGGTGCGTTAGCGTAACGCACCATGGCTAAGGCATAACCCTTAGGCACCCACGACAGGTTAACTGTTCCGGAGTCAGCGTCAGTTCCTGAATATCTACTTCTGGCCCTAAATCTACACGGAAGCCATCTAAACTGATTGCGGGATGATTGGGATGTATCTGAATCTGGAGGGGGTTCAATTGCAGTACCTGCGGGGTTTCCATTACTAAACCAGCACGGATTGCAATTGGTGTTGTGCCCACTGTTACATCTGTTAGAATGCCACTGAGGATGAGCTGGCTCGTGTCGAAATTAATCTGTTGCCAGTCGATTTGTCGGTCTTTAAGATCGTTCGCTGGGTTGGCGATGCCCTTGGATTGGAGAAATGTATTTAGTAACTCGTTCAATGCATTGGATAACAAAGGAGCCTGTAAGGAGGCTTGGAGATCGCTTTCAGATAACAATACCTGACCTACTACAGGGATAGGTGCTAAAAGGCGTAGGGGTTTGCCTTTGAGTACCTGACCTAAGTTAAAGCGAATGTCAGTGCCTTCTAGCTGAATTTGGCTCAAATGCAGTCCTTGATAGACGGCGCGAATTGCTGCAATCGAGACAGTGCTGATTTGACCGGAGAGGATCTGTCCATCACTAGAGGCTATCCTCACCTGCAAGGCTTCCACTTGCTCTACTTGGGATCTTAGCCACAACTGCACTGCTGGTGATATAACTGTGCTGATAATTTGGCTTTTTTTGAGCTTGGGGGCTTTTGGGCTTGCAATTCTCCGCATTCTTGTAATATTTGTACATAGTCTAGTTGGGTCGGTGCCAGGAGTCTAACCATGGAGGAAAGACTACAGAAAATTCTTTCACAGTGGGGTGTTGCCTCACGGCGTCAAGCTGAGAAAATGATCTTAACAGGACAGGTTCGGCTTAATGGCAGCGTGGCACATCTTGGACAAAAAGCCAATCCCGAAACCGATTTGATCGAAGTCAACGGGAAACTTCTCAAACCCGGTAACCGTCCTCAATTCATTTATCTTTTACTAAACAAACCGTTGGGGGTACTTTCCACTTGCCGCGATTCTAGGGAGTGTAATAACATTCTGGAGAAGCGTAATACAGTTCTTGATTTACTGCCTCAGACAATCCGAGAGGGTCAGGGTGTCCATCCAGTCGGACGTCTGGATGCTGAATCTACTGGTGCATTAATTCTTACCAATGATGGGGGACTGACATTTCACCTTACACATCCTCGCTATCACGTACCTAAGACTTATCAGGTCTGGGTACAAGGTCATCCTCCTGAATCAGTGCTAGAAGCTTGGCGTCAGGGAGTTGACTTATGTGGCAAAAAAACTTTACCTGCTCAAATCCGGGTACTCGATCGGCGACACCAGCAGACACTTTTAGAAATTGTTCTTACAGAAGGGAGAAATCGCCAGATTCGTCGGGTCGCCGACCTGCTAAGCTATCCAGTGATTCATCTGCATCGCATCGCGATTGGGCCGATTCAATTACAACCGCCAGGTGAACCGGTACTACTCAGTGGTCACTACCGTTATCTAAAAAATTTTGAAATTCGCTTTCTCAAAAACCGAGTCCACCAAACATCAGTAAAAGTGCCAGCAGATATCAAGGAGTACCGTGTATGAAGGAGAATAAACCCCATTTAAATAAGGAACAACTCGAAAAGCTCAAAGAACTAGGTGCCTACCTGCGCGAGTGCCGCACCAAACAGTTTCTTGGCTTAGACGAAGTTGCTGCCCGAACTCGGATTCAGGCACGGCTGTTGAATGCTATTGAAGAGGGCAAGCCAGAGCAATTGCCAGAACCTGTTTACATTCAAGGGTTTATTAAGCGCTTTGCTGAAGAGCTGGGACTTAACGGAGCAGAATTCGCTAGGGAATTTCCCACAGGATTTAGCCTACAGTTTGCTAAGCCCACCTGGAAGTACATCAGACCTGCTCAATTAAGACCCTTTCATCTTTACCTGCTGTATGTATTACTGGTTATGGGTGCCGTAAGGGGCTTATCTGACGTGGTTAACCGTTCAGCCTTACAAGGAGTTGAGGTAGAGGACAACCCATCCAATACCCAAGAATTGTCCATACCCAGCTATGCCCAACAACAAAACCCCAAACTGCTCTCGCCAGGGAATCAAGCTGTCTTAGGGACACACTCCAGTCCAAATAACAAGCCCGTACAAGTGGGTGTCACCCTTAAGGCTCAGTCCTGGATTAGGGTAGTGGTAGATGGCAAGACTGAATTTGAAGGCGTTTTACCAGAAGGAACTCAGCGCACTTGGGTTGCCGATCAAAAACTAGTGGTAAAAGCTGGCAATGCTGGTGGAGTCTTAGTTGAGTTCAACGACCAATCGGCAAAGCAGATGGGAGCCCCAGGTGAGGTTGAAGAAGTGACGTTTGCCGCCAATTCCAGATTGTAGGAAGGTTATTAGTTGTTAGTTGTTTGTTGTTTGTTGCTTGTTGTTTGTTGTTTGTTATTAGTTGTTCAAAACCAACAACAAACAACCAATCACCAATCACCAATCACCAATCACCAACAACCAATAACTAAGAACGAATGGGATCGCGACCGTAAGTGTAGGTTAGGTTTTTGAGGCGATCGCATAATTGGTCTGTTAAGACACCCGGTCGGTAGCGCCATCCCCAGTTGCCTTCCGCTATACTAGGACGGTTCATTTGGCCTTCACTGTCCAGACCTAAAAGATCCTGAACGGGAATAATCGCTAGATTAGCCACACTACTGAAGGCTAATCGGATCAAATCCCAATGGATACCTTCGGGGCTAAAACAGCCTAAGTAACGTAAAACATTTTCCTTTTCATAGTCCGGGATTTGATTGAACCAGCCCACGGTTGTATTGTTATCGTGAGTACCAGTGTAAATGACAGAGTTGCGATCGACATTAAACGGCAAATAAGGATTATCGGGGCCTCCACCAAAGGCAAATTGTAAAATTTTCATGCCGGGAAACTCGAAGCGATCGCGCAGTTCCAGAACTTCTTTGGTGATTAAACCCAAGTCCTCTGCAATAATAGGTAGATTTCCTAATTCTTCCTTGAGTACCTGGAAAAACTCCTCTCCCGGTGCCTTAACCCAACGCCCATTAATAGCAGTCGTCTCGCCTTGCTTGACTTCCCAGTACGCCTCAAATCCCCGGAAATGGTCAATCCGCACAATATCAACGTACTCAAAAGTAGCTCGAAAACGCTCCACCCACCATTTAAAGTTATCTTTCTCCAACTGCTCCCAGTTGTAGATTGGGTTACCCCACAACTGACCCGTTTCGCTAAAATAATCTGGTGGAACACCAGCCATTAAAGCTGGTTCGCCCGTTTCCTCATCAAGGGCAAATATTTCCCGATGAGCCCAGACATCCGCACTGTTGTGAGCCACATAAATCGGGATATCACCAATAATCTGGATATAGCGATTGTTGGCATAGTGCTTTAACTCCGTCCACTGACGGCAGAACTCAAACTGCAAGAATTTACGGAAATAGATCTCATCGCTCAACTTCTGCCGCCACTTCTCAACCGCTTCTGGTTCTGCCTTGGCAATATCTGGTTCCCAAGTGTGCCAGCTGGCGTCTCCAAAGGTTCTGTGCAGCGACATAAATAAGGCATAGTCCTCCAGCCAGCTCGCTCTCGTTTCACAAAACCTGTGAAACTGCTCTTGTTCAGCAGTGGAGGCATTCACTTTGAAGCGATCGCAAGCTTGGCGCAGCAGCCGCCGCTTCGTCTGAACCACTTGCTCGTAATCGATAGTGCCAACTGGGAACTCTGGTAGATTGGCAAAGTCTTCATCCGTTAGCAGTCCCTGATTATGCAGTTGTTCCGGGCTAATCAGCAACGGATTTCCTGCTAGCGCCGAGTAAGAGGCATAAGGAGAGTTCCCATACCCTGTAGGTCCTAGCGGTAGGATTTGCCAGAATTGTTGGTTGCTGTCTGCTAAAAAATCAATGAATTGATAAGCTTGGGGCCCTAAGTCACCAATACCGAAGCGACTGGGGAAGGACGTGGGATGCAATAAAATGCCACTCGATCTGGGAAACAGCATAAAGAACTTACAGAACAAGCCAATCTATCGACATTAGCATGGTACAGCCTGATTGAGTATCAACCCCAAGTCAGGTACGATGTACATTCAATTCCGATCTGAACTACTGAACTTCTCGATCCTTCTATTCCTCCCTCATCCCCCATCCTGCCAATGACCTACCGCAATCCCGCACCTACTGTCGATATCATCATTGAATTAATAGACCGCCCCCATCGACCGATTATTTTGATTGAACGGGAAAACCCTCCCCTGGGCTGGGCAATTCCCGGTGGTTTTGTGGATTACGGCGAGTCAGTAGAAACGGCAGCTGTGCGAGAAGCTCGAGAAGAGATTAGCTTACAGGTTGAACTCATTGAGCAGTTTCATGTCTATTCCAATCCTAACCGCGACCCTCGCCAGCATACAATCAGTGTCGTATTTCTAGCAACCGCCAACGGCGAACCCCAAGCCGCTGATGATGCAAAAAAGGTAGGAATTTTCCACCTCTGGGACTTACCAACGAACCTGTGCTTCGACCACGACCAAATTTTACGGGATTACTACCATTACCGACATTACGGATTACGGCCTCATTAAAAATTGAAAATAACAACCAACCACCAACAATCACAAATTACCAATTAGCAAATTCATAGCCTCTTGAGGAGGTAAAGGACGGCTTAGTAGATAACCCTGTACGCCATCGCAGTTAACGGAGCGCAGAAATGCTAATTGGGTTTTTGTTTCGACCCCCTCAGCAACTACTTTTAAATTCAATCCATGCCCCAGAGTGACCAAAGCTTTGATAATGGCTGCATCATCATTATCTGTCCCTAAATCGCGGATAAACGAGCGGTCTATTTTGAGCTTGTCTAAGGGAAAATGCTTTAAACAGGAGAGGGATGAGAAACCAGTACCAAAATCATCTAGTGCGATTTGGATACCCATGCTCCGCAATGTCCTTAACAATTCAATGGCCATAGGGACATCTTGCATAGCGATGCTTTCGGTAATTTCTAGTTCGAGATAACTGGGGTGCAGCTGGGTTGTTTCTAACACTTTAGCGATCGTGTTCACCAAGTTTTTTTGCTGAAATTGACGTGCTGAAAGATTAACAGCTATGCGAATTGGGGGCAATCCTAAAGCCTGCCAATGGCAATTTTGAATACAAGCAGTCCAGAGAACCCATTCGCCAATAGAACTAATTAGCCCCATTTCTTCGGCCAAGGGAATAAATCGGTTAGGCGAAATAAATTCTGACTTAAGACTGTGCCATCGAATCAGTGCCTCCATACTAACAATTTGTCCTGTCGTTAGGTCAATTTGAGGCTGATAGTGTAATTGAAACTCTTGGCGTTCTAAGGCTTTATAAAGGTTGTTTTCTAGCTGGAGTCGCTCTTTTGCCTTAGAGCCAATGGCCGAGGTATAGAGTTGGTAATTATTGCGGCCTTTCTGTTTGGCACGGTACATAGCAGCATCCGCATTTTTCAAAAGTGTCTGGGTATCCTCTCCATCATAGGGAGCCAGAGCAATGCCGATACTGGCTTTAATGTATAGTTCTTGGCTCTCAACCCGTAACGGTGCATTAAGGGTGCCTAGAATGCCCGCCGCTATCTGGGTTGCCTCTTGGGCATCAGCGATCGGTGAGAGCAATAGGGTAAATTCATCTCCACCCCAACGAGCCAGCAGATCTCCGCTACGCAAGCATTTGGTCAAGCGAACAGCTACATTTTTCAACAACCGATCGCCTACAGTATGGCCGAGGGTATCGTTAACGATTTTAAAGCTATCCAAATCAAGAAACATTACGGCTAGCCTTTCTCCTGATTGGTGGGTATGAGCTAGCGCTAGGGAAAGGCGTTCGTCAAACAGCAGACGGTTGGGCAAACCTGTCAAACTATCGTGGGATGCCTGATGTTGAAGCATATCTTCAACTCGCTGCTGCATCATCGTCATGTACAGATGAATACCTAAGGCTTGGGCAAACTTAATATCTTCAGGCGTCCAAGGTGGTGGGGGTTCATTAGTTACTTCTCGCCATACAGCAAAGGAGATGCACACCTCTCGGTTAAAGGCATCGCGATCGCGTCGCCCTGCCCATAATATTTCTATTTCGCTGTCGCTACGAAAGATGGTTAAACAGCCGACATATTGTTGATGATACTGAAGGGGTACAATCAGCAGACTGCGGATATTACTATCTGAGAACGCTGAAACCAATGGCTCTAGGAAGGGTTCCTGATAGAGGTCGCCAATGGTGTAGAGATGGGAAACTGCCCCACTGCCTTCACAAAAACTACCTGCATCAGAGGAGTTGAATTCCCAGGTTTGTAAAGACGATGCCTCTTCACCAGACAGGGGACAGACATTGTAACTAGAGTTCATTAGACTTTGCCACAAATCGGTTTCTTCCAGCCCAGGTAAATTTGGCTGATCGCCAGCAGTATAAAGTTGAGCTGGCTGCCCTGTAGGCTCAGCAGCGATATAGAGTCTCCCTCCAGAACCCTCTAAGGCTTCAATGACTTCCTCTAGCACCATTTGTCGAATTTCTGTTGGGATTAGGGCAGAGTGGAGTAACCTAATGATTTGCTTGATCTTGGCCTCGTGAACTGCCTGAATGCCAGTTCGGTTAATTAGATCGGACTGAGCGATCGCAATCGATACTTGATCTACCAACAACTGGACGATTTGCAACTCTCCTTCGTCAAAATGTCGCGACTGTTGGTGATGAGCCACTAATAATCCCCATAACTGGGTTCGATGTAAAATGGGCACCACTAGAGAACAACAGACCCCCATCGCAGCAAGATATCTTTGGTGGCACTCTTCAACTGCACAATGACGAATGTCTTTTGCGATCAAAGTTTTGCCCGTTTCTGGGCAGTCTAATTGGTTGATGGTCTTGAGACCGACAGCTACATCAACAATTACCTGCTGGCGGGTTTTAACAAACAGTTCCCGAGCTAGGGGCGGAATATCCTCTGCCGGAAACCTTAAGCCGAGTAGGGTAGGTAAGCGATCGCCTTGGATAGACTCGGCAATCACTGCTCCCGTGCGATCGGGATTAAATCGGTAAATTTTGACCCGGTCTATGTCCAGGAAGGAACGGATTTCTTGTACCGTAGTGGTCAGAATTTCTTTTAGCTCTAGGGACTGACGAATGCGAGTGGTGAGCCGATTCAGCAAACTTTCTCGATCTAACCCTTGCTCAACGGGTTGTTGACGGTTTTCACAAGCCATCCCCTGAACTCCAAATGGCAAAATTGACTAAACAAATACCCATAGGACTTACGCAACTGCACCATATATAGTGGTAATGGTGCGTTAGCTTTCGCGTTACGCACCCTACTAATACAGGCTGTGCGTAAGTTTTAACTAACCAAATATGAGGCATGAAGTCTTGGTATAGAACCAAGACCCTGGGGCGCAACCTGATAGACTTCATCATTCAGGGTTTATTCTTGACAGCGCTGATGACATAGGATTCGGGTGTATTGAAGGCTCAAGCGATCGCCTACGATCTAGTGCAGTGCGGCGGAAATAAGTATTCAGTTGAAAAAGGATAAAAAGCTGACTGTAGAGCCTTTGTTTCCTTCTGCATAGCTAACTTCTGCCTTCTTGGACTAGGGTCAATAGGTAACTATCCCCTACCCTCTTGCAGGTGGGGATTGCTGACTATGAACCAATCTTTGTGAGACACACCTTGATAATCCCCTGAAATTCTCCCTAAGTGCGACAATTTTAAGGGGAGAAACTGTAATTGTATCGATAAATTTGGGCAGGAGAGCGTTTGAGGATTTGTCAATTACTCACCACTAACCACTATCGTAGTCTAGCGAGAGCTTCCAATAGCCCTGATTTGGTTCAATTCACAGCAGTATAAGGGGGACGCAACCCTCTGTGATTCATCTAGGCAAAGCGTTATTAACGATATTAAAGAGAAAAAAGCATGAATGCGATCGCCCAAGCACTGGCACCAATTGTTGGCGACTCTGGGATCTGGGATTGGGAAAATTTGACACCGGATTGGCAAGAACGAATTGCTAAAGCGATCATTCCAGAACAGTTGCCCAGCACTAAGGTTGACCCTGGCTCTATGTTAGAACTCGCCCAGGTGATGGCCTGCGCTTATCAAAACGGTTGGCGCGTCCTCCCCTGCGGTAGCGGTAGTAAATTGGGTTGGGGAGGACTCGGAAAGCCTGTTGACCTAGTTATCAGCACTCAACGCCTCGATCGTGTCATCGATCATGCCGTGGATGACCTGACCGTAACAGCTCAAGCTGGGATGAAATTAGCTGACCTGCAAGCGATGCTCTTAAAGACAGGCCAATTTCTCCCCTTAGAACCCGCCTATTCTCACGACGCGACCCTAGGAGGCATCATCGCCACGGCAGATAGCGGAGCTTGGCGTCAGCGGTATGGGGGAGTTCGGGATATGCTGCTGGGGATTTCCTTCGTGCGCAGTGACGGAGAAATTGCTAAAGCCGGAGGTCGGGTGGTGAAGAATGTGGCGGGTTACGACTTGATGAAGTTATTTACTGGCTCTTATGGCACCTTGGGAATTCTGACAGAAGTAACATTGCGACTTTATCCAGTCCAGGAAGCATCCGGAACAGTAATACTAACTGGAGAGACAGATGCGATCGCCTCGGTTACGAAATACTTACTCGCCTCTGCCCTCACTCCGACTGCTGCCGATCTTTTATCTACCAAAATGGTAGCAACCTTAGGAGTCGGTCAGGGTATGGGCTTAATGGTGCGTTTCCAAAGCATAGTTGAGTCGGTTAAAGAGCAATCCTCCCGACTGCTGGAAATTGGACAGCAGCTTAGTTTAAAAGGTAGCAGCTATAGCGATCGTGCCGAGGCCGATCTATGGGAATCATTACCAAAACAAATCTGGGCACCCTCCCAGTCGCCAGGAATTACTTGCAAAATAGGGGTACTACCTCTAACTGCCGTCAGTACCCTGACTCAGCTCGATACCCTAACCTCTAAAACTGGGTTAGGGTTCATTCACGTTGGGAGCGGACTAGGGCGATTACGCCTTGACCTAGCCCAAGTAAAGCCAGAAACCCTGCTAGAACTCCGCCACCATTGCCAAGCCCACAAAGGCTTTGTGACAGTTTTAGAAGCACCAATCGCCTGGAAGCAACAACTAGATATGTGGGGATACACCGGAAACGCGCTGAATATTATGCGAGGAATTAAAGAAAAATTCGACCCCAAAAATATTTTAAGCCCGTATCGATTTGTCATCTAAACACTTGCTATATATTGAGACTTTTTTGGTAATGGGTAATTGGTAATGGAGAATAACAACCGAATGGCTCAGAACCAATTGCCAATTGCCGATTACCAATCAACAGTTAACAATTACCCGCCTATTATGTGTATCCTCGTTAAAGTAAAAGTGCATAATTTTTGCCAACAACCAACAACAAACAACCAACAACAAACAACCAACAACCAACAACCAACAACAACTATGCCAACTTCATCAACTGCCAATCTAAAATTTCCTACACCTGAATCAGTAAGGGAGAGTACAGCAACATCATTAACGGAAATTGAAGAACCGGACTCTCAAAGTCCCATGCCCGGTTTTGATACCCAGAAACCCCCCAAGCAGGAACTGATCGATACCTGCGTTCACTGCGGGTTTTGCCTCTCCACTTGCCCCAGTTACCGAGTAATTGGTAAGGAGATGGATTCTCCTAGGGGTCGAATTTATTTAATGAATGCGATTAACAAAGGAGAGGCACCTTTAGCGGAAGGAACAACTCAACATTTTGATTCTTGTTTGGGATGTCTTGCTTGTGTCACGACTTGTCCCTCTGGGGTTCAGTATGACAAACTTATTTCGGCAACTCGGCATCAAGTAGAACGCAATCAACCTCGCACTTTAGCCGACCGCTCGATCAGATATCTGATTTTTAATTTATTCCCTTACCCCGGACGCCTGCGTGCTTTCCTAGTTCCTCTCTACCTCTATCAAAAATTGGGCTTTCAGACGCTGGTGCGATCTACAGGATTGCTCAAGAAAGTATTTCCCCGCTTGGCAGCAATGGAGTCAATTCTGCCCCAAATTACTCTAGATGCTTTTCGAGATAATTTGCCAGATGTAATACCCGCCCAAGGAGAAAAGCGCTACCGAGTTGGGGTGATTTTGGGCTGCGTGCAGCGGTTGTTCTTCTCACCAGTGAATGAGGCAACCGTGCGGGTTTTAACAGCAAATGGCTGTGAAGTGGTAATTCCTAAAACTCAAGGTTGTTGTGCCGCACTGCCAGAACATCAGGGGCAAACCCAGCAAGCCCAAGCCTTGGCACGGCAGATGATTGATAGTTTTGCAGGAACGGGTGTGGATGCAGTAATTATTAATGCTGCTGGCTGCGGTCATACTCTGAAGGAGTACGAGCATATTTTGGAGGATGACCCGGAGTATCGGGAAAAAGCCAAGGAGTTTGCCGCTAAGGTAAAAGATGTGCAAGAGTTCTTGGCAGAAGTGGGGCTAACAGCTAAGTTTTCACCGTTAGCGGATGAACCTCTAACCATGGTGTACCAAGATGCGTGTCACCTCTTACACGGACAAAAAATTTCTCTGCAACCGCGTCAGTTGTTACGGCAAATTCCGGGAGTGACATTGCGGGAACCGAGTGATGCAGCATTATGTTGCGGAAGTGCGGGAGTTTACAATATGCTTCAACCTGACGTAGCAGATGAGTTGGGACAGCAAAAGGTAGAGAATTTACTCAATACGGGAGCGAATTTAATTGCATCATCGAATCCGGGCTGTTCTTTGCAGATTAAGAAGCATTTGAGTTTGAAGGGCAAGGACATTAGGCTGATGCATCCGATGGAGTTATTAGATTATTCGATTCGCGGAGTGAAGTTAGACAAATAGCCATGCAAATTACCCAATGTCTCCATACTGCCGTTCTCGTATCTGATCTGGAAAAAGCAGAGCATTTCTATGGCAATGTTCTAGGTTTATCTAAAGTAGAGCGCTCATTCAAATACCCCGGTGCCTGGTATCAGGTGGGCGAGTTCCAAATCCACCTCATAGTTGACCCCAATACTGCCCCCCATCTCCAAAACTTAGAAAAATGGGGTCGCAATCCCCATGTTGCTTTCTCAGTTGCTAACTTGGACGAGGCCAAAACCCAGTTACTAGATCATAACTGTGCGCTCCAAATGAGTGCCTCTGGTAGACCCGCTCTGTTTACTCAAGACCCAGATGGTAATATTATTGAATTGAGCCAAAGTTAGTTGTTGGTAATTGGTGATTGGTGATGGGTGATTGGTGAT
>DNXU01000124.1:14930-18046 GCA_003505715.1 Cyanobacteria bacterium UBA8803 | reverse complement strand
ACAACAAACAACCAACAACAAATTGTATGAAAATTGTGGCTTATATCTACAGTGACCCTCTACTGGAATCCTTTCCCGATCCGACGATTTGGGGGTGGGAGTTAGATCGGGTCTATCAAGATTTGGGGGGGCGGGTGGAGTTGCAGCAGTTACTGGCAGATTGCCAAGTTGAACCTGTTGATTACTTGTTAATTCGCCGTCTGGAGGAACTAGGGGATTCGATGACTCAAGTGAGCGATCGCCTTGCCCAAATCGAAGCCACAGGCGTAACTGTTTTAGCCATCGAGCAACCCTATCGTTCTTTACCAAGGGATAATAACTCACGCACAAACTTACTGAACCTTCTCGGTGAGGTGGAGCGAGAAGCAAATTCCCGCCGCCTGCGTCAAGGACATGCTCGCAATCGGCTTAAAGCCTTACCCCCGCCGGGAAAGGCTCCTTACGGCTACCGACGGGGCAAAGACCGCTACATTCTTGATCGCAGTACAGCACCTGTAGTTAAGGATTTTTTTGAACAGTTTCTGCTCTATGGTTCCTTGCGGGGCGCAGTGCGGTATCTAGAGAAAAAGTACAGCAAGAAAATCTCGGTGTCTACTGGGCTGCGCTGGCTGACAAACCCTGTCTATCGGGGTGATTTAGCATATCAAAACGGTGAGGTGATTTCAGACACCCACAGTCCTATTCTGGATCGGGAAGAAGCTGCTCAAATTGACCGCCTGTTGCGCCGCAACCGACGCCTGCCTTCCCGTACTGCTAGCGCTCCTCGTTCCTTAGCTGGTTTAGTCATCTGTGGAGAGTGCCAGTCTCGTATGACGGTTACTAGCGTCACTCGAGTGCGCCTCAACCAAGACTATCTTTACCTGCGCCCCATTAGTTGCCCAAAGTATCCCAAATGCCGTGCCCTCCGCTACGAAGAAGTATTAGAGCGTACAATTCAAAATATCTGCCAGGAATTACCCCGTGCGGTGGCCCAGATGAACGTTCCCAACTTGGATGGGGTTAAGCGATCGCTTGCTAGCCAAATTGCCAACCAGCAAGCTATCTTAGGGCAACTAAGGGATTTAACTACAACGGGTGTCCTGGATGCCGAAACCGCTGAGTTACGAGCTTACAAACTCCGGACAGAAATTTCCCAACTGCAAGCGCGGCTTTCGGCACTGCCACCTGTAAATTTAAGCGCGATCGCCCAGACAGTATCTATTCCCCAATTCTGGTGTGATTTATCGGAATCTGAGCGGCGATTTTACTTTCGAGAATTTATTCGCCACATCGAAATAACGCGCCAGGAAAAGACTTGGCAGCTACGACTCATTTTTATTTTTTAGATGCAAACTCGCTATCCGGATTATTTTAGCGAATTCCTGTAAATCTAAAGATGCAGAACTCTGCGCACCTTTGCGCTCCCGTTGGCGTCCTTTGCGTTTAATCTTAAACTTCTTAATATGAGTTTAACCGGACATCATATTAGCACGCCACTCGATTCGCTACAGATGTAAGAAATTCTGTACTTAGAACTTACCCAAAAGCCCCCAAGCCCCCAACGAATTAAAGCGAGGAGTGAAGATCTCAACAAAATTATGAATGCAAGTGAACTGCTGAAGCGTTATGCTGCCGGAGAGCGGGATTTTGAAGGAGCTCAGCTGCGAGAAGCCTATCTGACTGAGGCTATTCTCAATGGAGCTAACCTGAGGCGGACAGACTTGAGTGGGGCAAATTTGAGTGGAGCGAGTTTGAAGGGAGTTAATCTAAGTGAGGCTAACTTGAGTGAGGCTAACTTGAGCGTAGCAAATCTGGGAGGAGCGGAACTCAATGAGGCTAACTTAAACGCTACAGACTTGAGGAAAGCTACTCTGATTGAAGCCAGCTTGAAAAAAGCTAATTTGACCAGCGCCAACCTCAGAGAAGCTAGTCTAATGGGAGCTAATCTCTCTCAAGCCTGTCTGTATCAAGCTGACTTACATGGAGCCACCCTGTATCAAGCCATCCTTCATTGGACGAACTTAAAGGATGCAGACTTGATTGGAGCTATTCTCCAGGGAGCAGACATGAGAGGAGCGGATCTCAGTAGAGCCTGCTTGATTCGCGCCGATGTCTCCAACGCAATTTTAATGGTGGCAGATTTGAGGGGAGCCACCGTAGTGGGGGCTAATTTCAAAGCTACAGTTCTTACAGGTGCAATCCTACCTGACGGCAAGATGCATAAATAGGCATGAGAGCATTGTGAGCAATAACCTACAAAGAACTAGGAATATAGTTTTCCTTCTTCCTCCTCTCTCTGTCCCTATTTTTAGCTTAGAGTTAGGAGCGCGGGTATTATACGTCAATCTTTACCGCTAACACTGAGGGGTATTACCCCTTATTAATTCGCTAACCCTTTCCTGATAGGGTTAGCTATGCTAAAAAATGTTTGCTAGTAGATATTTAGGTGAGTGCTGCAATCAAATGCTACTATTGTAGCAGTTAAGTCAAGCTATTCATCAAATACATTTGTTAGATATTGAACAGTTAAATTTTCAGATTATGAAAAGCTTTTCAAACTAATCAACCTGGCAATATGATGGGGTAATTGTCAGCGGAATATTTCAATTTTCAGCTAACAAACCAGAAAATAAAAACTTCTTATGTCCTTAAGAGAATCTAACGAGTTAGCACTCAGTCAGCAATATCGGCTAACTGCTACCCTAGAAAGCCTGCAATTGACGAGCCAAGCCATTGAGGAAAGTGGGATTGGCGGCGAACTTTGGCAACAAAATCAACTGAAAGTGCAGGAGGCTCTACAGATTCTAGAAAACGCCGTCGATCTCTACATCAAAGAATTTTCGCTCTCTCTAGAAAAGCGCAGCCAATTTTGGGAGGGTTGTACTCTAGGAAAATCCCATAATCGAGTTCTGCACCGCTCCCAACCCCCAGCCTATCTCTTGCAGGTTCTTCAAGGCAAAGGAGATCCCAACAATCCCCTCCATGTGGGGATTTTAGTCGGTTACCGATTTGCGTATCTCAAACGTTTCCTATCTCGGTTTGAACTACCGGAAGAATGGGATGTAGATCTAGCTGCGGCTACTTTTGGCTAACTACTAATTTTTGATAAAAATAATTCTCTTCCTCATCCCTCATCC
>DNXU01000124.1:13172-14857 GCA_003505715.1 Cyanobacteria bacterium UBA8803 | reverse complement strand
CCTCATCCCTCATCCCTCTCCTTAAGCAAGGGATAGTATAGTTCTCCTGCTCCGCCAATGATTCCAGCGCGATCGCCAGCTAGAGGACCAGTACCCATGAAAATATCGACGCGCCCTGGCCCTTTTATGGCACTGCCAGTATCCTGATCGAGGACGTAGCGGCTGACCATGCGAGGTTGGAGCTGGCCTGCTTGGTTGGAGTAGGGAATATTAGCTCTAATTAAAGCGATCGCCCCAGGTGGCATAAGGGATTTATCAGTGGCAATCGATCGCTCTGCCGTTACGGGTACTCCGATACTACCTGTTGCTGGTTGTCCGTGGGTTTCCTGAAAAAACACAAAGCTTTGATTGCGCGGCAGATATTTATCCAGTTCCGTGGGAAACTTGCGGAAATAATCGATGAGTACTGGTAGGGTCAGCCCATCTAAAGGAAAGATGCCGTCTTTGACGAGTTCTCGCCCTACGCTGGTATAGGGGTAATCGGTTTTACCCGCGTAGCCGACGGTCATAATTTTCCCATCTGGTAACTGCATTCGGGCAGACCCTTGAACGTGAACGAGGAAGGTCTCGAAGCGATCGCGCAACCACACTAGTTCTAACCCCCGCAAGGGGCTATTTTTCCCCAAACCATCTTTCCCTTCTAGATCGGCACGGGTGGGGTGAGGTTTCGTCCATTGGTTAAAGTCGTCAGGCAGTTGGTACAACGGATAGCGATACTCGGCAGTAGGTGTCCGACTCGCAGCATAAATCGGTTCAAAGTAGCCAGTGAAAAAGACTGTCCCTTTATTGTCTTTACCGACAGATTTGTAAAAGACAAACTCGCGATTGACAGCCGCTTGGAGTTCGGTAGAGGAACGGGATGAAACCAGGAGTTGGCGGAAACGCACCAGAGATCGGCGCACCCTCTCTCTTGTTATTCCTGGCACCGGATATTCCTGGTAATCTTGCCCAGCTTTGGCGCTGTTTAAATAGCGCAGGCTGTTATCGATAGAGTTTAATAGAGCCTGTCGGTCTCCTGGTTGACCGGGGCGTCCCCATAACTGCTCGTCTATACCCAAAGATGCCAGAGTGACTTGTTCTACCTCCGGGTTAATTGGTTGTAGCGGTATGGTGTTTGCCTGTCCGGCATCCGGACTGCTAGGTGGCGGTGGCATGGGAGTTGCCTGTCCGGTATTCGGGTTGATCGGCTGTGGTGGCTCATTAGCAATGGTCGAACTTCCAGCTACCAGCAGCCATCCCAAACTGAGGGAGAGGCAAGTCAGGATTTTTCTCATAGTTAACTAAAATAACTATTAGCGTTCGACGCTTCCCCCGAAAATGGGTTCCACCCGGATCGCCACGACACTGGAGGGACGCACCACCATATACTCCCCCTGTAGGTTTTTGATCGGTACGCTGATGAAATCGTTAGAGGTCGCTTTTGGCATCAGTTCACCGCTATACCATTTCTGAAACTCTTGAATTGTCGCAAAACGCACTTCTTCCCGGTGACCGCCTGACAAGAGAATGTGGACAGCGTACTCATCTGGAGTTCTTGGCATGGAACATTATTCTCAATCCAACCAAATTATTATCACCGACCCTGAGATAGAAATTGACGCCGAGCGAGAAACAGTTTTTGAAAAATGGCTTTTCCAAAGCTGTATTGATAAGTTAATCTAATAATTGGTGATGGGTGATGGGTG
>DNXU01000124.1:11108-13094 GCA_003505715.1 Cyanobacteria bacterium UBA8803 | reverse complement strand
CAATTACCAATTACCAATTACCCCTGCTGGTTCAAATCGATAAATTATAACGTTGCAGTAAGGTTTCCAGTACTGAGGGTAAGGTTTTTGGCAAGTCTGCTGGTTTCTGGAACAATAGCTGCTGGTAGCTAGGCACATCGAAGGGGAACTGCCCGGGTAAGTCTTGGCGTTCCATCTGTACCAGCAAAATTTGTTCGGTGCGCTTGGTAGTTAAGGCATAACCCATTTCCACACAGACTTGCGGGTTGGGGATTAATAGGGGGGTTTGTTCCCGTTCAATTCTGGCTATTGGTGTGCCATCAGCAATATAAATAAGACTTTTGCGAATTTTACGCATCTGGCTGCTGCTCAGGCGCAGGGGTTCACCACCAAGGCGTCGGGATACTTCTAGAGTTAGGGGTAAGCGCGATCGCTGATTGAAGGTTTGCAAGGTGTCTGACAAAGTATTACGCAGCGCTTCGCTGGAGGTGTTGTATTCGGTTTGATCGCTCAAAAACACAACTGGGTCTAGTTGTGCCATGACCTCTTGCTTGGTGAAGTAGATCTCGTGAGAGATCAAATCAATGTTGGAAATAGCATAGCCGCCACTCCCTTCAATATAAAACTCTACCGTTTCCCCTTCCAGGTAGCGTCTAAACCATTCTGAGTTTTTGACATCCTGGCTATCTTCTAAAAAATCGGCTCTTAAACCCGACTTAAGCAAGCTGTTTTTGCTCAAACGCAGATCGTGAGGGCGTTTCTCCAGTTCTGTAATGGGTTCGTATTGCTGGAGGTACCACGCTTTCAGAGCAATAATGGCCATGATCTCTTACAGAGGACGGTTTCCCGACGCCCGATGTTAAAATTCCTGAACTGGCATTCTAGCAGTAAGCGGATATATCTTCACCACATTCATCTGCCAGATAGCAGAGGGATCGGAATCGCAGCGCTACGAATTCGTCATACAGGGGATTCAATTTGCACAGGGGTGGAATGTAAAATACTGTACGGCCAAACAGTTTTACTTCGCGTTCAAAGGGGCATTGGGCTGGGATAAGTAGGCAGATGCGGTGTGCGAGTTGGCGATTATCAACTTTTAGGCGATCGAACCACTGTCTTACGGGTTGCAACAAGTCTATGGTTTTCTTGGATTTGACCGGAGAATGTATCCGCTCTGAAGGAGATTTCCCCGGGGAAATCCAAACCCAACTGCTCAAAATTAGTTTCTTTGTGGTACACTGAGATACATTCATAATTCCTCGCTTTGTGCAGAAACAAGCGAACTAATTACCTGTAATATACCTACACGCGCTCAGCAGCCCATACCGGATAAACTACGGTATCCTTTTTGGGTGAATTGTCAGGGTTAACGAGGCCCTTGTCCAAGGTAGGCAGTTTTGTATGTATTACAGGCGTTACGCTTGGTGGAAATTCTGACCGCTCTTAAAAAGGGAGCAGGGTCAATTGGCTGCTATAAATAAGCAGCTCTTCTTAAAACCGGATTGATAGGGAATCAAAAACAGTCGTTCTAGGTCACTCAAAGAACCTATAGATGAAAAAGTTGGATTGATGGGAGCGCTTGTCAAGGCTGAGTCTATCAAAATTTTTAATGGCAGATTAATAATTTTCTTCCTGCCTGAGGTAGAAAGACATGAGGGCAAGCTATATCACTAAAGTTTGATCTAGCTTTACTCTGTCCTTCAGTAATAGCATTTATTAGTATAGTCGATCGTGACGTACCTACGCCAAACTATAAGCTATGGCGCAGGCTTCCTTTCCCTGAGGACATTTTTGAGTGAGGCAACGCCCAGCCCCACTTTTTTGATGAGAATGGCGCTGTTATGGTCGCGATGCAAATCAGCTCCACAATGAGAGCAGTTGCGCTAGCGGTCAGACAGGGTTTTTGGTGTTCTTAAGGTCTGCTAGTTGAACAATTCAGGAGTAGCCGTGGAGACGTTCCACCGGAACGTCTCTACAACCCACTTTCCGCACCCTGTACTGTCACAA
>DNXU01000124.1:7692-10842 GCA_003505715.1 Cyanobacteria bacterium UBA8803 | reverse complement strand
TTTTTTATTTCCAACTCCCTAAGAGGCTGCCTTCGCTGTGGTGCGCTGCCGACGGCGTCCTACTGACTTGATTGGTGGCTCCTCCGGATTTTGCAGTAAGAAGACGACCATCGGACGACTTTGGAGTTCCCGTCGGGTTAAACGTTCTAAGTCGCGCTCGATTTGGATTTGCAAGCCTGCCCAGTCAATATCGATTTGCTGACTGTCAAAGGACTTGACAAAATCAGCCCAGCGATCGCTTAAAGTTCTTTCGATGGTATTAATTACCAACTGCTGTAGGAGAGATTTCTCTACGGTGGTTACTACACCTCGGAGGTGAATTTCTGGTTTGGCCAGCAGCTTCCCTTCCCAACTAACTGCGGCTGCTACTGTCACTACACCATCTCCTGCTAGCTGCTGCCGTTCTTTGAGTACCTGGTGATGGACTACGCCCGTACCATCCACTAGCTCGATCCCCGCAGAAACTTTACCACTAATCTGAATGCTATCTGTCCTCAATTCCACAATATCCCCATTGTTGGTAATGACAGTGTTATCAGCGGGGATACCCATACTTTGAGCCATTTTGGCGTGATGAACCAGCATCCGATGCTCTCCGTGAACTGGCATGAAGAATTTCGGTCGTGTTAAAGCTAGCATCAGTTTTTGGTCTTCCTGAGCGCCGTGGCCAGAAACGTGGATACCTTTATCCCGTCCGTAAACTACATTTGCTCCCTGCATCATCAGGCGATCTATCGTATTCACGACGGCAATGGTATTACCGGGAATGGGGTTGGCGGAGAAGACCACGGTGTCGCCTTTCCGGATTTTAATTTGTCGGTGTTCCCCTAGAGAGATGCGGGTCAAGGCGGCCATAGGTTCGCCTTGAGACCCGGTAGTCAAAATCACCACTTTTTCTGGCGGCAGATTGTTGGCAGCGTGCAATGGCTCAAACAAGCTGTCCGGGCACTTAATATAACCGAGGTTGCGAGCTTGAGCGATCACGTTAAGCATAGACCGACCGACCACGGACACCACTCGGTTGTGTTTTTGGGCGAGATCCAGGACGATTTGGATGCGGTGGACTGATGAGGCGAAGGTTGTGACTAACAGCCGTCCAGATGCTTGAGAAAAAATGCGATCAAGATTGGGATAAATAGACCTTTCTGAAGGAGTATGACCCGGAACTTCGGCATTAGTAGAATCGCTTAGCAGGCACAGGACGCCTTTTTCCCCATGTTCTGCCAGCCTTTGGAAATCAAAGAATTCACCATCTACAGGTGTATGGTCTACTTTAAAGTCACCTGTATGGATTACCACGCCTAGAGGGGTGTGAAGAGCAACGGTGAAGCTATCGGCGATGGAGTGAGTGTTGCGAATGTATTCAACCATGAAGGAAGAGCCGATCCGCACCAGGTCACGGGGTCTAACGGAATGTAAGACAGTGCGGTCGGCGACACCTGCTTCTTCAAGTTTGCCTTGCAGTAAAGCCATCGCTAGGCGAGGGCCATAAATAACGGGAATATCAAACTGTTTGAGGTGATAAGGAATTCCACCAATATGGTCTTCATGACCGTGGGTAACGATCATACCCTTGATTTTGTGACGATTTTCTCGCAGATAGGCCATATCAGGTAGTACGATATTGACCCCGTGCATTTCATCATTGGGGAAGGCAAGTCCGGCATCAAGAAGAACAATTTCATCGTTGAACTCGAAGATACAGGTATTCTTCCCAATTTCATGCAGTCCGCCAAGGGGAATAATTTTGAGAGCTGGTGTGGATTGTTGGTTAGTCATTTGCCTCCTTTGAGGTAGTTGTGTTTATTTATCGATTACAAATTTCAAAGCTGTGCTAATTGACTTTTTTAGAGGCTAAATATCACAGATCCTAAGGTTCCTCTTTATCGAAATTTTTAAGAGCTAAAATCTTCAGGATATGAACAGTAAATCCGAGGCTAAACTGCTGTATCGTTAGCAAAAACGACAGACACCCATTATCCTCACCAAAATTTTGCTTAAGCTGCTCATTAAAAAGGTAGTAATGAGTCAGATCTTATAGAGAGGACAACGATTTGCCTAGATTTTAGACTTTTTGTATCCCATAGCCTGTAAGGTTTGATATGGGTTTTGGTTGGGATGGTTAAGAGTAATTCATAAATTAATAATTCCGTTTTTTTTGTTAGATTGAAAGGAGTAATATCCGTACTTAATTTAAATTAGAGAAAGTTTAATCAGAACCGCCTCTAACTCTTGTTTTAACTCATCAGGCAAATCACACAGGGGTGGACGAGGCACGCCAACGTCCCAACCTTGAAGTTGGAGGGCTGCTTTGAGAGGAATCGGATTGGCAGTACAAAACAGGACTTTAAATAAGGGAAAAAGTTTAAGGTGAATTTCTCGAGCTACTTCTGTTTGACCAGCTTGGAAGGCTTGAATCATTTGTTGGAGTTCCGTTCCGACCAAATGAGAGGCAACGCTGACGACTCCAGTAGCTCCAAGCGCTAACAGAGCTAGGGTAAAGGAATCATCTCCAGAGTAGATAGCAAAATCTGAGGGTGTTAAACACCGCAGCTGGCTGGTCTGATCGAAGCTACCGCTAGCTTCCTTAATCGCTACAATGTTGGGTATTTCCGCTAGGCGGGCTACTGTCTCCGGTTGAAGGTTTTGACCGGTACGACTTGGCACATTGTAAAGCATTAAAGGCAGGTCGGGACTGGATTTAGCGATCGCCTGAAAATGGTGATAGAGTCCCGCTTGGGGGGGTTTGTTGTAATAAGGAACTACTTGTAATGAACCATCTATTCCTAGTTTAGCTGCTTTTTGCGTTGCTGCGATCGCTTCTTGAGTAGAATTTGAACCAGTTCCGGCAATTACCTTCGCTTTGCCCGCTACAGCTTTTTGGACTACCTGAAATAACTGATACTCCTCATCCCATGTCAGAGTAGGAGATTCCCCCGTCGTGCCGCAAACGACTATGGTATCTGTTCCCTTCTCAGCCAAATGAGCTGCCAACCGTTCGGCAACTTCGTAATTCACACTGTCTTCTGAGTTAAACGGCGTAATCATCGCCGTTAGCACACGTCCAAAATTGACCACTCTGTTCTCCTTCGTCCTTGGTTGTTAGTTGTTAGTTGTTGGTTGTTGGTTGTTGGTTGTTGGTTGTTGGTT
>DNXU01000124.1:0-7429 GCA_003505715.1 Cyanobacteria bacterium UBA8803 | reverse complement strand
AACAAACAACAAACAACAAACCTAATAAGCTGCCATTGCCTTGGCTGGTTGGATTAAATTGCGTTCCACTAACAGCTCAGCAATTTGTATGGCGTTTAAGGCTGCTCCCTTACGAATCTGGTCACCGCACAACCAAAGTTCTAAACCACAGGGGTGGGAAAGGTCTTGCCGAATTCGACCCACTAGCACTTCATCCTTGCCTGTGGCATCCATGGGCATGGGGAAGTAATTGGCTTGCCAATCTTCTACCAAGCGGACACCTGGGGCATTGGCTAGCACTTCTCTGGCTTTAGCTGCGGGTAGAGGTTCGGTAAACTCTAGATTAATTGCTTCTGAGTGCGCTCGCAATACAGGCACTCTGACACAGGTAGCAGTAACTCTCAGCTGGGGAGCATTAAATATTTTGCGAGTTTCGTTTACCATCTTCAGCTCTTCCTCGCAGTATCCCTCCTCGTTCAGCTTTGAATTGTGCGGGAACAGATTAAACGCTAAGGGGTAAGGGAAGCTTTGGGTAGGTGGGGTTTCGCCCTTCAAAATCGCCTGGGTTTGGGTTTTGAGTTCCTCCATTGCCTGGAAGCCAGCACCGCTAGCTGATTGATAGGTTGCTGCCACAATCCGCTCTACGGGTTGCACTTGATGCAAGGGCCACACTGCTACTGCCATCAAAATGGTTGTGCAATTGGGGTTGGCAATAATTCCTTGATGAGTTGCGGCAGCGTCCGGATTTACTTCAGGAATGACTAAGGGCACTTGGGAGTCCATCCTAAAGGCGCTGGAATTATCAATCATCACCGCGCCTGCCTCTACGATTTTAGCAGCCCAAGCTTTGGAGGTCGAGCCCCCAGCGGAGGCCAACACTAAATCAATACCCTTAAAGGAATTCTCGGATACTGCCTCTACTGGCAGCTGTTCGCCCTGGAAGGGGAGGGTACGTCCAGCCGAACGAGATGAGGCTAAAAGCTTGAGATCGGCAATGGGGAAGTTTCTGCTTTCTAGTAATTCCAGTAACTCTGTGCCCACTGCACCCGTTGCACCCAAGATAGCAACGCGAATTTGACTAGACAAATCAATTTCCTCCAATTCCTCAACATTCCTTAACAATATAGATAGTTTTAACAGTGGCTCAATTTAGTTTGGGAAACCCATTAAATTTTATTAAGCTTGCTTGGGGAGTTTTTTCCCTGACAGCTACTGCCCTACAAGGTGATAGAGCTACTTATTACCTGTATTAGCACGCCGATATCATTTCACCGAGCCAGGGGCGAGAAACCCAGTCCTCCCTTTTAGTTGTATGGCCTGGAGAGTAATGGCTGCATCGACTTGACAAATGAAGTAGAGCAAACGAGGGACAAGTCCCCGGAAGCAGGAATAACTAAGGCTTAACATGGATGCTCTTAGGTACTACAAGCTTTCTTCCCTTTTGCCTTGGAGCCTCCTGCATAGCAGCCTTCACAGGACTAGAGCGATTCGCTAGCGATCGCTTCGCTAACACGCACTCCCATGTACTATCATCAGATACGGACACCACCGGGACAGGCTCAGTTGCTGTCTCCACTACAGCTAGGGAAGAACGGCTAGATGCTTATGGTTAATGGTAGCAAAACTAGCATACCACGAGAGATCTCCATTAATCTCTAAAAGGCCACTATCATAGAAATCTATCTATTGAATTATCAGTCCCGCAGCTAAGAAAACTAGATTAAGTTATCTCCACTTTGAAAGCATCAATGAAAGTTACTCAGGAAAAGCTCCCCAAGAGTCAGATCGGTCTGGAAATTGAAATCCCCTCTGAAACGACCCAAAGCGTCTACGAAAAGGTCGTGCAAAACCTCTCCCGCTCTGTCAATATTCCTGGGTTTCGTAAAGGAAAGGTGCCGCGTCAGATTCTGCTCCAGCGTCTAGGCACGCAACGCATTAAAGAGGCGGCGCTCGAAGACTTGGTGCAAAATAGCCTTAAGGAGGCCATTAAGCAAGAAACGATTGAGGCACTGGGAAATTACAAGTTAATCTCCTCCTTTGAGGAATTAGTCACCAAGTTTCAGCCGGGAGAACCGTTGATATTTTCGGCCTCTGTAGATGTTCCCCCGGAAGTTCACTTGGGGGATTACAGCCAATTAAGTGTAAAAGCTGAGGAAACTCAGCCCGAACCCGATGCTGTAGATAAGTTGCTCCAAGAGCGCCAAGTTCAGCAAGCTACGTTGATCCCTGTAGAATCGCGTCCGGCGCAAATGGGAGATGTAGCGGTGATTGATTATCAGGGCAGTTTGCTAGTTGAGGGAGGTGAACCAAAAGAAATTTCAGGCGGTAAAGCCACCGATTTTCAAATCGAGCTAGAAGAAGGAAGGTTTATTGCCGATATTATTGAGGGAATTGTGGGCATGAACCCAGGGGAGACCAAAGAAGTCGCTGTTAAGTTTCCTGAAGATTACCCTCGAGAAGATTTGGCCGATGAGTCAGCGACGTTTACCATCACCCTCAAAGAGCTTAAGGAAAAAGAACTGCCCGAGTTAGATGATGACTTCGCTCAAGAAATTAGCGAAATGGAAACAATGGCTGAATTGCGGGAATCCTTAACCCAGCAATTCGCCCAAACAGCTGAGCAAGAAACAACAGCCAGCAAGCATGACGCTTTGGTGGCAGCGCTGCTAGAGCAAGCGAAGATTGACCTGCCCGAAACCATGATTGAGCGGGAAGTTCAGACGATTTTGACCCAGACTGCGCTCCAGATGGAAAGCTATGGCATGGATGTTAAGAAACTGTTTACGCCGGAAATGCTGCCGCAAATGCAAGAGCGATCGCGCCCGGATGCGATTAAACGCCTTCAGCAATCCCTAGCACTCACTGAATTGGCTAAACGGGAATCTCTGACAGTTGAACCAGAAACCATCGAAACTAAAGTTAAAGAACTGATGCAGCAGTTAGCTGGGCAAGATGTCGATCTCAAGCGGGTAAGGGAGTTCGTTGAGTCCGACTCGATCAAGGAGAAAGCACTTCAATGGCTTGAAGAACACGCTACGATTGAACTAGTCCCTAAAGGATCGCTGACCCCGACAGAAGGGGAAAACACACCTGAAGGAGCAACCTCAGAGGTAGTTCCGCAAGGCTCATTAGCAAGCGAAGCAACAGAAGAAGAAACCCAAGCGGAAAACAGTGGGGATGAGGGATGAGGGATGAGAGAGAAAATTTCTATCCTTCATTTTTCCATAGCCTGAGAACGCTAGTCGTTAGCGAAGGTGAGGCATAATGGTTACTAGAAGAAGATTTAGCGGATGCGACTAACAAAAGCTATTTTTCTAGCAAATCGCCCTCACCATTAGGAAGAGATAACACCGTTACTACCTGTGATGCTTTAAAATTTATGCTGCAATCCCAGTTCCCCGATGATCCATTGACAAATCAAATTTCCCCGGAAATTGCCAGCATCAGCCCCAGAAATATTGTGCCGATGGTGGTAGAGCAGTCCGGTATGGGGGAAAGGGCTTTTGATATCTATTCGCGACTGCTGCGGGAGCGGATTGTTTTCTTGGGAACTAAAGTCAACGATGTGGTAGCGGATTCCATTATTGCTCAGTTGCTTTATTTAGAAGCAGAAGACCCCACGAAAGACATTCAGCTTTACATCCACTCCCCAGGGGGGCCACTGCTGGGATTAGGAGGCGCGATCGCGGGCATGGCAATCTATGACACGATGCAGCAGATTCGTCCTGATGTGGTGACCATTTGTTTTGGGGCGGCAACCGACATAGGGGTATTTCTGCTAGCTGGTGGAGCAGCGGGCAAGCGCATGTCCCTGCCCAACGCCAGACTGATGCTCAGCCAGCCTCTTGGGGGTGCCCAGGGGCAGGCCGTTGACATCGAAATTCAAGCCAAAGAAATCCTTTATCACAAACGCCAGCTTAACGAACTGTTAGCATATCATACGGGTCAGCCCTATGAGAAAATAGCCGCTGATACCGAGCGTGACTTTTTTATGTCAGCGACCGAAGCGAAAGATTACGGCCTGATCGATCAAATTATCTCGCGGCAGAACCTTCCCCGTGAAGCCACTGTCACTCCTATTAAATAAGAGGCTCCTTATGTCTAAATACGACTCCCATCTAAAATGTTCGTTTTGTGGAAAGTCTCAAGAGCAAGTACGCAAGCTAATTGCGGGGCCAGGAGTCTATATTTGTGACGAATGCGTTGACCTATGTAACGAAATTTTAGATGAGGAGTTGCTCGACTCCAGCACTCCAGCCCCCCAACAAGTCTCCCGTTCGGAACCCCCTCAGAAGCGCCGCACTCGTTCTGCGGGTCTGTCCTTGAATCAAATTCCCAAACCCCGAGAACTGAAAAAGTATCTAGACGAACATGTCATTGGTCAGGATGAAGCTAAAAAAGTTCTATCGGTCGCTGTTTACAACCACTACAAGCGCCTCAGTTTTGTCCAGGCCAAAGCTAGCGGTAAGGCAGGGGGAGATGATGCAGTTGAACTGCAAAAGTCGAATATACTGCTAGTTGGACCTACGGGTTGCGGAAAAACTCTCTTAGCGCAAACCTTAGCTAGTGTATTAGATGTCCCCTTCGCGGTAGCCGATGCCACGACGCTGACGGAAGCAGGCTATGTCGGAGAAGATGTGGAGAATATCTTACTGCGGCTTCTGCAAGTGGCTGACCTTGATGTTGAAGAAGCCCAGCGGGGGATTATCTACATAGATGAAATTGACAAAATTGCCCGTAAGAGTGAAAACCCATCTATTACCAGAGATGTATCGGGGGAAGGCGTCCAGCAAGCTTTGCTAAAGATGTTAGAGGGCACGATTGCGAACGTACCACCCCAAGGGGGTCGCAAGCATCCCTATCAAGATTGCATTCAGATTGATACGAGCAACATCCTGTTTATTTGCGGCGGGGCGTTCGTTGGTCTAGAAAAAGTGGTGGAACAGCGCATTGGCAAGCGCTCAATGGGATTTATTCAACCTGGAGAAGGTCAGTCGAGGGATAAGCGGACGGCGGATATTTTGCGTCACTTAGAACCAGAAGACTTGGTGAAATTTGGTATGATCCCGGAATTCATCGGGCGCGTACCCATGATCGCTGTGGTTGACCCGCTTGATGAAGAAGCACTGATGGAAATTTTGACCCAACCTCGTAACGCCCTCGTCAAACAGTATCAGAAACTGCTGAAGATGGATTCAGTGCAGCTAGGTTTTACAGAAGAAGCTATTCGAGCGATCGCTCAAGAAGCTTACCGCCGTAAAACCGGAGCCAGGGCACTGCGCAGTATAGTGGAAGAATTAATGCTGGAGGTGATGTATGAGTTGCCTTCTCGTAAGGATGTGACTCGCTGTACGATCACACGAGAGATGGTGGAGAAGCGCTCAACGGCAGAACTTTTGGTTCATCCTTCTTCTTTGCCCAAGCCAGAATCTGCTTAAGTTGAAAATCCCGAAACTATTGCTGATGGTGCCCGTACTCCTTGCCTAGGTCAGATTACAGCACCCCAAAGAGTTTTTCTTTGGTCAGCTAAGAAGAAACTTTCGGGATGGTGTTTCAACTCTTCCCGAAGTATCTGCTTAGAATCCGCCGTCTTTTAAGCGGCGGAGTGTCAAGGCACCTGCAATTCGGCTCGGAGTCATTATCACTGGCGGGAATGTTGACCTCAAGCAAGTTGAAAAATTTTTTCATTAGGATGGGCAGAGGAGTTTAGGAGTTTAAGTTATAATACCCCAATCTTGAATCGTATCAATAATAAAAATTATTTGCAATAACTTGAATTTTTTGTTGACCTTAAGCTAAATTCGAGAGTAGGAACTATCAATGGTGCTTACTACTGTAGGAGATAAACATGTCAGAGCCAATCAAAGCTACAGAACTAAAACAGTCCCGCGCTAGCAAGATTCAAATTGAAGTCAGGGACATTACACGGCAGACAGGTCGTGAAAAGGTCGTGTCTCGCTTGAATGCTGACGCTGACGGTGATGATAGTAGAAACGAGTAGTCGAAATCCGTAGGCTCTTCCTAATGGTTGGTAATTGGTCAAGGAATTTTAGATTTAAGAAAAACATATTCCTAATCTAAAATCTTGCGATCGGCAATTTAAAGCCAATTACCAATTACCAATTACCCATCACCCATCACCCATCACCATATAAAAGTCGATTACCTTATTTTTTTAATTTATTATTGATAATAATTCTTAAATGTCATTGCTCGCCCATATCTTAGAACCTTACAGTACAGAAGAATTCTTAAAAAACAAGTGGACCAGCCAAGCCGTTTTTATAGCAAGTGAAACCACCAATAAATTTGCGCACCTGTTTTCCTGGGAAAAATTAAACGATATACTTAACTTTCATGAGTTAAAATACCCCGAACTTCGCCTAGCTTTAAATGGGAAAGTTCTAGAGGAAGCAGATAATAGAAATCTCATTAACTTATGCCATGAGGGGGCAACTTTAATTATCAACGGCGTCCACAAACGGATGCCGGAAATTGCTAGCTTTAGTTCAGAACTGAGATACGAGCTAGGTTATAGTACTCAAGTCAACGCTTATTGTTCCTGGCCTGGAAGACAGGGATTTTCATCCCACTACGATACCCATGAAGTGTTCGTCTTACAAATAGCGGGAAGCAAACAATGGCACGTCTTTCCAGATACGATTAAATACCCTTTACCCGACCAAAAATCTGCCTCTTTTCTACCACCAGCAGGAGATCCCTATTTAAGTTGTACCCTAGGCCCAGGCGATCTGCTTTACATCCCACGGGGACATTGGCACTATGCCGTTGCCCTAGATGAACCATCCCTGCATTTAACCTTAGGAGTGCATTGCCAGACTGGTATTGACTTGCTCGACTGGTTGGTTGGCGAACTGCGCCAAAAACCACAATGGCGCAGAAGCTTGCCGTTGCGTTTGGATGATAGCGATGTCAGCACCTCGGTAGAGACGTTGGTTCGAGATTTGCATCAGTACCTTGGCGATCGCAATATTCCTCAAGACTATACCAGCTATCTCGATAGCTTGGGCAAACCAATCGCTAAATACTCTCTGCCCTATCAAGCTGGGTTCAATCTGTTCCCTTACGGTGTAGAAACAAGATTTAAACGGCCTCAGTTTCAGCGCGTGAGGGTTTCCGAACTAGCAGATAATAGCGGTTACCTAATTACTATGTCCGGTAAGGAAGTTTCTCTCAAAGGAGTCACTCCTGCACTAGTAGAAAATTTATTTACTAGAGAGTTCTTTACAGGGCAAGATGTCATCAATTGGCTGCCAGGGTTTGATTGGGAGATTGATATTATTCCTCTGTTAACTTGTTTAGTTCTGGAAGGAATTATTTTTGTTGATACCGAAAGGATGAAGGATGAGGGATGAGGGGTGAGGGGTGAGGGGTTAGGGGTTGGGGAGGTGGGGGGGGTGGGGGGGGGGGGGGGAGAGGTGGGGGGAGG
>DNXU01000321.1:2339-12325 GCA_003505715.1 Cyanobacteria bacterium UBA8803 | reverse complement strand
AAAGACCCCGAAAAGCGCAAAATCTTTTATAAGTTTTTGCAAGAATGCCTCAATACTCCTTATGTAAAGGTAATCCTTTCGATGCAAGAGGATTATATCCATTATCTGTTGGAGTGGAATCGCTTTGTGCCTCTGGAACTTATTAATAACAACATTCTCGACAAAGACATACTATTTTACTTTGGCAATTTTTCCCCTACCGATGCTAAATTAGTTATTGAAAACTTTACGAAACAAGCCCATTTTTACCTAGATCCAGCCCTAATTGAAGAATTGGTGAATGACCTGGCTGGGGAAATCGGAGAGGTACGTCCTATTGAATTGCAGGTTGTCGGCACGCAACTTCAAGAAGAGAACATCACAACGCTCGCTCAGTACCGCCAATCTGGCCCTAAGGCTAAATTGGTCAAGCGATTTTTAGAAGAAGTAATTAAAGATTGCGGCCCAGAAAACGAACATGCGGCTCGGCTATTATTGTACTTTTTAACTGATGAAAATGGCACCCGTCCGGTTAAAAATAAATTGGAATTAGTCAAGTCTTTATCAGAATTAGATGAAGCTGATAAATTAGATTTAGTTTTAGAAATTTTAGTCAAATCCGGTCTGGTATTTCAGTTACAGAAAGGTTCTACAGAGCGCTACCAGCTCGTGCATGATTATCTGGTAGCCTTCATTCGCCATGATTATCTGGTAGCCTTCATTCGCCAACAGCAAAACTTATTAGTAAACTTCGAGAAGCAACGCAAAGAACTGCTCAAGAGACAAGCTGAAATCGCTCAACTGCGCAAGCAAAGATGGTTCTTAGCCATAGCTGTAGCTGGTGGCGTTACCCTAGCTATTCTCGCTAGTTGGGTAGAAGTGCAGCGACGGCGGGTAGTCACCAGTGCAATTGTAGCCCATACTGTTTTCTCAGAGGCGCTCTTGGCATCGGATCAAAGCGTGGAGGCTCTGATAGAAAGTTTAAAGGCTGCTAAAAAACTGCATCAATCCTTTGGAATACAAGCCGACACCCGCATTCGGGTTTTGATCGCCCTACAGCAGGCACTCTATCGAATGCAAAGACCCAAGCATTTTGAAAAGCACAACGATAACATCACTAGCGTGAGCTTCAGCCCCAATAGCAAACTTATTGCCTCAGCCAGTGCTGACAAAACTCTCAAACTCTGGCATCTTGATGGTACTTTGCTTAAAACCTTAGAGGGTGATAGCAGCCTACTAACGAGTGTGAGTTTCAGCCCTGACGGTCAGCTAATTGCTTCAGGTAGTGCTGACAACAGCATCAAACTCTGGCAGCTTGATGGTACTTTGCTCAAAACCCTAAAAGGTCATACTGATGCAGTGACGAGCGTGAGTTTCAGCCCCGATGGTCAACTAATTACTTCAGGTAGTACTGACAATAGCATTAGACTTTGGCGGCTTGAGGGCACTCTAATCAAAATCTTAAAAGGCCATACTGATGTAGTCACGAGTGTGAGTTTTAGCCCTGATGGTAAACTAATTGCTTCAGGCAGTGTTGACCATAGCATTAGGCTTTGGCAACTTGATGGTACTCTACTCAAAATCATAAAAGGCCATACTGATGCAGTCACGAGTGTGAGTTTTAGCCCTGATAGTAAACTAATTGCTTCAGGCAGCGCTGACCATACCATTAGATTCTGGCAGCTTGATGGTACTCCGAGGGCAATCTTGAAAGGGCACAATGACGGTGTCACAAGTTTAAGTTTTAGCCCCGATGGTCACATATTAGCCTCCGCTGGTACTGACTCGGTGAAACTCTGGAGTCGAGATGGAACTTTACTCGAAACCTTGGACAACTTTGGGTACAAGCAGGTGAGTTTCAGTCCTGATGGCAAAGTCCTTGTCTCTGCTCGCGATAAGAGGATAGTGATTTGGAGTTTAGACCTAGATGAACTACTAGTACGCGGCTGTAATCAAGCGCGTGACTATTTAACAACCCACCCTAATCTGAGTGAGAGAGAGCGCCATCTTTGTGATGATATTGGCCCTCAACACTGGTAAGAGTATAACTAATTAATCTAAATATTTTCTAGTTCCATCTACCCTCGTGTCTACTCCTATAGATTGAAATACTTCACGCAACTTCTATCTAAGGCGCGATGGAATTACTCAGTCATTTCCAGTTTATTAAAGGGAAATGTGAAGCCTGCACCTATGCTGTTGTAGTTCATCGGTAAAACTACTGCTAATCCCTAGGGAAATTCCAGAAAAATACTGGTTTTGCAATAGCGCCGTTTGTAGGTTCTTACACAAAACTGCGTCCGGTGTCCAAAAAGCGATCGGGAGATAAAATGAACGCCACTCATCCAGAGCCTCGAAAATTTTTCCGCCCAACAGCGCTGCTGCTTTCCGGTTTACTGACATTTCCCGTCTTGTCTAGCTGCGCTAGTCAGCCTACTGCACCACCACCACCTGTTGACGATACCTATAGGGGTACTCAAACCTATCCTGCTCCTAGAAACTCGCCCCAAGCGCGAAAGGGATTATCAACTGGACAGAAAGTAGCAATTTTGGCTGGAGCAGCTGCACTTTACTATCTCTACAACCAGCATAAGAACAGGCAAGAGCATGGAGCCCAAGGAAAGTACTACATGTCTAAAAACGGACGGGTCTACTACCGGGATGCCCAAGGTCGCGCTCACTGGGTAACGCCACCACCTGAAGGAATTCAAGTACCAGAGTCAGAGGCACGACGTTACCAAGATTTCCAAGGCTACAACAACAGACCAACAGGACGCGACCTCACTGATTTAGTCCGAGAGCAAGGACTAGCCGATGTAGAGCCAGTTCCAGCAAGGTAATGGCTGTGACACTGAGGAATAACCAAAACAAGGAGATCGACAATCATGGTAGATGGTTTTTTGCGAAGAATGAAAGATGCCATCATCGGACCTACCGAGGATGAAGCTGAGGGTTATTACGAGCAGCCAGTAGATTACAACCCGTATGGCGATGCCCGTTCGGCTAGCGAAGATCCCTACGGCGACCCTGCTGACTACGGGTCTTTTGGCAATGTCCGTCCCGCCAGCGAAGACCCTTACGGCGACCCTGCTGACTACGGAGCTTTCGGCAATGTCCGCCCTGCTAGCGAAGACCCCTACGGCGACCCTGCTGACTACGGAGCTTTCGGCGATGTCCGTCCCGCCAGCGAAGACCCCTACGGCGACCCTGCTGACTACGGAGCTTTCGGCGATGTCCGTCCCGCTAGCGAAGACCCCTACGGCGATCCTGCTGATGAAGAAGACAGAGGGTAGAAATAATTAGCAGAACCTAGCTTTTAGCCCCCCTAACCCCCCAACCTTGGGGGGAATAATAATACCAAGTTGCGTTCAATTGTAGTATTTTGGCAAAGCTGGGGAGGCAGGGGAGAGGTAAAGTTACCTCTCTGTGAATGCAACTCCCTTTATGACCCTCTTACTCCTTCCCTATCCAAAATTCTCAACTCCTGAATATTCCAACGGTTAAGAACTCCTACTGCTTGGCGTACTTCTTGTTCAGTACCATCCACCATCACAAAGTATTCGCCGCTACTGATGCGATCGCTATAAACCGTAGCTTGTTCTTGAGGAATGCCGTAGCTAATCAAAGCACCAACTAAACTACCAGCTGTTGCCCCAATTACACTACTAGTCAGGGTAGTCGCCAATGTCACGGCTGCCGCCCCCAATAGTGCTACTGGCCCTATACCAGGAATCAAGGCTGCTGCCGTTCCCATACCTACAACCAGACCCGTCGTCCCCCCCACAACGCCCCCAGCGATTGCGCCGACGTTTGTGATTTCCTGAGCTTTATTAACTAATTCCTTCCTATCATGAATTTGCTCCTGCTCTTGCTGTTTGTTAATAACAGAAACTTGGTTGATCGGAAAACCAATACCTTTTAGCTCTTGCAGGGCACCCGTAACCTGATGATAATTTAAGAAGACACCAAAAGCCCTTTTGTGTTGACTCAATGCCATAACCAACGTAACCTTTTGAACAAAAACTTACCTTTCTCTCCCTACATTGGCATTGTTCAACTACTTCTGCATCACCCTCAAGAAATAATAATTTCCTATTAACCTCTCCCTCAGAACCTCTGCCTCCTCTGCGAAAATCTCTGCGTTCCTCTGCGTTAAAAAAACAAATTATTAATAAGCTTAATTATCTAACTAACTTGAATATATTTCATCCAGTTCAACAGCAGACTGGGTAAAGACTTGCCCTTTTTCCAACCGCCTTTAAGCCCAATAGGCAAAAGCGGTTGACTCAGAATGAACTGTCACGTCTGCTGTTGATAGCGCTCAAAATTGATTTGAGCTGCTTGACTTCTCAATGGCTAACTAAACTTTAAGTTGCCGCTGCCCGCGCCGCTGCTGCTTCATCCGGGTGAATACCCAAACGAGTGAGATTGATGCGACCTTTGTTATCGATTTCTCGCACTTTGACGATCACCTCATCTCCCACAGCCACCTCATCTTCCACTTTGCCGACTCGGTAATCCGCAAGTTGAGAAATATGGATCATTCCTTCTTTCCCTGGTAACACTTCCACAAACGCACCAATAGGAATAATCCGGGTCACGCGCCCAATATAGACATCCCCTTCTTCTAGCTTGCGGGTCATGCCTTGAATGATCGCGATCGCCTTTTTCGCTTTTTCCGCTTCGATAGCTGAGACGGTAACTGTACCGTCATCTTCAATATCCACCTTGGCACCAGTTTGTTCGGTAATGCCCTTAATAGTCTTGCCGCCAGGGCCGATTACCAGACCAATCATTTCGGGATCGATCCTAATAGTCAGCAGACGAGGTGCAAAGGGTGACATTTCCTGACGGGGTTTGTCGATCGTGGCTAGCATTTTTTCTAAGATATGCAGCCGTGCGGGTCGGGCTTGCTGAATGGCACGAGCGACAACATCCAAAGATAGACCCGTGATTTTCATGTCCATTTGTAAAGCCGTAACTCCGGTATCGGTGCCGGCGACTTTAAAGTCCATGTCACCCAAAAAGTCTTCAATCCCTTGAATATCAGTAAGAATGCGAACTTCATTCCCTTCCTTAATCAAACCCATAGCCGCACCACTCACGGGTTTGCTGATGGGTACGCCAGCATCCATCAAAGCCAGGGTAGACCCGCACACCGAACCCATCGAGGTCGAACCATTAGAAGAAAGCACTTCCGATACGACCCGGATGACGTAAGGAAACTCTTCTTGCGGTGGCAGGACGGGGACGAGGGCACGTTCGGCGAGTGCGCCGTGACCAATTTCCCGACGACCGGGCGATCGCAACGGTTTGGTTTCGCCTACAGAAAAGGGTGGGAAATTATAGTGATGCAGGTAGCGCTTCTCCTCCTCTGGGTTAAGGTCATCCAGCACTTGGGCATCCCCTGGTGTCCCTAAGGTTGCCGTGGAAAGCACTTGGGTCAGCCCTCGGTTAAACAAGCCACTCCCGTGAACTCGCGATGGCAATACCCCCACCATACAAGAAATTGGTCGCACCTCATCCAGCTTGCGACCGTCCACCCGGACGCCTTCTTCCACAATCTGAGAACGCATCAGCTTCTTGGTGAGGTTCTTAAACAGGCTACCGACAGCCTGAGCATCTTCCATTGCCGAGACTCGGATCGAGTCGTCTTCTGGCAGTTGTGCGATCGCCGCCACGATCACATTTTCCTTAATCTGGTCTAACGCCTCATCCCGAGCATTTTTGTCTAAGTTAAATTGAGATAGAACCTGTTTGATCGACTGCGTAGCGCGATCGCCAATAAATTCCTCTAGGGCAGATGCCACTTGGGGTGGTTCCTCGATCGCCAAATCAATCCCCAAATCCTGCATCAGGCTTTGCTGGGCGGAAATTAAGTCCCGCACGGCTTCGTAGCCGAAGTCAATGGCCTCGATAATATCTTGTTCTGGCAGTTGGTTGGCACCAGCTTCCACCATAACCACCCCTTCTGGAGAACCGGCGACCACCAAATCCAGATCTCCCATTTCAATTTCTTTGTAGGTTGGGTTGATAATAAAATCATCCCCGACTAACCCCACGCGCACGGCTGCCATTGGCCCGTAAAATGGAATCTTAGCTTGCAACACTGCAATTGAAGCACCCGTTACTGCCAAAACATCTGGCGGTACTAGTTCATCCATTGACAGGGTAGTTGCTACGATCTGAATATCATCGCGCAACCAACTAGGAAATAAGGGGCGCAGGGGACGATCAATCAGGCGGCTGATGAGTGTCACTTTTTCTGGAGGACGCCCTTCCCGCCGCAGAAAGCCACCGGGAATCCGACCTGCTGCGTACAGTCTTTCCTCATAGTCAACCAACAAGGGAAGAAAATCGATGCCTTCTCTGCTAGCTGCTCGCGTCGCCGTCACTAAAACTGCCGTGTCCCCTGACTCAATTAGTACAGAACCACCCGCTTGTGGAGCCAAAAGACCTACTTTCAGTCGAATATCTCGTCCGTCGAACGATATTGACCTGTCTAAATTTACCATTCCCTACGTTGTCCTTTGTTCTTTACCATGTTTTTTTCTCTGTCGCAATCCTAGCACTTATGTACTAGGGCTGCTTTGAGGAGAGATGAGGGGTATTGAAAGTTTTAAAAATTACATCCATTCACAAACCTGCTCAACAATCAATTTCTTTTGGTACAAATTTCAAAACGCTTAAAGCATGGCAATTCTACATGGTAGTTGGATAACTCACAGCTGTGGTGGTTATTTATTTATCTGGGGAGAAATGTGGCGCACGATGGCCTCTGTAGAACCTCCCCCACAAAACGGTGCTTCATTCCATCCGTTTGCGATGACACAGGCGGAGTTGACCACCTTTTTGCACGCTCACAGTCTGATGATGGGCAAGTTTTTACAACCGTCTCGTGAGACCAACCCAGAAAATGGGAAGGATGGCGTCCCCACGGAGTTACAGCAATGGCAGACACAGGAGCTAGTCTTACCAACACACAAGGTATCCCCTGACACAGCTGCCTACCCAGTACTCTCTGCCAAGATGCTCTCAGCTGATACAGAAACTTTACCCTTAGAAGTGCAACTGTGGAAAGTCGAGGGATTCTGTCTCGATCCTTTAGCAGGGGTAAAGTTTCTGCAAGCCCTACCCCTAGGCTCTTTGCAAGCCTCGGACACTTACGTGGGAACGGACTTGCGTTTCTGGTCTCAGGTTGGTCGGTGGAGTTTGGATTTGCTGACGCGGTGTAAATTTTTACCAGGACTGTACCGCCAGCCTAATGGGGATAGTATCGCTCGCTGGCAGCCCCTGCTTGACAGCGCCACAGACCAAGCCCGTCTGGTCAAGTTTACCCAGCTCATGCCATCAGCCTGTCGGGCATATTTGGGAATGGGGAATGGGGAATGGCGGATAGGGGAAAACCAAATTCCTCCCCAGCAATTACTGCTAAACTTCTTGAGCAGTGCTATTGACGTGCAGGTGCGTCGCTGGGTGGAGTCGGTATCCTTACCCGTAGCAGAATCACCGATACCGGAGTGGCTGCGATCGCTCTCTACTGGTGCTGATACTATTCCAGCAGAACCAACTGCGATCGCTCGCTTGGATGCGGCACTCTCCACTTGGACGACACCGATACAACAGCACCTAGTCACGCCAACCACCAAGCATTTACGGCAAAATCTGTTTCAGACTTGTTTTGTGTTGCAACCCCCAGAGTCGGAAGAAGCAAACTGGCGGTTGGACTATTGCTTGCAAGCTGTTGATTGTCCAGACTTTTTAGTAGATGCCAAAACTATTTGGCGGCAACCCCTGGAGCGATTGGAGTATCGGGGGCGAACCATTGAATTGCCTCAGGAGACGTTCCTCAAGGGGTTAGGGTTGGCATCTCGGCTCTATCCTTTGATTGAATCTAGTTTGCAGGAACGGTGTCCCTTATTTTGCGAACTCACGTCGGTTCAGGTGTACGAGTTTATTAAAGCTAGCGCGTGGCGACTCCAGGATACTGGATTAGGCATTGTCTTACCACCTGGCTTAGCACCAGGAGCAGGCTCGAAACGCTTGGGGATCAGTATCAATGCTGAAGTCCCATCAGAGAAGAAGAACGAGCGTTTGGGGTTGCAAAGCCTGCTTAAGTTTAAATGGGAATTAGCGATCGGCGAACACAAAATCTCCAAGCAAGAGTTTGACCGCCTGATGGCTTTGAAGTCGCCGTTGGTGGAGGTGAATGGGGAATGGATCGCCCTACAACCTGCTGACGTTCGGGCTGCTCAAGCTTTGTTTGCGACATCGAAAGAGGATATGAGTCTGCGGGTAGAAGATGCCCTACGACTAAGTACAGGCGATACCAAAACTCTGGGTAAGCTGCCAGTAGTTAATTTTGAGGCATCCGGGGCATTGCAAGAGTTAATTGCCAATTTAACTGGCAATCGAACAATTGAGTTGATTGAAACGCCCAAAAGTTTTCATGGAACTTTGCGACCTTATCAGCTGCGGGGGGTTAGCTGGTTAGTGTTCTTAGAACGATGGGGACTTGGTTCCTGTTTGGCAGATGATATGGGGCTAGGAAAAACCATTGAGTTGATTGCTTTTTTACTCCATCTTAAGGAACAAGAAGCCCTCAATGGTCCAACGCTACTAATTTGCCCCACGTCAGTGCTGGGGAATTGGGAACGGGAAGTTAGGAAATTCAGCCCATCTCTCAAGGTTGTCGTTCACCACGGGGATAAACGCACCAAAGGGAAGGCATTTGCTAAGGCAGTGCAGGATCGGGATTTGGTTATTACCAGCTATCCCTTAGTGTTTCGAGATGCCACAACTCTCCAGCCGATTTCTTGGCGAGGGGTAGTGGTGGATGAAGCACAAAATATTAAGAATCCAGGAGCAAAGCAGTCCCAAGCTATCCGGCAGTTACCATCTGAGTTTCGCATTGCCTTAACAGGGACACCTGTAGAAAATCGATTATCAGAGTTGTGGTCAATTTTAGAATTTCTCAATCCAGGGTATTTAGGCGATCGCCAATTTTTCCAGCGTCGGTTTGCCATGCCTATTGAAAAATTTGGAGATACCGACTCTTTGCAAACTTTGCGATCGCTAGTCCAACCTTTCATCCTCCGCCGCCTCAAGACTGACAAAGACATCATTCAAGACTTACCAGATAAGCAAGAGATGACGGTATTCTGCGGTTTATCAGCCGAACAGGCCGCGCTTTATCAAAAGGTTGTTGATGAGTCCTTAGCTGAGATTGAAGCCGCCGAAGGTATCCAGCGGCGGGGGATGATTTTGACGTTGCTGTTACGACTCAAGCAACTGTGCAACCACCCGGCGCACTATTTAAAAGAAAAAGCCCTACAAGATGCCAAGCGATCGGGTAAATTACTGCGTTTGCAGGAAATGTTAGAGGAAGCCATTGCCGAGGGAGATCGTGCCTTAATCTTTACCCAATTTGCCGAATGGGGCAAACTCCTCCAACCCTATTTAAAGGAACAGTTAGGAGGAGAAGTCTTATTCCTGTACGGGTCAACCCGCAAAAAGGAACGAGAAGAGATGATCGATCGTTTCCAAAACGACCCCGAAGGTCCACGCATCTTGATTCTCTCCCTCAAAGCAGGCGGCACGGGACTGAACCTCACCAGAGCCAATCACGTCTTCCACATCGATCGCTGGTGGAACCCAGCTGTAGAAAACCAAGCCACTGACCGCGCCTTCCGCATTGGTCAAACACGTAACGTTCAAGTCCACAAGTTTGTCTGTACCGGAACTCTAGAAGAGAAAATCAACGACATTATCGAAAGCAAGAAACAGCTAGCCGAACAAACAGTAGACGCTGGCGAACAATGGCTGACCGAAATGGATACCAACCAGTTGCGATCGCTCTTATTACTAGATCGCAACGCCGTAATTGATGATTAGTTGTTTGTTGTTTGTTGTTCGTTGTTTGTTGTTTGTTATTTGTTGTTTGTTATTTGTTATTTGTTGTTTGTTGTTACTCAGCGCTCAACCAACAACCAACAACCAATAACCAA
>DNXU01000321.1:1315-2220 GCA_003505715.1 Cyanobacteria bacterium UBA8803 | reverse complement strand
AACCAACAACCAACAACCAAAAACCAACAACCAACAACCAACAACCAATGACAAACTTTGAAATTGAAAGCCAAGAATGGTGGGTGCAACGGGGGAACGATTTGCTCAATTCCTATCGGTTCAAAAAGCGTTTGGAACGGGCGCGTAAATATGCTAAGGAAGGAAACGTCCTCAGTATTGAGTTTAAAGGCCCAGAGGTATTGGCTAGAGTACAGGGTACAGCACCAGAACCCTATCAAGTCGATCTCTCCATCGACCCTTTTACTGAAGAAGATTGGAATTATGTAGTGCAAACAATGGCACAGCAAGCGATTTACTCGGCTCAGCTTTTGGCGGGAGAGATGCCTGAGAATATCGAACGAGTCTTCACGGCAAATGGGTTGAGCTTGTTTCCTTTTACCCTCTCAGATATCCGTTCCCGGTGCAGTTGTCCAGACCCCAAAAATCCCTGCAAGCATATTGGGGCAGTTTATTATCAATTAGGCGATCGCTTCAGTGAAGACCCCTTTGTTTTGTTCCAGTTACGGGGACGCACCAAAGAACAAATCCTGAATGACTTGCGCCGCCTGCGCAGTACAGGAGTAACAGAACAGGAGAACCAAAAAGAAGAGAACTTGCCACCTCAACCCACTAACCCATCCGCTACATCCGTTACCCAATCCGCTGCCACCCCACTCAACATTGAGCAATTTTGGCAATATAATGAACCGCTAGACCCTTCATTGGTAGTGATTGCACCACCTCCAGACAACAGTACAGTGCTAGATGTCTTGGGGACAATTCCCCTAGCGGTAGCTGACCCTCGTGTCATGCAATATTTGAGAGATGTTTATCAGACAGTGAGCCAGCAATCTCTAATGTCAGCCCTGAATCGAGATGGCTAATTGTTGTTTGTTGTTGGTTGT
>DNXU01000321.1:0-1088 GCA_003505715.1 Cyanobacteria bacterium UBA8803 | reverse complement strand
ACCAACAACCAACAACAATTAACTTTATAATGACTCAAAGTAATAAACCTAAAATTGTTACAATCGGTGGTGGGTCTGGTGTTAGTACTGTATTGAGTGAGTTAAAAAAGGTAGCGGATGTAACTGCTGTTGTCTCAATGATGGATAGTGGAGGTAGTAGCGGTCGTTTGCGGAACGAAAACGGAATTTTACCTCCCGGAGATGTTCTCAAATGTATCTCCGAACTACTGCCTGATGATGACTACAGTAAGAAATGGCGCGATTTCCTGAATTATCGTTTTCCAAAAGGCGAAGGTTTGAAAGGACACAGCCTGGGTAACCTGCTGCTAGCTGCGGCTTATGATTGGGAAGGTGGAACTCCCTTTGGGATTGAGTCAATTTCAAAACTATTAAATATACAGGGTCGTGTATTACCCGTTACCCTCAATGATGTGGATCTGATTGCTAAATTGCATGACGGAACTGATTTAATCGGTGAAACCCATATTGACCTGCGTACTAACTTTGAGTACAGGATCGAATACATCTATCTTTCCCGTCGGGCTCAGGTTTATAAGCCAGTAGTTCAAGCCATTCTAGAAGCTGACCATATTGTTATCGGCCCTGGCAGCTTATTCACCAGTATTTTGCCGAACTTTTTGGTAGAAGGACTGCCGGAAGCTTTGACCAAAACTTCTGCACCCAAAACTTATGTACTGAATTTGGTTACCGATCCAGCCGAAACCAATGGTTATAAGGCATCGGATTTTATTAAGAAAGTAGAAGAATATTACGGTGAGGGGACGTTGGTTGATTATGTGATCGTTAATACTGGGGCGATCGAGGATATGTTGGGCAGACTCTATGCTACCGAAAATAAGTTCCCAGTTGAGCCGGATCTGGAGGAGTGCCAGAAACTGGTCACCCGTGAGGTAATCAGCGGCAATTTTGTAAGAGGAAAGACTGTATTACGCCACGATAGTCAACGTTTAGCAGAAATTCTGGTTTCCCATTGTTTTATTTAAGCTAATAGGGAGAGGGGTAAGGGAGAGGAAGAGTGGATAGATGGATTTTCAATTCCTTTATTCTGAGACTCCCCCACTTTTAAG
>DNXU01000588.1:25864-30461 GCA_003505715.1 Cyanobacteria bacterium UBA8803 | reverse complement strand
ACTTTCTTTCTGGATTGGCTCAATCTGGAAAATTATCCCAATCCCTGCTACTAATGCTTCTTTGATAGTACCTGTAAACCAATGAAGGACAGTACCTCCTTTACTAGAAGGAAAATGGTTGCCAATCAGATCAATAACCTCACGAGAGGCGCGACGGCTGTGAACAGTTAAAATTTTTCCCCCTGATTGAGCACAGAGATTGAGGATTGTACGAAATACTTGCCGTTGAGTTTCTAAAGTATTTGCATACTCTGGGGCACCATCAAGTCCAACTTCACCAACATATCTTGTATCCGGCAAATATTTCTCAAAAAGATTTAATTCATTAGCATATGCATGTGCTAGCTGGGGATGTAATCCTAGAGCAACTCTTACATGCTGACAATCTTTAGCAAATAGTTGGTTTTGTGCCCATACTCTTGGAGCATTGGTTACTGTAAGAGTTTTGATACCAAGATTTTCACACTCTCTTAGTATTTCCAAATGATTTGGAAACAGGTCGAGATGGCAATGAAAATCAACTAGTTTAGTAGTTTCCAAAATTACTCTTCCTCTTCACTCTCTGTGTTGTCTTCAACATTCTCCACCGCAGAAGCGAGTTCCATTTCTAGCTGCTCAACTGTAGGAAGATTATTTTGCAACTGAGGAGGAAGTTGTGATTGAAGCTGATAGGTTGAAACGCCGATCGGCTGCTGGCTTCCCTGAAGTGCAAATTCCACGGTTGTCTTATCTTTTGACTTGCATAGAATAATACCGATGGTGGGATCATCGCGATCGCGTCGAAGTAAGTTGTCTACAGCAGCTACATAGAAGCTCATCTGTCCTGAGTGCTGTGGCTCAAACTCACCCATCTTAAGGTCAATGACGATGTAGCAATGCAGATGAACATGGTAGAACAAGAGGTCGAGACGATATTCCTTACCGCTGACTACTAGTGGGTATTGACTACCCAGAAATGCGAAGCCCAACCCCAACTCCATTAAGAAGTCACGGATATGATGAATTAGAGCACGTTCTAGTTCCCGTTCCTGTGCATTTTCAGCCAACATCAGGAAATCGAAGTTATACGGATCCTTAATGAGCTGCTGAGCTAGGTCGGACTGTGGAGAAGGGAGCGATCTCGCAAAGTTGGTAATCGCGCCTCCCTGACGATCAAAAAGATTAGTTTCAATCTGCATCACCAAGATGTCCCGACTCCAGCCATTTTCAATAGCTTTTTGGGCATACCAGAAGCGAGCTTCCCGTTCTTTCAGCTTTGTGAAGAGGACAATATTGTGTCGCCAAGGCAATTGGTCAACGCTGCGTTGACTAATCTCTTCCTCGCTGTATGCCTCAGCAAAGCTTCGCATGTATTTCAGGTTGGTTTGAGAAAACCCAGCCATATCAGAGAACTCTCGTTTGAGGTCTTTAGCCAGACGCTCAATCACCTTGCCGCCCCAACCCTGTTCTTGCTGCCGGATCAGAATCTCGTGACCAATCTGCCAATAGAGCCGAATCAGTTCCTGGTTAATGGCTAGAGATGCCTTAACTTGAGCTGATCGGATACGTTGCTTTAGCCCATTCAGAAAATCGGCGTAATTGCTGTCAGAAAATAGGGATGTCTGGTTTGGCATGATGATGACTATAGCAGCATGGCGATCAGGAGACTATCGGGTAGTGCCCTTGAAATGGAGTGCGGGGAATTAAGGCCACCGCGGGTCTCGAATCCATGCCTGAAAAGCATTTCGATGGGTATCATCCCACACCGAGAAAGCCTCAACGAAATCAAATGGTCCACATTTCCAAGGACAGTTCTTCATCGTAGTATGCCCCCATACGGAAAGCACAAATTGAGCAGTACAACGTTCCCCGTGGGAAATGGCAGTAGTTGCCCATAAATCAAGCTTGTGTTGATCCCAAGGG
Organism: Cyanobacteria bacterium UBA8803; assembly: GCA_003505715.1. Lineage (GTDB taxonomy): Bacteria > Cyanobacteriota > Cyanobacteriia > Cyanobacteriales > Coleofasciculaceae > UBA8803. Next base: position 28,559 of record DNXU01000588.1, on the reverse strand, counting down.
GATGCTCCAGGAGCATTTTGCAGAGACGGAAAACTCAATGCCAACTTGCTCATTTGTGTGAGCTTGATTTTTTCGGGACTGATATCGGGTGTCGTGATCATTTGCTTTCCCTGGCACGGTTGAATAAAAGCTGGGAAAACAGGATGCTAAACAACATATATAAGCCTCTGAAGAAATCAGCTTTCTGAGCTTGGCACAGCTATCTTTGGCAGATCAAAATTGAGCAACTCGCAAAGTGAATCAAGCTTTTCCGAATCAGGAGCGGTTGGAATCGCTTCGACTTTCTGAACGACTGAACATGCGAAATCCTTGAGCAGTGCTGAGAAATATTCTGATGCTAATCAAGTCATCTACTTGTGCCCCGCTCCCAGACTGCCGAGTTTGAATCACCTGTGTGACGTATCAGGCACCGAAGCACCACTCCGGCATCGACAGCCCCTCCTGCATGATTATCATTATCAATTAGGTTTCGGGTAACAGTTGCACTCTGGAAAAATCATGTGACACCATTCATGACAAGTAATTGACCGATTGTGGGCAACTAATTGTGAGTGTCAGCGTTCGACTGAGCGCTCACGCCGAAGTCCGAAAAACTAACCGCGACCACGCCAAAAAGACGAATAGACCAATGGTGGAAGATGAAGTAGTTGCTTCTCAACTAGAAGCCTTACTCACACCAGCCATCACGGCACAAGAAAACTACTATCGCCAACTGGGGTTAAGAGCATTGGTGACAACTTAACTCATTTGCTTTCTAAGTTCTCTGAGCATTTTACTGCTACCCTCGGTGAAGGCTCGCTCTACTAACTGAGGAATTAACTCTAGAATCGGTAAGTTGGGAAAAATAGGGCTGACAGAGGATTGAACGTACTTCCCATCTATGAGAACGTTAATGGTAAATTTTTTTTCAGTATAAATCCACACTTCTGGTACTTCTAAGGCTTCATAAATATCGAGGATCGTCTGAGAGGTTACATCCGCTTCAATAGCTAAGTCAGGAGGTGGATCGACTGTCATATCTATTCTCTTGCGATCGCGCACTTTCTGAGCATTTTGAATATAAAAGCATGTGTCAGGATCGATTCCTGCTTCTTTAGCTTTTTTTCTAAATGTTGTCGAACCAAAGTCTTCCCAATCTCGCTCTTCGACATCAAGGATAGTGGTGACTATATAGCCAATAATTCGGTGAGGTCTTTCATGAATGGGCAGGGGTGACATGATTTCTAATATGCCTTTACTGTAAGCGATTCTCGTTCTGGCTCCTTCTACTTCTCTTTCCTCTAGAATCGCTTCAAATTGCTCCCAGGTTAAGTCACGGATGGTAATTAAACTACCTGGGTTAAGCTGAATATTTTTGATGGGGATAGTGACGGGTACTGCAACAGTCATATACTTGAATTTTAATGGTGATCATAGCATTGGTAGGCAGATTGTTAAGTATGCTTTGAGTCGCTAGTACTTCCACAGACTGTTGCGTTCCCTTTACTCCTCACCTTTGAGCTTGAAAGATCTGTTCGGCTGTCAGAGTGAGTTCGGGGAATGTGGGTGACTCAATGCCATCGCTTCCCCTAAACTGCCGCACCTGGTACTCCCCATCGATAAGCTGGTATACAGAGAGAGTTGGTTGTTTGGGATTACCAATAAAGCGCACTCCACCCAAACGAAAGTGTGTGAGTGCAAGCGTATGGCTGATTACAGACTGCTAGGGTCAATCCCCCGTTTTCGTAACTTGGTAATCAAGTCTTTAAGTTGCTGCTCTAGTTGGTCAGCTCGTTGCTGTTCTTGTTCCGCTCGTTGCTGTTCTTGTTCCGCTCGTTGTCGCTCTTGTTCCGCCCGTTGTCGCTCGTGGAAGAGTATCTCTTCGGCTATTGACAACCGCTCTTGGTTCCAGTCATACCAGTACAACCACTCCCGCGTCCATCTTTCGTAAGTGCCAATGCCCCGTCCGATGGCTAAACCCACTTCTGGCATCCAAAACGGTTCTCCGGTTTGTCGGATATACTCTCCCTCAACTAGACGATAGATTTCAAACGGGTCGTGCTGGTCGCGTCGCCAGTAATCCGGGTTGTAAATGGTGTAGTACAACACCCCAAGCTGGGCATATTTTGTCAACTTTTCGTCATATTCGCCGCCCGGTTTTTTGGAGACAATTTCTAATGCCCAGATGGGAGGGATGTTGTTTTCTTCCCAGAGCACGTAACTCAAGCGTCCGCGCTCGTGATTGCGCCGGGGAACTCCCAAACTGAGGAAGCCATCGGGAACGAGGGTGGGTTGACGCACTTGTTGGTAGAGGTAGTGAATCCCCATATCGATGCCAAAGAACCAGTCTTGGCTGTCGCCCCACGCCAGAGATAAGACGGCTAGCAAAAGGTTGGGAATCAGGTTTTGAATCTCGTTATCCACAGGGGTATCGTCAGAATCGGGCAATTCTTCAGCAGTAGGAAGATATTGCAACGGGTTGTACTGTACCATAACGACCCCTCTGATAACTTACTGCTTGTATCTTAGATCGCTCCCATCACAATGGCTGAATCGGGGCAATGACGGTGTAGGTCGAGAGCAAGCTAAGTCTCGTTCAAATTCTGCGATCGCGCAGAAAACATGAAAAATTAGTTTGCCTCCAGGGGTGGACGTGTCGATGCTCTCCTGGAGGCTTTTAAATTCAATGCCTCTGTCACTCAATGCGCTCACCACA
>DNXU01000588.1:0-25837 GCA_003505715.1 Cyanobacteria bacterium UBA8803 | reverse complement strand
CCTAGGTGCAATGGGTAGCAAAATCTAAACGCTTCATGCCTTTGAAAAACCAAGGAGGATAAATTTCTCATCTGAGAATGTCGAATTATTCGGAATGACTGGAAAACCTAAAGAGGGGATTCAGGCTCTTCGTGTGAGGAAGTATATTCAATTCTAGTATCTGTCTGACTGGCGTTAACTCAGCTCATGACACTCATCTGGAGAGAGTTCTATGATTGCCCTACCTGGAGTCGCCATCCAAAGCAAAATCTATGAGAGTTCCGCTTCTGTGGTGTATCGGGGCATCAGAATGCAAGATGAGCGATCGCTCATCGTAAAAATGCTAAAGCTTGATTATCCCTCTCCTCAAGAACTGACTCGCTACAGACAGGAATATGAAATTATCCGTTCCCTCAACCTGGAAGGAGTTGTCAAGGCAGAAAGCCAGCAAGACTATCAACGTACTCTCGTCATTCTCTTAGAAGACTTTGGCGGGGAGTCCCTAGAGCAATGGATGCACAAGCGCCCAGACTTCTGCCCCATGCCCTTATCCATGTTTCTGGGGCTTGCGAACGACATCACAGATATTCTGGGCAAAATCCATGCCGCCAATGTCATTCATAAGGATATCAACCCTGGCAACATTGTTCTCAATCCGGATACTGGTGTTGTTAAAATTATTGACTTCGGAATTGCCACCCGATTTAACCGCACTCATCCAACGTTCAAGAGCCACTATGTTTTAGAAGGGACACTCGCCTACCTGTCTCCAGAGCAAACCGGGCGCATGAACCGTTCGCTCGATTACCGCACCGATTTTTACTCGCTCGGTGTGACGTTCTACGAACTGCTAACCGGACACCTGCCGTTTCCCACAACGGACATCCTTGAGCTAGTCCATTGTCATATTGCCAAACAGCCTGTTGCGTCTCATGAGCTGAATGCAACGATTCCCAAACCCGTTTCAGATATTATTTTGAAATTGATGGCGAAAAATGCGGAGGAGCGCTATCAAAGTGCTTGGGGAATCAAAGCCGATTTAGAACTCTGTGCTCATCAATTAGAAGAAACTGGTCGAATTGATAGCATTCAACTAGGTCTTCAAGATGTTTCCGATCAGTTTCAAGTTCCACAAAAACTGTATGGACGAGACAAGGAAGTTGCAATGTTACTAGCAGCTTTCGATCGCGTAGCGTGTCCGGAGGACAATCGCGTCGCCTCTTTACAGAACAATTCAGAAGCGACTTCGGAGAGGAAACAAACGGGCAACCCAAGATTCAAAGTCGAAATGATGTTGGTATCTGGCTATGCTGGAATTGGGAAATCAGCATTAGTGCAGGAACTCTATAAACCAATCACCCAAAAGCGCGGCTATTTTATCTCTGGTAAATTTGACCAATTTCACCGCAATATTCCCTACAGTGCGATCGCCCATGCCCTGCAAAAATTGGTGCAGCAACTGCTGGGTGAACCCGACGAGCAATTGCAACAGTGGCGATCGCGCCTTTTAATGGCTTTGGGAAGCAACGGACAAATCATCATTGATGTGATCCCGGAAGTTGAGTTAATTATTGGCAAGCAGCCACCCGTAAGCCAAGTTGGGGCAACTGAAGCTCAAAATCGCTTTAATCGAGTTTTTCAACAATTTGTGCGGGTGTTTTGTTCAGAGTCACATCCGCTTGTAATCTTCCTCGATGATTTGCAGTGGATCGACTCAGCCACGCTGAAGTTAATCGAACTGATGCTACTGGATGAGCAAGCCCAATTCCTATTTTTAATAGGAGCCTATCGAGATCATGAAGTAAATCCAACGCATCCATTGGTCTTAACACTCTCGAAACTGCGAAAAGGGGGGGCAATGCTTCAAGAGATTATCCTGAAGCCCTTAACGCTGGAACCGTTGAGTCAGTTGATTACCGAGACGCTACATCACAATACTGATACCGTTCGTTCCTTAGCTGAGTTAGTTCTGCATAAAACCGAGGGCAATCCCTTCTTTGTTGGTGAATTTTTACGATTGCTGTATAGCGAAAATCTCCTGAGGTTTGACCCCCCTCAATCCCCCCAAACTCCAGGGAGAAGTAAAGGGGGGTGGCAGTGGAATATTGCTCAAATTAAAGCCAAAACTATTACCGATAATGTCGTGGAGTTGCTGCTCTTGAAGTTGAAAAAACTACCAGAAAACACAGAGCAAATTCTCCGTTTAGCCGCTTGTATTGGAGCAGAATTTGATTTGGAAACGTTAGCGATTGTTTGTGAGCAACCTCCTAAAGCACTTTCTCTAGATTTACTGGCAGCAATACAAGCTGGATTAATTCAACCCCTATCTGAATTAGATGAAAACTTGTTAGTTCAAGAGTATAAGTTCTTGCACGATCGCGTGCAGCAAGCAGCATATGCTTTAATGGATGAGACCCAGAGACAATTTTTCCATCTACAAATTGGTCACAATTTACTTGAAAAAACGTTACCAGAGCGACTATCAGAGCGGTTGTTTGAAATTGTGGATCATCTCAATCATGGTGTTGAACTGGTTACCGATCAAGCTCAACGAGATAAAATTGCTTTCTTAAATTTAATGGCAGGTCAGAAAGCCAAAGGGGCGATCGCCTATAGTGTGGCGAAAAAATATTTAGCTACAGCAAGAGTTTGGCTAGCAGCTTCTAGCTGGCAAACCAACTATGACCTGACCTTAGAGTTAGCTTTAGAAGCTACAGAAGTCGCATATATATGTGGCGATTTTGAGCAGGTAGAATTCTGGTTTACAATTATTTTGCAAGAAGCCAAAACGGTTCTTGATACCGTAAAAGTTTACGAAGTTAAAATTGAAACTGCCTTCGCGCAGAATCAGTTAGTAGAATCGATCAATACAGCATTGCAAGTTTTGCAGCAACTGGGGATCAGTTTTCCTGAAACGCCAAGTCAGTCACATATTCAGCTTGAACTAGACGCCATCTCATCCCACTTCAGTGAGAAATCAATCGGAGACTTGATCCATTTGCCGGAAATGACTGAGCCGGACAAGTTAGCGGCGATGCGAATTTTGTCAAGCATCACGACTTCTGCCTATTTTGCTGCTCCTGATTTAGTGCCTCTACTTGTGTCTAAACAGGTCAGCTTATCCATTCAGTATGGCAATGGGTTTATATCTCCATTTGTCTATAGCAACTTTGGTGGATTCATCCTTTGTGGAATGGTCGGAGATATTGAGTCTGGTTACCAGTTTGGACAGTTGGCTCTCAGGCTGTTGTCACAGCCCCATACTCATGCACTTAAAGCGCGGACATTATTCGTTGTAAATTTCTTTATTATCCATTGGAAAAAACATATTAGACAAATAGCTGAGCCACTCCTGGAAGTCTATCAAAGCGGACTAGAAATTGGGGATTTAGAGTTTGCTGCCTACGGTGCTTACGCTTACTGTCTCCAAGCCTTTATTGTCGGTAAGGAACTTGTGGAACTTGAACGCGAGATGAGAACATACACTGAAGCACTCCGTCGTCAAGTTCAACAGAAAACAGCACTCATCCATGTTCAAATATTTCAGCAAACTGTCTTAAATTTGATGGGATGTTCGGTCACTCCAACCCATCTCATTGGCGAAGCCTACAATGAGAAGAGGCAGTCACAACACGAACTAAATAGAATCTCAATTTTTTTGGAATCTCTCAGCAAACTTATCCTATGCTATCTATTTTCTGAGTATGCTCAGGCCGTTGAAAACTCAGCTAAAGCGGAAAGCCATTTAAGCCAAATAAGAGTGACACCTACTGTTCCTGTCTACTACCTTTATGACTCTCTGACAAGACTTGCAACCTATCCCGGAAGTAGCGCTCAAGCGCAGTCGGAAATCTTCAAAAAAGTTACCCTTAGCCAGAAAAAAATGAAACACTGGGCACATTATGCGCCCATGAATTATTTGCATAAATATCATTTAGTTGAGGCAGAAAAAGCACGGGTTTTGGGTCAGTTGCTTGAGGCAGAAAAATTCTACGAACAAGCGATTCAAGGAGCCAGAGAAAACGGATATATCCAGGAAGAGGCGTTAGCATACGAATTAGCTGCTAAGCATTATCTAGCGCGAGGTCTGGAAAAGTTTGCCCAGCTTTACATGAAAGAAGCCCGTTACTGTTATGAACGCTGGGGAGCAATTGCAAAGGTCAAAGATTTAGAAACTCGCTATCCCCTGTTTTTTCCCCAATCGCCCAGCACAGATTTTATACCAACCCACACTGCTGCTGGAACGACCTCTAATACCTCGCAAGTTGCTTTCGACTTAGCGACGGTAATGAAAGCATCACAAGCAATTTCGAGCGAAATTGAACTAGAGCAGTTACTTCGCTCTTTGATGCAGATCCTTATTGAGAATGCTGGCGCACAAACCGGGTATCTGATTTTGGAAAACTCAGGAGAATGGAGAATTGAGGCTGCCTGTGAACTGTCTGATGGTGAGCAGATTTGTACAACGCAAGTGCTACAATCCATTCCAATGGCAAATCATTTACCCAAATCTATTATTCAGTATGTGATTCGGACTCATGAATCGGTCATCTTAAATGATGCAACTGGTGAAGGTAATTTTATCAACGATCCTTACATTCAGGAGAACCAAACTCAGTCATTGCTGTGTTTACCCTTGCTAAACCAGAGTAAGCTTGTGGGTGTGTTGTATCTGGAAAATCAATTAGCAACTGGAGTATTCACACCAGAGCGATTCTCCGAAGGAGATGCTACGCGAACGCAAGTTTTGCATCTGCTATCAACTCAAGCTGCGATCGCGATTGAAAATGCAAAACTCTACTCAAAGCTACAAGCTAGCGAAAGTCAGATGGCTCAATTTCTAGAAGCGATTCCGGTGGGAATTGGTATAGTCGATGCGGTGGGTCGCCCTTACTACGCCAATCGACAGGGCATTCAGCTCATGGGCAAAGGGATCGATCCGTCTGTGGCACCGGATCAAATTGCAGAGGTTTATCAATTTTATGTGATGGGAACAGATCAAATCTATCCCACTGAGAGACTGCCAGTTATTCAGGCATTGAGGGGTGAACGCACCACGATTGACGATATAGATATTCGCCAAAACAATGCAACCATTCCAGTTGAGGTATGGGGGACTCCAGTTTTTGACGAACAGGGCAAGGTGGCTTATGCGATCGTAGCCTTTCAAGATATCACCGAGCGCAAACAAACAGAACACCTCTTAGCCAATTACAACCGAACGTTGGAACAGCAAGTGACTGAGCGAACTTTGCTGCTTTCTCAGGAGATTCAAGAGCGTCAGCGAGTTGAAAACGCCCTGCGGCAGAGTGAAGAGCAACGCAGGCTGACGATGGACTTCACCCATATTGGCAGTTGGAACTGGAATATCGTGGAGGATACAGTAGACTGGAACGATAACCATGCTCGATTGCTGGGATTAGCGCCAGGTGAAGTTGAGAGTAGCTATCAGGCATGGCGCGATCGCGTTCATCCAGAAGATATTCATCGGATTGAGCAAGCTGTTACAGCAGCTCTAGCAACTCATACCGATTTTGAAGCTGAATATCGAGCGATCTACCCAAATGGTAGTATTCACTGGTTGGTTGGCAGAGGTCGAGGCATTTATAATGCAGCCGGACAACCTGTGCGAATGTTGGGTGTGATTCTTGATATTAGCGATCGCAAACTCGCCGAAGCAGCCTCGATTTTGGAAGAACGCAACCGTATGGCGCGAGAAATCCACGATACGCTGGCACAGTCCTTTACAGGCATTATCATTCACGCTAGATCTGCTGAACGCAAGATAACGTTAGACCCCCAAAAAGCTCAGGCTTACCTAACTCAAGTACAGAACTTAGCCCGGACTGGACTGGCAGAGGCACGCCGCTCTGTAGAGGCGCTACGCCGTCCATACTTATTGGAAAATAATGATTTGTTCAGCGCTTTCAAGCATCTGACAAGCCAGCTAGAAACATCCACTGGTACGACAATTATGTGTGAAGCCATCGGTATGCCTTATCCGCTAACCTCTGAGGTGGAAAATAATCTGCTTAGGATTGGACAAGAAGCATTGACTAATGCACTAAAGTATGCATCTGCAACTGAAATTCGTGTTGAACTGATATATCAGTCCAGGCAGTGCATATTACGAATCAAGGATGATGGACAGGGATTTACAGTTAATCGTTCTTCTAGTCACAAGGGTTTTGGTTTATTGGGGATGGCGGAACGTGCTGATCGCATTGGGGCACAGTTCGAGATCCAGAGTGCCCCAGGACAGGGGACAGAAATTGTTGTGTCCGTGAATCAGGAAAAGTAATTATGAGCCAACCCAATACCATTCGTATTCTGGTTGTAGACGACCACCCGGTTGTGCGTCAGGGCTTGGTTGCGATGCTGGAAGAAGCGCCAGATATTCTTGTAGTTGAACAAGCTGAGAATGGTCGTGAGGCACTCGCCGTCTTTCGTCAACAGCAGCCAGATGTGACTTTGATGGACTTGCGAATGCCCCAGATGGATGGAGTCGCTGCCATTACTGCCATCTGCGCTGAGTTTCCTGCGGCTCGGATCATCGTGTTGACGACCTACGACGGCGATGAAGATATTTATCAGGGATTGCGAGCAGGGGCTAAAGGGTATTTACTCAAGGATGCCGAGCCAGAAGAATTGCTGTGGGCTATTCGCGCCGTTCACAAAGGACAGAAGCACATTCCACCGCATGTAGGTGCCAAACTCTTAGAGCGCATGACGAGTCCAGAATTAAGCGATCGCGAGTTAGAGGTACTTCAACTAATTACAATGGGCAAGAGTACCCAAGTCATTAGCAAGGCTCTACATATTACTGAACGCACTGTCAACTTTCATATCAATCATATTTTAAGTAAGTTGGGTGTAGAGGATCGCACTCAAGCGGTGATCGTTGCATTAAGGCGGGGCATTGTTAGCTTGTAGCGTCATACCTGTCAAATTTGTCAGGTTATCATCTGCATAATTTGTCAGCTTATCAACTGAAGTTTTTCTCAGCGACAAAATCGACTTAACTCTCTAAATTGAGAGTATGCAACAGATAACACAGAGGTATTGATTTACCCAATTTTGAAAGATGTTTTATAGCAATCATCTGTCTCTACCTGCTGCACTCCTTTCCTAAGAGGTGCCAATGAGTCTCGGTGATTATTATAATCGGTTGCTTGTGCCAATTTCTGAACAAGATAATATTCAGGGATTGGCGAGCGCTTCAGTGGCACTCGTTGAATATGGTGACTATCAATGTCCTATTTGTGGCGAAGCTCACCAATTAATCAAGGCGATCCAGCAACAGCTATACGACTTATGCTTTGTATTTCGCCACTTTCCACAGCCGCAAATACATCCTTATTCCCAACGTGCAGCCGAAGCTGCTGAAGCGGCAGCCGTCCAAGGTCAGTTTTGGCAAATGCATGACATTTTGTTCACCCATCAACAAGAGTTAGGAAACGCTCATCTTGTGGAGTATGCCAATAATCTAGGACTTGATATTCCCCAATTTCTGCAAGATATATCCAGTCAAGTACATATCGAGCGCATTAATCAAGATATCGAAAGTGGATTACACAGTGGAGTAACGGCTGCCCCAGCACTGTTTATTAATGGAATTCGATATACCAGTCGCTGGAACATTGAGCAGTTGATGGCAGCCATTGTCACTGCAAGTCATTAAGTTCCCGATCTATTCCCGAAATGAGACGGTAAGCAGCTATCTAATAAGGCTATTAAACATCAACTTTATACCTATCCACAAGGAGAAAAGAGCAATCTTATGACACAATCTTTCTGGCTTTTGGGCAATCGGATCACCATCATTGCCGATCACACTACAACCGGTGGTCAGTACGATCTAATCGAGGGCTACAACCCTCCGGGTACACTAACGCCCCTCCATCGCCACACGCGCTATTCCGAACAACTCTACGTGCTGGAAGGGGATCTCACGGTCTGGGCAGGTGAGAACAAGGCTGTGCTAACCCCTGGCGAAAGCTTTTTGATTTCTCCTGGCACTCCTCACGTCGTTGGCGTGCTCAGCGATAAACCAGCGCGTGCATTAGTCGTTGCTGCACCCAGCGGTTTTGCTCGGTTGATTGCAGCAACCGGGACGGTAGATGAGACAGAACCAACAGACCTGGCGCTATTTGAACGCATTGCGGCTGAGATGGGTGACGAATTTCTGGGTCCTCCCGGAACGCTGCCTACATGATGCTATGAGAATGTAGGCAGCGTTCCGGAACAATGAACAGAACCAACACAGGAGCTTCTTATGACTGACTATGACTACATTATGATTGGTGCAGGTTCGGCAGGATGCGTGGTCGCTAACCGTCTGACACAAGACAGTGACACAACCGTGTTACTACTCGAAGCGGGCAACCCAGATACGAAACCAGAGATTCACATCCCGGCGGAATGCCTCAGCCTACAAGGCTCTGAGGTGGACTGGGCATATTTCTCTGAACCCGAACCCTACCTGAATAACCGCAAAATCTTTTGTCCCCGTGGCAAAGTCCTGGGGGGTAGCAGTTCGATTAATATCATGGTTTATATGCGGGGCAATCCTCACGATTATGACCACTGGCAGTCATTGGGGAATCCCGGTTGGAGTTACCAAGATGTCTTGCCATACTTCAAGAAATCGGAACACTCCTCACGAGGCGCGTCCGAATTTCACGGGGCCGATGGAGAGTTGAGCGTGACCGATCTCATTGCGCCTGCTGTGGTATCCCAACGCTTTGTAGACGCAGCGGTGGCACTAGGATATGACGACAATCCTGATGCCAATGCGATGCAGCAAGAAGGTGCAGGACTCTATCAGTTAACCATCAAGGATGGTAAGCGGCACAGTGCCGCTGCTGCCTTCCTTGTGCCCATTCTCCAGCGTCCCAATTTAACTGTAACGACAGGAGCGTTGGTAACTCGATTGTTGTTTGAGGGCACCCGCACGGTTGGTGTGGAATATCTGCACGATGGTACACTGCACCAAGTCAGGGTCAACCAGGAAGTGATTTTAAGTGCTGGCGCGTTCGATTCACCCAAGCTGCTGATGCTTTCTGGTATTGGGGATGCAGAACAACTGAAAGCCTTGGGAATTCCGGTAGTAGCTGATTTGCCGGGTGTTGGTCAAAACCTCCAAGACCACCCTGTCGTGCCCGTGGCACACGAGGCAACTCAGGATTTACACACGGCTTGCACCAGTAGTATCGGTGAAGCTGGCTTGTTTTTGCATACCGAGGGGAATCTGGATGCTGCGCCAGATTTACAGTTTCTCTTCGGTCCGGCTGTGTTGGTACCGCCTGGTTATGCCCACTCGGGTTTAGGATTCACAAGTTTCGTTTGTTTGACTCATCCCCACAACATTGGCAGTGTCAGTTTGCGTTCCCCCGACCCCAAAGACGCACCGATGATTCAAATGAACTATCTCCAAAGTGAAGCTGATGTGCAAAAGCTCGTTGTCGGAATTAAATTACTCCGTAACTTGTTCCATGCAAGTGCTTTGGATGAGTTTCGTGGTGAGGAAATCGCTCCGGGTGCCGACAAGCAGAGCGATGCAGCACTCGTTGCTTACGTCCGGGAAACTTGCAGTACAGTGTGGCATCCGGTCGGCACTTGCAAAATGGGCACTGACCCAATGGCGGTGGTAGACCCTGAACTACGAGTACATGGAGTTGATAGATTGCGTGTTGTGGATGCCTCCATCATGCCAACGATCACCACTGGAAATACGAACGCACCGACCATCATGATTGGTGAGAAGGCAGCGGATTTAATTAAAGCAAGTTCCACTAGACAAACTCTTCTCGCCAAGTACAACGTACAAAACCCAGCCCATTCGTCTGTCTAGGATAACCCCACCTGAGCAGCAGAAAACACCGGAGCAGGGTGCGGCAACCTCCGTTTTTCGATATCCCATGTTGGCTGCCGTAATTGAATGCAATCCAAAACTTTGGAGCTAAAGATGAAACTCATCTCTCTCAACGTCGGACTTCCGCGTGAAGTGACCTGGAAAGGGAAAACAGTTACAACTGGAATTTTCAAAGAGCCAGTCAGCGAACGGGTGATGGTGCGATCGCTCAATTTAGACGGTGATAGGCAAGCCGATCTAACCGTTCATGGAGGAGCAGACAAAGCCGTCTATGTCTATCCGTTCGAGCATTACGATTACTGGCGAGGTGAATTGCCTGACACAGAGCTACCGCTAGGCATCTTTGGTGAAAATTTTACGACAACTGGGCTGAAAGAAGAGGAAGTGAACATTGGCGATCGCTTTGAGATCGGCACAGTACAACTAATGGTGACACAACCTCGCCTACCCTGCTACAAACTTGGGATTCGGTTTGGGCGATCGGATATGGTTAAACGATTTCTTGCAAGTCGTCGAACCGGATTTTACTTCCGTGTTTTGCAAGAGGGCGAAGTCGGAGCCGGAGACACTCTGGAGTTGGTGAGCCGAAATTACAACAATATCACAGTTGCCGACATCACTCAACTTTATGTGCGCGAGGAAGACAATCCAGAGTTACTTCACCGCGCTGCTCAACTTGAAGCCTTGCCCAAAAGTTGGCGCGACTATTTCCTGCGGTAGCGTGTCTTCATCAGTAGTTGCCGTAAAACGTCAAAGGCTTGGATGGAGAGATGTAAAATCCTCATCAAAAACTTTGAGAGAACTCTAGTTAATGAGACCACCAAGCCAATCTTTGTTTTATCCGACTGATGTTCAAAAGACTGGTAGCGAATTAGATCTCAAATGAGTTTGTATAAACCTACAAGGAGTAATCTCATGACCACTTATCGCACAGTGTCGATCGATGGTTTAGATATCTTTTATCGAGAAGCTGGCTCTCGCGATAATCCAACGATTCTGCTGTTACATGGCTTTCCGACTTCATCTCATATGTTCCGCAATCTGATACCTGCGCTTGCTGATCGCTTCCATCTGGTTGCCCCCGATTATCCGGGTTTTGGTAACAGTTCAATGCCAAGTGTGGATGAGTTTGATTACACGTTTGATCATTTGGCTGAGATCGTGGAGAAGTTTATTAGTGCGATCGCTCTCAAGCAGTACAGCCTTTACGTGATGGATTATGGTGCGCCCGTTGGCTATCGGATTGCAACTGAATATCCAGAGCGAGTGCAAGCTCTAATTGTGCAAAACGGGAATGCCTACGAGGAAGGTCTGCGCGAATTTTGGGAGCCGATCAAAGCATATTGGCAAGATCCTTCTTCTGAGAATGCTGACAAGCTCAGACACCTTTTCACCCTGGAAGCCACAAAGTGGCAATATACCAACGGTGTTCGCAATCTTGAGGCGATCAGTCCGGATACCTGGAATATGGATCAACCCCTTCTCGATCGCCCAGGAAACGATGAGATTCAACTGGCGCTGTTCCACAGCTATGGCACCAATCCACCGCTCTATCCACAATGGCAGGAGTATTTCCGCAGACATCAGCCACCGACTTTGATTGTTTGGGGTAAGAACGACGATATCTTTCCTGCTGAAGGCGCTTATCCCTACCAGCGCGACCTGAAAGATATTGAGTTCCATTTACTTGATACCGGACATTTTGCTCTGGAAGAGGAAGGAGATGCGATCGCAGAGCATATCCGTGGCTTTATGACAACTCACGTTGGGCAATCCAGGAGGACTTATGCTTAGTCCACCAAAAATGTCGCCCGGAGTTAGGCGAGGGCTACACGCCTCGTTAATCAATTCAAGGAATATCCCCTATGTCTAAAGAAATTAAACCTTCGATCGTTCTGGTTCATGGTAGCTGGGCTGACGCTACATCCTGGCAACCCGCAGGTGAAAGCATTGGTTTATATTGCGGGTTGGGCACTAGGACCAAACGAAAGCATTAGCCAGTTAATTGGCAAATATGCTCCTTCCCCACTCGTCACAGCCATTGCCCCGGATACAGCAGGCTTCCTTTACATTGATCGCGAAAAGTTTCACGAGGTCTTTTTATCAAAAGGAGAATGTCATGGTTGCTCAAGTAAACTCATCAGAAGTGAAAATTTTGGAAGTTGCAGATGATCCACGTCTTTCTAAGGGAACGAAGGAGTTTTTGAAGGAACTGAACTCAGCAGGTGTGGCGTTAGAAAAATTGTCTCCACTCGAAGCGCGTCAAGTACTCGTGGATGCACAGGCTTCCGTTCCAGTAGACCTTTCAGGCATTGAGGAGTCTGAGAAGACGATTACCGCTGACGGTTACACAATTACACTCAATATCGTGCGACCTGAAGGGGTCAAAGGTACATTGCCCGTTTTCATCTTTATTCATGGCGGTGGTTGGGTGCTGGGCGATTATCCAACCCACAAGCGCATGGTTCGCGATCTCGTTGTGCTTTCAGGATTTGGGGGTGTCTTTGTCAACTACACTCCCACGCCAGACGCTCAGTATCCACAGGCTATCAATGAGATCTATGCTGCGACCCAATGGGTTGCTGAGCATGGTGAAGAGATTGGGGTTGATGGGAAAAATCTAGCGATCGTCGGCAACAGTGTCGGTGGTAATATGACGACTGTGACCACGTTGATGGCGAAAGCGAAAGGGGGACCGCACATTAAGTTGCAAATCCTGATGTGGCCGATCGTAGACGCTGATTTTGAAACGGATTCTTATCAACAATTTGGCGAGAAACGGTTCCTAACCACACCGTTGATGAAGTGGATGTATGACATGTACATCGCTGACCCAGAAAAACGCAAAGACATTTATGCCTCTCCCTTGCAGGCTACGGTTGAGCAACTGAAAGGATTGCCCCCGACGTTAATTCAGGTTGCAGAAAGCGATATCTTGCGGGATGAAGGTGAAGCCTATGGACGCAAGCTGGATGAAGCTGGGGTAACTGTAACAACTGTGCGTTACAACGGCATGATTCATGACTTTGGACTGTTGAATGGTTTAGCTGAGGTTCCGGCAGTTCGTTCTCTGTTTGTCCAGGCAGCCGCTGAACTGAAGAAATATCTGCAATAGAAGATAACGCGGGAAGGGAAGACGCAGTGACGCAAAGAGCAGAAAATTGATTAAAATCCCCGCGTCTCCCTCTCTCCCCCTCTCCGTGTCATTCTCACTCACCCAACCCTTAGATGCGAGATCTACCCCTCACATGAGGCAACTATGACAAAAACCATTTTGATTACGGGAACCTCGTCTGGTCTTGGCAAAGGCACTGCGCGTCTTTTTGCCCACGAAGGCTGGAATGTTGTAGCTACAATGCGGCGACCAGAGGAAGAACGAGATCTTGTTCAACTTCCCAACGTGCTTGTTACGCGGTTGGACGTTCAAGATCGCGTGAGCATCGTTAGTGCAATTGAAGCTGCGATCGCTCGCTTTGAACGGATCGATGCTGTTTTCAAAGTTGTAAGAAGGCAGTAAGTACAATACCACTGGACTAATAATCATGAAAAAACTAGAAGGAAAGGTCGCTCTTGTCACTGGCGGTACTAGCGGCATCGGTTTTGCCACTGCCAAACGCTTTGTCGCTGAAGGTGCCTATGTCTTCATCACGGGTCGTCGCCAACCTGAACTGGATGCTGCCGTGAAAGAGATTGGTGAAAACGTCACGGGTGTTCAGAGCGATGCCTCCAAGATGGAAGACCTCTCACGCCTGTTCGCCACGATTGAGCAAGAGCAAGGACACCTCGATGTGATCTTCGCCAATGCTGGCGGTGGAGAACTTGCCCCACTCGGAGCAATCACTGAAGAACACTTTGACAAAACGTTCAACACGAACGTCAAAGGACTGCTGTTCACCGTGCAGAAGGCACTGCCTCTGTTGCCAGAGGGCGCTTCTATCATTCTGAACGCCTCGACTGCTTCTACCGTAGGTACTCCAGCCTTCAGCGTTTACAGCGCGACCAAAGCTGCCGTGCGATCGTTTGCCCGTAATTGGACACTCGACCTCAAAGAGCGCCATATCCGGGTTAACGCCATTAGTCCTGGCGTGGTTCCTACTGCTGGTTACAATCACTTGGGACTGAGTGATGAACAGGTGCAAGAATTCGTGGATAGCCAAGCCAGCACCATCCCGCTGGGAAGAGTAGGCACGCCCGATGAGATTGCCAAAGCCGTTGTCTTTCTCGCTTCAGACGACAGCAGCTTTGTGAACGGCATCGAGCTGTTTGTTGATGGCGGTATGGCACAGATTTGAAGCCCCCTCGCAAGCGATCGCAAATACCGCTGGACTGATCGCTGGAAATCCTATTCTGCATTGCCAGACTATGAACAACCCCGAAAAGCCTCGACTACCTCTGCCACCTTTTGATTATGAATCCGCCATCCAAAAAGTCCGAATCACGGATGAAATAGAGGGAATTACCTCAGATGCCAAAGCCAATGCCGCTTACTCGATCACTCGACAAGTCCTAACAGTAATTTGAGTTTAGGTAGAGGAACCTCGCTCGTCAATCCGGCATTAATGTCGATGCAATTCGATGTGGACGATCTCAGTCTAATTAGTTTACAACACTCTTGAAAACAATGAAAACACTACCATATACTTGAATTTTAATGGTGATCATAGCATTGGTAGGCAGATTGTTAAGTATGCTTTGAGTCGCTAGTACTTCCACAGACTGTTGCGTTCCCTTTACTCCTCACCTTTGAGCTTGAAAGATCTGTTCGGCTGTCAGAGTGAGTTCGGGGAATGTGGGTGACTCAATGCCATCGCTTCCCCTAAACTGCCGCACCTGGTACTCCCCATCGATAAGCTGGTATACAGAGAGAGTTGGTTGTTTGGGATTACCAATAAAGCGCACTCCACCCAAACCTAGATAATCCACAATCCAGTATTCTGGAATGCCCATCGCTTCGTAGTCAACGAGTTTGTAGCCATAGTCATCGCGCCAATTGGTACTAACCACCTCGACGATTAGGGGGATGGATGTGCCATAAATGAGTGTTGATTTTTTCTCCCATAAAGGTTCAGATGCTAGATGGCGACGATCCACTAAGAGCAAGTCAGGATTATAGCCAGTTTCCTTGTTGTTTGGTTTGACTAAGGCTTTTTGAGGAATCCGATAAGGCAAATGTAGCCGGGTGTATTCTAGGGTCAATTCCTGGCTAAGGAATCCTGTAATATCTTCATGAGGCCCTGTTGGTTGCATCTCTACGATTGTGCCATCGTGTAATTCGTAGCGCCTATTCTCTGGCAGCCAGTCAATAAACTCATCAAAGGTTAATAGTTTTGGTAATGCTTGAATCATGGCTAAACTTATCTTCCATTGGAGACTTGAATCGACCCCGCGCCATCCGATCTCAATTGACATCCTCCTCGGCTCTCAGGCGCGGGGATTCTGCAAACAGAATCAACTGAGTTTAGCAATAAAAGTAAAGGGATAGCCCGCAGTAATTGTTCCTTGCCTTGGTGTCATACTTGCCTGCCAATGATCATGAAAGGTTGTAACGTCGTCATAAACATTAAATGACCAATCAGGGATGGTAGCCGAACCTGTAGCAAAACCCTCAACAGTAAGTGCTTCGTCACCTTTTTTGGCAGCTACACAACCATAATGAAAGTTGTACACTCCTTGTGCGCCTGGTTGCGATACTATACAGTACGCTTCACCTATTTCGGCTCGGGCATTTGCATCTTTAACGTTAGCTGGTACTTGAGTTGATATAACATTTGGGCGATGTGTTGTAGGATCGTAATCTGCATTTGTGTGAGTAGTCGCTTCCTCTTGGGAATTTGGAGTTATACTAGAATCAGTTAAATCGATACCTTGTTCGTAATGCATTAAATATTCTGCTGCATTACTACAGTCTTGGCCATGTAAATTATTTTTGAGCTGGTCATCCTTAACATCAATTTCTTGTCGAAAATGATATGTACTCCATCCCCATTTTCTCCTAATTGTTCTTGCTAGTATTCTATCTGAATACTGTGCATCGTCTACACCAAGAGCATATTTTCTTCCTTTATGGCTCACCGCAAATGTTCCTTGATTTGTATAATCCCACAAACCGGGATTATGGATAGTAGATAATTCTCTTAGGTAGCGGGGAGTTGCATTGCTTAATTGGTCTGTCCTAGATGTCTGCACTCGCTGCAATACTGGGGAAAATGAGGTGGAACTTGAATTATTTTCCATCATCCCAGAATCACCTACCGTTTTCCCTAGCAAATTTCCATGCTCAAAATTATTGATTCTTTTTCCAATCACATCTGCTTCGCGTTCTAATGTTGTATCGTCGTTAATAGCAACTTCTTGAACTTGCCCAGTTGGTTTCACTCGTCCCTGCTTTTGCTGAACAACATGCCAAGCTTCATGGGGTAAATGCTGCTCTTGTCCTGGTGCAACATGAATATCCGTACCATGAGTGTATGCCAACGCCTGCAAATGAGCAGGTTTGTCAGAATTGTAGTGAACTCTTACATCATGCATTGATATACCAGAGAGATTTTCAATTCCGGCTTTCAGGTTAGCTGGCAGTCCACTTTTGTTCGTCTGCTGTTCCCCGTACTCTCTTATGTCAAGCACAGTACATCCCAATTCATGAGATAAACCTCGAAACATCAGCTTTGTTTGTACTATAGGTTGATTTGCTAGCAGTTGGTTAACAGATCGATTGCCGATCGCACTTTGCAATTCCTCAATTGGGTGAGGAGAATATTGGGCGATCGCATGACTTTGAGATTGAGGTGAAGCGATCGCATTTTTGCGTTGACTCAGGTGTTGGCGTTTCATATAATTTAATCTCCATGATGTATTTACGCATCTTCTGTGACAACTTCGGCGCTAACCGCTTTGGTAGGATGGCTGTTGGTATCTTCCCGGTTGGCAGCTGTGTTTAATTCCTCTTCAATCACCTGAATTGCACCGCTGATTCGGAGTAATGTATCACGGAGATTTGCTTGTTTGGCTTCTAAATCTGCCAGCATTTTTTGGCCAGATTCAAATTCTGCTTTGAGGGATTGGAGGCGTTGTTCGAGTTGTTGTTTCATAAAATTACTTTCCTGTTGAAAATTATGAGTAGACAATTATTAGGTTAGAGTTCTACAGCAATCAAAGTTCTTGTATCGCCATACCAACAGGCTTTGATTGTGCCCAATTCTGCCCGCCACTGAATTTTAATCGTATGAGAACCAGCCTTAAGATTTTCTAGCCAGCTGAGAGATACATCTCTTAATTCCCAACCTTTATTGTGAAACTCATGTAGCGTAAAAGCCTTTTCAGAGTCATCAATTAACAACCTGAATCTTGCCCTTTCCTGTTGCACATCAGCAGATTGAACGCCTCCAGTTTTAAATAAAATTAATAGCTGGTTATCCGTCGTATTTACAGTCATCGACATATCGGGCATATCAACCCAGTTTTTTGAATTGGTCTCCACTACATTATTAGCTGCGACTTGAGTGCGAACGTTTTGGCATTTAATTTTTCCAACCACTTCTAATTTGGCAGTGGGTGAGGTTGTGCCTATGCCCACATTACCAGAAGCCATAAGAGCAATATGGTCATCTGGGTCGTTGGATACACTAATCTCTAACGTGCAAGATTCACCACTACGAGGGTAGTAACGCATCCATGCGGCATCGCCGCCACCACCGCCTGGATCTTTGGGAAACATAATCCCGACTGTTGCGCTATTGCCAGTACTTGGGATGATTGCTCCAGCAACTTTTAAGTCACCCCCGCTAACTTCTAGTTTTACGCCGGGATTTGCTGTACCAATGCCCACATTACCATTGGCTCTCAAACTCATCACCTGTTGTGGTGCAAAACTGCCATCGGTGAGATATAAATCTAGCTGAGTGCGAGAATTAGTACCGACATTTTCGTAGCGACTGAGCCGGAAATCGGCCATATTTCCGTAAGATTGATCGGCTATTCCGTCTCTTGAGAGTACTAACACGGATTCCGCACTTGCTGGAGTGCTACCACCATTATTAGTTTGGGAATTCACCAATAGGGCTGTTTTCGTGAAATCATAATTATTACGATGGGCGATCGTATCCCGCACTTGTAGTTTGGCTGCTGGAGTTATCGTACTGATGCCTACATTACCATTGGCTCTCAAACTCATCACCTGTTGTGGTACAAAACTGCCATCGGTGAGATATAAATCTAGCTGGGTGCGAGAATTAGTACCGACATTTTCGTAGCGGCTAAGCCGGAAATCGGCCATATTTCCGAAAGATTGAGCGGCTATTCCCTCTCTTGAGAGTACTAACACGGATTCCGCACTTGCTGGAGTGCTACCACCATTATTAGTTTGGGAATTCACCAATAGGGCTGTTTTTGTGAAATCATAATTATTACGATGGACGATCGTATCCCGCACTTGTAGTTTAGCTGCTGGAGTTATCGTACTGATGCCTACATTACCAGAAGCCATAAGAGCAATATGGTCATCTGGGTCGTTGCTTATACCAATCTCTACCGTGCAAGATTCACTACTACGAGGGTAGTAACGCATCCAGGCGGCATCGCTGCCACCACCACCTGGATCTTTGGGAAACATAATCCCGANNNTGCCAGTACTTGGGATGATTGCTCCAGCAACTTTTAAGTCACCCCCGCTAACTTCTAGTTTTACGCCGGGATTTGCTGTACCAATGCCAACATTACCGCCAAATTCTTGCAGCACGATCGCAGTTTTGCGGCTACCATCGTTCTGCTTGAATGCTTCTATCCCCAAATAATCGTTGCCACTACCATCAACAGCATCTCGATAAAATTGAGCGAACCTACCCGTAGTACCTGATAAAATCAGATAGGGTTCAAAATCTGTCGAACCCACTGATTTAGTTCCTTTAACTTCTAACTTTGCACCTGGATTTGGCGTACCAATCCCTAGGTTGTCAGTTACAGAAAGGGCACCAGTAATACTTAAACTGCCGTTCAGTTCAGCTAGAGACTTGTTGCCATCACTCTTAGAACGTAGGGCAATCTCTCCGTCAATAGTAGGGAGACGCAAGCCTGAATAGGGGCGAACGCTATTGTCTATGTTGCTAACGGCGTTACTACTAATAGTTAGCTTGGCTAAGGGGATAAAATCTTTTAATTCTGACGAGGCAGAAGTTAATTGGAATAGAGGTTCTTCTTGCCACCGCCTACTAGTAATCTCGTTCCCTGCCGTCTGTTGGTCAATTTTTTTCTGGTTGTATCCAATATATAAGGTGTAAGTGTCATCAGAAATGGGAGCGTTAGTATTGCTGACAATTTTGGTTAAGTCTACTTTTTGGGAATTTAATAAGATAATTTGCTGTCCTTGAGGATCGATGGCACTCCCTACAGATACGTTGACAGTTAAAGTCCCTTCTATTTGGTCAACTTTAAGTCCCTCAGCAATGCCGGATATATGGAGGAGGTGATGATGCCAGCGCTGGCGATCTATTTGGTATTGTTGTTCGAGTTGAAAGTCATCTTCTAATAAATACTGTCCGGCAAAATAGTTGGGACGTTGGTTTGTCGGTTTGTTAATTCCATCAGCTGCCATGATTTGTGTCTCCTTAGGTTCAAACTTTTTCACTCAGCCTATACATTGCCAATTCCGGTGCAAGCGATCGCATCGATTAAGAACTTCCTTCCCCTCGCCCCTTATGGGAGAGGGGGTTAGAGATACCTAACTTATTTTTGGGCTTCAATTCCTTCCGTTCCCAACCAGGTATTGCCATTTACATATTCATTCTCCTGCTTGGTGAAGATTTTTAACCCAGGTGGCAACAGGAATGTGTATTCCTTGGACTGGGTTTCCGATTTAAGTTGTGCTGGGGGTTGCAATTGAGATTCAGAATAAGTAGTGGTAATCACCAGAGAACCTGTAGCCTCGCGATCGCTCAAATTATCGATCGCGACATACCAATCTTGCACTACCTTAATTTTTGGCTCCTTTAAAGTATAACTGGCTTCCAGATTGCCCGTGCCGATTTGAGAATTGTAAATTTTTACTTCGGGTGATCCACCTTTAATACTCAGTCTGAGATTGTTATTTTGCTCCCCTTTGCGGTTAATCTTGGCAGTAATCTTACATTTTACCTGACCACTAACCAAATAAAGAAAATTAATCGCCTTAATATTCACGCTATAAACATTGCCCGTAATCTGCATCGACGGCACTTGAATTTTTAAGCCGTAGTAAGTGTGAGCGGGCTTTTCCTGGTCGATAATGCCTTTAGCGATTCTGACTTGCTGCCAATAACGACTGGACTCCAGCCTGGGCAGCGTTAGTTCAACTTGAAAGTAGTAGTTGGGATAATAGTCTTCCTGATAAATTTCTACATTATCCGGCAAATTGACACTTTTTAAATACAGGCTCAAAACCTGTGCCAATCCTTCCTTCGTACCGCGCAGGCGATACAGGGAAACGATTTTTTTGATAAACTCGCGTTTGGTAGCAGGTGGCCAATCATCTCGCAGGCTTAAAGCTACCCAACTAGCTAACCAAGGCAGAAATTCTTCCGGAGTTAAATCGGGGTTAAAGTAGGTATAAGCCGCTTCGATAACTGCTTCTATACCGGGGGGATTAGACTCATAACTTTTGATAATGCCGGGATTGGTTTCCGCCAGAAAACTCTGCCCTGTTAAAATAGTTTCAAACGCTAACAGAAATCGCTCGATGAAATCATCTGACTGAAGCGTTGCGGGCAGATATTTGAGGTACTCGCTGCTATTTCCATTCATTTCCTGCTCGATCCTTAAAGTTGAAACTCCCTGCATCTACAACCACTGATACTAACTCGTAGTCCTTGATGATAATGCCAGTAGGACTATTATCGTCAGCAGTTTGGTCTGGGGCGGAAAGAGTCACGTTTTTGACGTAATCTACTCCCGATAATCGATCCAATAAAGCATATACTTCTGAGGCATAAACGTTGCGACCAAAAGGCCAACCTTGGTTATCCCAATAAGGACTTGATGCTACAGGAGCGAAGCAGGCTTTGATTTCTGTCTGGGCATCTCTTTTGACTTTCTGGGAGTCAGCGCCATCCTCTAAATATAAGTCAGCCCTGATATTAACTGACACGTAATTAGGTGGCACTACATGCAGGCGAGTTGTCAGCAAACTGCGCTCTTCTAACCAAGTTTTTAGCGCCTGGTTTAATTCAGTTATTTGTTCTGGTTGTACCTGCTGGCGATCGGGCACGATAACTAAGCTGATATGTCCGGGAACCGTGGCGTCTTTGTCGGTTGAGTTTAAATTACGCTGCGAGAGAACTTTGACCCGTGCGATCTGGTAAGATCGCTCCCAATCTTGCAATACTAACTGCTCAAAGTCGGTACTAGTAACAGCACGATACCGTTGCCGCAACTCTAAAATGGTTTGGCGTGTTTCGGCCTGAATGGCGGCTTGGCGTGCCTCGGCTTCTGTCAAGTTGCTCGGTAAATGCCAGGGAGTCTCCTTGAGAAGGTTTAAAAAGGTTTCGTAGTTGCGATCGCCTACTTGATTGACTTGGTAAAGAGTCATTTCGGTCAACCAAGCTAGCAATTCAATTAAAATAATTCCCGTATCGGTAGGGTTGTGGTCTGTCCATTCCGGACATTCGATGGGGATGAGCGATCGCGCCTCTTCTACTAAGTCGGCATAGGTACGATCGTCCAGGTTGGGTAAGGGAAGGGACATCTTCATCAACCTCCTATCTCCGCTAAAAATAAGGTAATAGTATGATTGCCCGAAAAAATCAGAAAGGGTTCTGGCTGTGGCGGCGGTTCGGGTGCGATCCTGATAGATAAAGAACGAACGTAATCTACTCCAGCGATCGCTTTAATTAAGGTATAAAAATCTGACTCATGAGGTTCGCGGCCAAATTCCCATCCTTGTCCCGTGACACCACCTGTGAGGGGATGGAGAAAGGTTTCTAAACCCTGAATTACAGCAGTTCTCACCGTATCGGCAACCGCAAAGGAAGTGGGGGCAACCTCTGCCGTCACCGAAACTTGCAGCCATTGGGGACTGCCAACCCACAGGTTAAGGGTAGGAGAAGCGCGATCGCGGATATAATTTTCGACGCGCTCGATTAGTGCCAGACTGGGGATGGGTTGACGAGAGGAGTTGTCGGGGACAAGGAACAACTTGACTAAGCCTGGGTTGGCTTTTTCAATCAGTTGTTGATGACTTTCTGAGTTTAATGTGGGATTTTTGGGATCTAACCATAACTCCTCAGCCAGGGGGTCGCAAATAGGCGGAACTGCTTTGACTCTGGCGAGATCGGGAGATGCCTCGTAAGCTAAATCTTCAAAATCTTGGACAGTTACAGCGCGGCTCCGATGGCGGATAATCTTCGGTCCCCGCTCCTGCACCCGTGCCATGGGTTCTTGCTCGGCACCACCACTAGCAGGTTCCCAATTAGTCACGCGATCGAGATAAGGAATAGTGGTTTTTAGCTGAGCGATACTATTCACGGGGCAGTTACCCAACGCGCCGCCTCCGGTACGATAGGAGGAGAGGCGAATATTGTTGCGACCTTGGGGAGGTATCATACCCTGTTGCCCGTTGCCAAACTGGATTTCACCTGTGAGATGGTTAACGACGTAGTGGCGATCGCGCAGTCCCGACTCGTAGAAGTCGCTGACTTCCTGCCATAGCACCCAAACTGCCTCAATTTCGCCGATATCGTTGCGCAGGATAGTCATTCCTACTTTGCCTGCTAAGTTTTTCAGCGCAGCTTGTTCCTCTAGCGATGGTATTGCTGATTCTTGTATTTCCAGTTTTTGGCCTAACAAAATGGGCGCTTGACTGCTGCGAAAAACTTGATTGGGGTTGCCATTGCTAGAACCGAGAATTTCGCCCCCTATTGAAGTTGCTTGAATTGCCCAAGTAGTATTAGTTAGCAACCCTTGCAGTTTTGGTGCTACCCGAAATTGACTGTTTTGCCAGTTTTCCCAACGGACTCGCAGCCAATATAAAGATTTGCCGAATTCAGTTTTAGCCGTAAAGTCTGATGGCCCAATAAATCGCATCAGTCCGCGTTCGGCAAAGGTACTGGTTTCATCCTGAACTCCCAAATTCTGCCAACCCTGCTTTGTCGCATATTCCCAAACTAATTTTGGTGGTGGGGTATCTGTAGCGCTAGCGTTAGTTAGCCCAACTTCTTCTGGTTGCGGAGGTTCGACTTGGGCATAAAGATTAATCGCACGGTTAGCAAAAGGCCGATCGAAACCTAAATATAACGCTGGATCTTTATCTGCGGTTAGGGTAAAGGGTAACCAAGGATTATTCTGATTCGCTTCAGCTTGGCGATCGCTATACTGAAAATCGTTATAAGTTTGGCAGGCTGATAAAGGAGTATCATCAGAATTGTAAGTATAGCTGAGTGCCAGAGATTTGACCGATGGAGGGCCAAAAACTGTCGTGGAACGCAGCAACACGCTAGTTCCGGCTGCCCGATCTTTGGTGAGTCCTGCCTTCAGGGTAATAATATTATTGGTAAAATCCAGACTAGAAATACTGGCTTCTTCGCGATCGCTACTTGAACCAAGCCACAGGTTATCGTTAGGCATAAAGCCGCGCAGGCTATTCACTTTAATTGTTGTACTGCCTTTAACCGCATTTTCCGTAAGTATGGCAAAGGTAGTCAGTTGGGTAGCCGTTTCCGTACCGTAATTACCTTTAACGATCCGGGCGCGTACCCAATACCCGTTTTCGCCACCTACAGTTGTTGGCTCTACCTTAGCAGGTAAGGTCAAACTAATCTTTTCACTTTTAGTAAAGTTTTGAGTCCTATCTCGAAAGTTATTATTTTTCACCGACTCCCAAGTATTGCCATTCCAAACTTCCCACTGAATATTGAGATCGGCGGAAGGGTTAACTGGCATAGGTGGTGCATCGCTCAGTTTTACATCCACCGTCACCTGGGTTCTAGGTTTGGCACATGCCTCGTCAATAGCGAGATAAAAAGTATCGTTAAAGTAGGGTTGTTCGTCAAAGGGATAGAAATCTTTGCTTAAGTCGATAGCAGTACCATTGTAAAAGCATAACTCAGCCGCTACGGCGTTCCGCACCACTTGAGCGCTAGCCAAAATGCGACCAAATTGTACTACGGAGTTTTCAGTCAGAGGCTGAGTAAATTCCGCCCGCAACCAAGCCGCATTTACCTCATTGATAGTTAGCTGGGTGGGCACTGGGATATTAGCGATCGCCACTGACCACAAATTATTATTTACAGTGGGAGTGACTGATAACGGTTGCCAACTGCTGCCATCCCAATAAGACCAAGTAATAGAAGCAAGTACTGCCGAATCTACCGGAGCGAACAAATTAATTTTTAAGGTAACATTTTTGGCAGCGGGTATGGTCAAAAGAGGGTCGCAAGCGATGTAGAGATAATGAGCGATCGCCTGTTCTCCGACAAATACCCGAAAGGCAGTATCTTTTTGCTGGCATTCGCTGTAGCGATCGGTATCAGGCTGTCGGACAAATAAGGCTTGTAGCTGGGAGGTTGTCAGCGCGAGATCCCGTTCCGTCTCGAAAACAACTTCCTCTGCATCTCCCTCCACAGGAGGTGCGGCTACTTGTGTACCTGCTGGCACTACCACTAATTGATCGTCAGGTACGCCATCAACTAAGGAGAAAGTGAGGGGAACTTGAGCAGGTTGAGGCGGTAAAATTTGCGTGCCGAGGAGATCCAGGAAAGCCAGAAAGTTTTTTTCTGGCACTTGGTTAAGACGGGCGATCGCTAAAGTCGCCATGCGGCTGAAAATTCTAATGAGTGCTAAACCTGGATCGGGTTTTGCAGCTTGGCACCAACCTTTGACCTTAACCTTAACTTTTTTTAAAGTCTTGAGGTTAGCGATCGCCACCGCTAACTGCTCATCAATTAACGTACCTACCGATAGGATTTTCCCGTCAGCCTCGGCGATCTCCTCGGCAAGAGTGCGATCGCGTAAAGCTTCAGGTTTATTATCGACCAACTCAACCTCATCCCGGGCGGTAAAGTGTTGAGCCAACTTTAGCGTTTGTTTAACAATATCCTCGTAGGTGCGATCGTCAATCTTCGGCGGCAGCAACATAGCAGTTATCCTAGGTAAAACGGATAAACCAAATTGAACCGATTATTAGTCGTTCTCACTTGGTAATTAATCTGAATCAGCAGTTGATTAGGTTGATTTGGCGCGGCATAAACATCCACATTCAGGACATCAATACGCGGTTCCCATTCCAACAATGCTTGACTAACCTCACTCACAATTTCCCCGCTGGTTGCCGCACTATTACTAGCAAACACCAAGTCATGAATGCCGCAACCAAAATCCGGGCGCATAACTCGTTCTCCCCTAGCCGTACTCAGGATTGTCCAAATCGACTGCCGCACGCAATCTTCATATTGCGCCGTCACAACTTGCCCTTTCTCATCTAACTGCACCGGGGATGTCCATCCCACACCCAAAAAATCACCGCTCATAATAACCAACTATCCTTTGCGTCCTTGGCGTTAAAAAAAGAATTTACTATCCCCCAATAAACACCTTAGCTGGCGCACCAGGCCCCGGCGATACTACACCGTGAGGCGGCGGCATTTCGCTACAAGTTTTCACCGGATCGCCTATTCTAGCTACAGGTTTTCCTTCGATGTTAACGGAGGTGCTTCCTTGGATAATTTCAACTTCGTTATTCGGTGGATTGACGTATCCTAAGGGGGCAGTTCCAGGAGGAGGTAAAGGGGGATGTGCTTTAGCTTGTCCTTTACTACCTTTTAAGGCGACAAACTTACCGCCAATCTTTACCTTTGTGCTGATATTTTGGTCGAGTGTTGCTGTAAAAGCATGGGGTAAGGGAGCCACCACTGGCGCTGGTGGTGGTGCGCCTGGTGGTTGACCTTTGACTTGATGAGTACAATTGGTTGTGACTAAATCACCTTGTCTGGCTGCTGGTTGGGTCATAAATGGGGAATGGGGAAT
>DNXU01000263.1:2280-2967 GCA_003505715.1 Cyanobacteria bacterium UBA8803 | reverse complement strand
GGGGGGCTTTTTTCTAGGTTCTGCCTCTTTAAAATTGGCACATTATTGGGAATGCCAGATGGGAGGGGAGCGCTTCTGGCTTGGGACTTACGAGGTGGCTCTAGGCTAAAATAACCCAGAGCGCTGATATCGTAAGCAATGCGATCGTTTTTCCGAAAGTCCCAGCGAGGCAGAAGTCCAGTACGTAAAACGGAGTCCCAAAAATGCTGTTCGATCGCTTCATCCACTGCTGTAGCATCCTGAAACTCAGCCAGCGGCTTCGCCTCAGGTTGCATTAGAGTTTCCATGTCAACCAGCACGAAATGTTCGCCACAGGCTACTAAATTCTCGCGGTGACAGTCCACCACTCGCAAAGCATACAGCAGACATAACAACATTCCCGCCCGCTGATAAAAACGCCCTGCCGCTGCTTCATCCGCACAGGGTAAATGTTCTGCATACTCTACCCAGCCATGAGTTTGGCGATCGCAAATCTTGAGGATTTTGAAGGGCAAAGGCACCCCCTGTTGATTGCACCACTCTAAAAACTGGGTATAAGCCAGTTCCACTCCTAAACCTTTGGGCTTATAGACTACCTTCAATCCTGACTCAAAGGCCAAAGCAATTACCGATTTCCCGTCTTGGTGGGGATCGGATAGATCGGACTGGATGCTAATGACTTTGCCTAATTGGTGATGGGTGATGGGT
>DNXU01000263.1:1277-2241 GCA_003505715.1 Cyanobacteria bacterium UBA8803 | reverse complement strand
GATTGGGTAAATTCTTCCTTGTCCTCATTGCCTATTGCCCATTCCCCATTGCCCATTTTCTCAATATCTGGCAAATCCAGTTGGAGACGTTCCAGGAAATCGCCAGTTGCTGCCACCCAAAAATCAACGGTAACTGCGATTAATCTAGCCAGGACGGGATAATTTTGGAAAAACGTCACTAATCCATCCTGCAAGAGTTGCTGCACGAAGGCATCATAGGGGTCTTTCAGGTGAGCAGTGTCTGGTTTCTGTCTTCCTAGGAAATTCAGTAACTTTTGCCCTAAAGGATAGAAACGGCAAAATTCAGCCGCCAGAGTTTTACTGCTCAGGTTAAGCAGTTTCTGGAATAAGCTACCTTCTAGGGTGAGGTAGGCGTCCTGAGTTAACAGTTCTAAAAGGAGACTATTACTCGATAAGGAAGCACAACCCAGACGAGCCAGTAATTTACGTCGCGCTACAGTCAGAATGGGTAACAGTACCTCCGCCCACGGTGGAAGATTAGCAGGGTCAAAGGGAGATGGGATCAGCGGTTGTAGGCTACAAGCTGCTGCCACAATTTCCGCCAAAGTCTCGGCCCAATCTGGTAAATGTTGACTATCGATAATAGGCAGCGACCCTAAAGCAGGAGATACTTGTTTAATATCCAATTCATCCCAGGCCAGCCGCTGCTGAAATTTTTCCCAGTTACCTTGAGCGATCGCCTGACACCAACGGTCTAAACGTGCCTTAACCTGCGATTCATTAATTTGATCCGCATCAGTTGCCGATGTTCCCTGACTTAGACGCTCAAATAAAAAACTGGATCGGGCAACAATCTCGGTTATGTCTGGTTTTGTGATGTTCATAGGCAGACAGCCAACTGCATAAGTGTCATGGAGTGAGAGGTATCCTCCATCTAGAAGAGGTTAGACTGTCGAACATAAGCTTGTCGCTTCCACATGCTCTTCCTCATCCCTCATCCCTC
>DNXU01000263.1:0-1186 GCA_003505715.1 Cyanobacteria bacterium UBA8803 | reverse complement strand
TCATCCCTCATCCCTCTCCCTAATTTAATTCAAGCTAGGTATGGAATTAAAATCATTTATCGAACCTCCAGCACCCATGACAAAGGATTTGGCTATTTCTACCTGTGGCCTGACTAAGCAATTTGACCGCCACGTTGCTGTTAATGATGTCGATCTACAGGTTGCCGCAGGTGAAGTTTACGGACTCATTGGGCCTAACGGTGCCGGAAAAACCACGCTGATTCGCATGTTGGCGGCAGCAGAAGAACCAACCACTGGGGAAATTTATATTAATGGCGATCGCCTCTTGCGCGACCAAAGCAACCCCAAACTCAAGCAGCGCCTTGGTTATCTCCCCGATGATTTTCCCGTTTATGAGGATCTAACAGTCTGGGATTACCTGGACTATTTTGCCCGACTTTATCGCTTGCGCGAACCCCGACGCAGTCAACGCTTGCGGGAAGTGTTGGAACTGGTGCAGTTGACGAATAAGCGCCACAGTTCCATTGCTACCCTATCACGGGGGATGAAACAACGTTTGAGTTTGGCCAGAACTATTATCCACGAACCGATTCTCCTGCTGCTAGATGAACCAGTTTCGGGATTAGATCCTATTGCGCGGATGCAGTTTCGGGAAATTATCAAAACGCTGCAAGAAGCTGGGATGACGATTCTAATTTCTTCTCACGTTCTTAGCGATCTGGCGGAATTGTGTACGTCAGTGGGGATTATGGAACTTGGGTATCTAGTCGAAAGCTCCCCCCTAGCAGAACTTTATCGCCGTCTGAGCCGTCAGCAGATTATTGTATCTACTGTGGGGGATCTAGATGCTTTGACCGCTGAACTAAAGAATTCTCCTTTAGTAGAAAATTATGAAGTTCTCTTAGGCAAGAAGCAGGTGCGGGTGCAGTTTTCCGGTACTCAGGAAGATTGTGCTACATTGTTGCGATCGCTCGTTGAAGCTGGCATTCCTTTAAGTGAGTTCCACTGTACGCAAGAGGATTTAGAAACGATTTTCTTGAAGTTGGGTCATCAGCAGGCTTCTTAGTGCCGCTTGGTAATAATTTAAAACCGAAAGGTTCACGAGAGGAGCCACAGAGGTGCGCGAGGTTAAGAGAGATTTAGGGAAAAAGTCTTAGTAGCCGTCATGAACTCCATACAGCAGAACGCATAAAAACTTCACCCCCCCACTCCCTCACCCCCTCAC
>DNXU01000574.1 GCA_003505715.1 Cyanobacteria bacterium UBA8803 | reverse complement strand
CGATCTGAGCTTGTGTATGATTGTCAAAAACGAGGAAGCTTCTTTACCTCGTGTATTGGATAGTGTCAAAACTTTTGTGGATGAGATGGTTGTTCTCGATACGGGGTCTACCGATCGCACGGTTGAGATTGCTCGAGAGTACGGTGCTAAAGTTTATCACTTTGATTGGTGCAATGATTTCTCAGCAGCTCGCAATTATGCTCTAAACTACGTGCAGGGCAAGTGGGTGTTGGTTTTGGATGCGGATGAAGTTCTCACAGCAGAAATCGTGCCTGAGATCCAGCAGGCGATCCAAAACGATCGCTACCTGGCAATTAACCTGATCAGGCAGGAAGTGGGAGCCTCTCAATCTCCTTATTCTCTCGTTTCCCGTTTATTCCGCCATCACCCAGAAGTGCGCTTTTCTCGCCCCTACCATGCCATGGTGGATGACAGCGTGCAACAGTTGTTGCAGCAAGAACCCCACTGGCAGGTGATTTCGCTATCTACTGTCGCCATTCTGCACTATGGCTATCAACCGGAAGCGATCGCGGCTCTGGATAAATACACCAGAGCTAGAATTGCCATGGAGGGATTTCTGAAGCATCATCCTAATGATGCTTATGCCTGTAGTAAATTGGGAGCGCTCTACATCCAAATTGGTCAGGTGAGTGAAGGACTTACACTTCTGCAACGCGGTTTAACTGACCCTCAGGTTGAAGCACCAGTCTTATTTGAACTGCACTACCATCTGGGCAATGCTTATACCAGAGAAAAAAATTTTAACTTAGCGGTCGAGCATTATCAAGTGGCTATTAAGCAACCCATTCTGCCTCAACTCAAAATCGGTGCTTACAATAATTTAGGCAATTTATTATTCAGCGCTGGCGATTTAATCACAGCTAAAGCCGTTTATGAGACAACCTTAAAAATCGATCCCAATTTTGCTGCTGGATATAATAACCTGGGCATGGTGCTAAAAGCCTTAGGACAACTGACAGAAGCGATCGCCTTCTACCAACGAGCCATTGCCCTCAATCCAGACTATGCCGACGCCCACCAAAATTTAGGCGTTGTTTTGCTCAAATTAGGCCAAATTACCGAAAGTTTGTCTGCTTTTAGCCAAGCGATCGCTCTCCATCAAGTACGCAACCCCAGTGAAGCCCAGCGGTTGCGTCAAGGATTGCAAGAGATGGGCTTTCAAATTTCGCCGTCTTAGCACTGTCTTTTTTACTGTCAGATGGATTTTGTTCAAGTAAATAGTCATGGCTCTTTAGCCATTCCTACTAACTATCCCTCTACCGTTGTACACTATTGACTAATTATACAAATAAATTTAAATATTTTTAAAATGGACAATAAAATCGCCCAGATATTAATCGTTGACGATCACCCCAATAACCTGCGGTTTTTATCTAAAGTCCTAAGTAGTAAAGGGTATCAAATCCAAAGAGCTATTTCCGGTGAACTAGCACTCACAGCAGTCAGGGAGTGTCAGCCTGATTTGATTTTACTGGATATTATGATGCCTGAGATGAATGGCTATGAAGTTTGTCAGCGATTAAAATCTTGTCCCGAAACGTCCCATATTCCAATAATTTTCTTAAGTGCCTTAAGCCAAATTTGTGATAAAATTAAAGCCTTTGAATTGGGTGGGGTTGATTATATTACCAAACCGTTTCAAATCGAAGAAGTTTTAGCGAGAATAGAAAATCAACTAACTATCCAAAACCTCTCGAAGCAATTAAAAGAGCAAAATGCTCAATTGCAACAGGAAATTGAGAGCCGCAAGCAAGTAGAGGCGCAACTGAGGAAAAAATCGAGGACTCTAGCTGAGTTTAGCTTAAATCTCAAACAACTACACCGTTTAAATACAAAAAATTATAGTAATTTCGAGGAACTATTTAATGAGTACCTGCAAACAGGATGTGAAATTTTAGGATTTTCCACAGGCATTATCAGCCAAATCAATGACCAGACTTATAGGATACTTGCCGTTAAATCAGATTTACTAGGGTTAAATACTAACCAAATCTTTAATGTAGGAGATACCTATTGCGCAGCAGTAGTTGCGACAAAGAAGACAATTGGCTATGAGCGCGTCGGCAAAGTACCAAAAATGCAAACTCACCCCGTTTATCGGAATTTGAAACTCGAATCTTATATCGGGACTCCCATCTGGGTAAATGGGGAAATTTACGGCACCCTCAATTTCTCTTCAACTCAGGTAAGGGAACAAACTTTTGCCGAGCGAGAGCGGGAAATCATTGAATTGATGGCTCAAAGCTTGGGGATGGCGATCGCAGCGTATCAAACAGAAATTAAGCGCCAGCAGGCAGAAGAACGTTTGCGGCTGTTGGATCGAGCGATCGCGGTGGCGAAAAACGGTATGATGATTATCGATACCCAAGCACCGGATTACCCGATTGTTTATGTCAATTCCGGATTTGAGCGGATCACAGGTTACTCCCGTGAGGAGGCGATCGGCAAAAACTGTCATTTTTTACAGGGAAACGATACAGATCAACCTGCTCTTGACGAACTGCGCCGTGCTATTGCTGTAGGAGAAGAAGGCCAGTTTATTTTGCGTAACTATCGCAAAGATGGCACTCTGTTTTGGAATGAATTATCAATTACCCCAATCCGAGATGCCACTGGATGCTTAATGCATTACATTGGGGTGCAAACGGATATCACCGAGCGCAAACAGGGAGAGGAGGCACTAAAAAAGAGTGAAGAACGCTGGCAGCTAGTCTTGCGCGGTAATAATGATGGCCTTTTCGACTGGAATATTAAAACCAATGAAGTGTTCATCTCGGCGCGGTTGAAGGAAATGCTGGGTTATGACATCCAGAAAACAATTCTCAACTTCGATGAATGGCACAGTCGCGTCCACTCTGAAGATCTGGCAATGGCAACGGACAGTTTGCAAGCTTATCTGAAGCGGAAATCACCCCACTATATGGGCGAGTATCGCCTGCGATCCAAAGATGGCAGCTATAAATGGATTTTGGCACGGGGACAGGCTCAATGGGATGAAGCAGGGCAACCCGTGCGCATGGTAGGCTCCCTCCAAGATATTACCCTGCGCAAGCAAGCAGAAGAACAATTAAGAGCCAGCCAGCAAAAACTCTCCTTTTTACTGCAAAATGTACCCTTAGCCATCATTGAATGGAATACCCAGGGAGAAGTCGTTGCTTGGAACCAAGCTGCTGAATCAATTTTTGGTTACAGTGCCGCAGAGATGATCGGCGCTAAGGGATTTTCCCTCCTCTTCCCTGAGCGTGCCAGAGGACAAGCCAAAACACTCTGGGAGCAACTTCTCACCCAGGAGAGTAGCGATCGCAGTATTAGTGAAAACGTCACCAAAGCAGGCAAAATCATCATCTGCGAATGGTACAACACACCGCTGATCGACCAACAAGGTTGTGCGATCGGAGCCGCTTCCATAGCAGTAGATATTACCGAGCGCCAGCAGCGGGAGTTATTAGAGAAAACTCAAAAAACCGTTTTAGAGATGGTAGCACAAGGTCGCTCGTTGCATGATGTTTTACTGGAACTGACCACACAAGTGGATCGACTGACACCGCAAATGTATTCCTCCATTCTGCTCATGGCAGAGGATGGCGAACATTTGCATCCCTATGTAGGCCCAAAGATTCCCCCCACCTTCGTAGCCGCCATCAATCCGCTACGCATCGGCCCAACCGTCGGTTCTTGTGGTACGGCAGCTTATTTCGGCAAGCGAGTGATCGTAGATGATATTGCGACTAACCCCTTATGGGCACCTTTTAAAGACTTAGCCTTACCCTACGGGTTGAGAGCCTGCTGGTCTGAGCCAATTCTATCCAACCAGGGTAAGGTTTTGGGGACATTTGCCCTGTATTTTACTGAAGTGCGATCGCCTGAAGACAGAGAATTAGCAGTAATTGAATCCCTAGCGAGACTAGCGTCCCTAGTGATCGAACGCAAGCAGGCAGAAGTGGCCCTGCAAAAAGCCAAAGAAGCAGCAGAAACAGCTAATCGTGCCAAAAGTGACTTCCTAGCCTCCATGAGCCACGAACTGCGCACCCCTCTCAATGCTATTCTCGGCTTTAGCCAGATCCTCGCTCACGACCATTCTTTAACATCACAACAGCGCTCATATCTGGGAATTATTAATCGTAGTGGCGAGCATCTGCTGGAACTGATCAACGATATATTGTCGATGTCTAAAATTGAAGCAGGTCGGATTACCTTAACCGAAAACAGCTTTGATTTACATGGACTGCTTGACTCCCTAGAAGAAATGCTGCGGCTCAAAGCCAATTCTAAAGGCTTGCAACTAACCTTTAAGAGGGACTCAGACATCCCTCAATATGTAACAACAGATGAAAGTAAATTACGTCAAGTCCTGATCAACCTCCTCGGCAACGCCATCAAATTCACGCCCCAGGGCGGCGAGGTGCGGCTGACCGCGCGGCCCGGGAAGGACGATCATTCGGCCCGTTTCGCCGCACAGGACCGTACTGTTGAAATCAGCGTCGCCGATACCGGCATCGGCATCCCG
>DNXU01000483.1:15035-15592 GCA_003505715.1 Cyanobacteria bacterium UBA8803 | reverse complement strand
TCCCTCATCCCTCATCCTTAAATAAAATATGGAACTTCTAACCATTCTCCTCTCAAGTCTGCTCAGTGTTGTCTCTCCAGCTGGCTTGGTTATTGACACCGTTGCTGAAAATGCCCTGCGCTCTCAACTAGAGAGGGTAGAACAGCTGGAAGTCCGGGTTGATAACACCCCAAACTACCAAATCTTACAAGGCAAGGTGGAACGGGTACGTATTGCGGGTAGGGGATTGTGGCTGACACCAGAGATGCGGATTGATGCTTTGGAGTTAGAAACCGATCCCATTGACCTAGATATACAAAGTATTAGAGAGGGGGGACGGGAGTCGGCAGCGAAATCTCTACGGCAACCTTTGCAGGCGGGGATGCGTTTGGTATTAACGGAGTCTGATATCAATCAGGCGTTACAGTCTCCCACTGTAATGTCCCAATTGCAGGAGATCGGGGGGCGTTTTTTAAGAGGTGCCACAGAGGACAATGAAGTCAAGAATCCACGGTTAGAGCTGTTGGAAAACCAGCGGATTCGTTTTCAGATGGAAGTTCGCAAAGGGGAGACCCAGC
>DNXU01000483.1:2436-15022 GCA_003505715.1 Cyanobacteria bacterium UBA8803 | reverse complement strand
TAGCGGTCATAGTAGAGTCGGGCTTGAGCGTTACAGCTGGGCATACTTTAGAGTTAATAGAGCCAGTCGTATCGATTGATGGGAATCCCCTGCCGCCGCAGTTAGTTGCAGGTTTTGCTACAGGCTTAAGCAATCGCTACAATCTACGGAGCTTGGAAGATGCGGGTATTATGGCAAGGCTCTTACAATTAGAGATAAGTACCGATAAGTTAGAGTTAGCAGCCTTTGTCCGCTTCGAGCCAACTAATAACTAATGACTAATAACTAATAACTAATAACTTTGGAGAGAAATTAATTATGGAAAATCAACAACCAGCGCGTCGGATTCCTGTGGGTGTTGCTGCTGGTCTTTCTGCGGCCATTTTAGCAGCAGGAAGTGGAGGAGCTTGGTGGATGTGGAATTCCCTTACCTCTTCCACGACACCACCCGTAGTCAATACATCTCCATCACCCCAATCCGCGCAGACTTCAACGGCACAAAAAGTACAAGTCTATTGGCTTGATGAGGCTGATACTCAAATTAAGCTAGTACCTAGTTCTATTACCTTAGAAAATGTCAACAACCAGCGTGAAGTTTTAGAGGGGGCTTTTCATCGCTTATTAGCTGGGCCAACTGAAGGAACTGCCTCTAGCACGATCCCTCAAGGGACTAGATTACGCAATATTTCTATAGCATCTGATGGTGTTCATGTGGATTTGTCCCCGGAATTTACCAGCGGGGGGGGCAGTGCCTCAATGATGGGTCGTCTGGCGCAAGTTTTGTACACTGCCACCAGTTTAGATCCAACGGCTAAGGTGTGGATTGATGTGGAAGGCAAGCCCCTAGAGGAGTTAGGTGGTGAGGGCATAGTGGTCGATCGGCCAATGACACGCAAAATCTTTGAGCAAGAGTTTGGGGAGAGCTTTAAACCTTAGGCTTTGGTTCGCACTCAGCCAGCCCCCATCAGTCTTTATTAGCTAAGCTAAAGTCTCGGAAATGACGAGCTTGTTCCTCAATGCGGGTGGCAAGGCGATCGCAAACCAGATTGCACAGCTCAAAAATCAGCTCATCCTCTACTTTGTAGTAGGCTGATGTTCCCTCAGCGCGGCGGCTGAGAATCCCAGCTTGCAGCATCACTTTCAGATGTTTGGAGACATTTGCCTGACTGGTTTCTGTTGCCTCGACCAACTCTTGTACACATTTCTCGCCTTCCCGGAGTAAATTTAGAATCCGCAGGCGCATCGGCTCACTCAAGATACTGAAATATTCCGAAACTTGTTGTACGACCTCTTGCGGTACAGAGTATGCTGTTGGCATCGGTATAACCCGAACTTATTTGATCCCCACATTTTAGCTTATTTGAGTCAATTGATGGCAATAAAGTAATGATTACCCCGGATTAATTCTCATTAAGGGTTGACCGTACTCTACCGGCTCACCATTCTCTACCAGAATTTCCATCACTTGGCCAGATATCTCAGCTTCAATTTCATTCATCAGCTTCATAGCTTCGATAATACAAAGGGTTTGGCCAACACGGATGCGATCGCCCACATCTACATAAGGGGGTTCATCGGGGCCAGGGGAGCGGTAAAAGGTTCCCACCATCGGGGACTTCACGTCTTCCCATTTCGGATCTACTGTTGGGGGAGTTGGTAACGGGGGTGGGGCAGCATTTGGGGTGACGCTCTCTGGTGTAGGAGGCGGTGCTAGTGGTAGAGGTGTCCCTAACGTTGGTACTGCTACGGTTCTCGAAGGGATAACGGTATCCGTATCCCTGATACTGGATTCAAGCGGGGACATCGCCTGTATCCCTTTACGCACCGTTAGTTCAAAGTCAGCACTTTTTAAAGTTAGTTCCGCAATGTCAGTTTGAGCGATCGCGGTCAGCAGTTCGCGAAGTTGGTTAAAGTCTAATGGCACAACTAAATAGGGGAATGGGGAGTGGGAAATGGGGAGTGGGCAGAAAAATTGGCACTATTTTCTTTTCAAGATCGGGTTGGTTACCCAGTTTTGATGCGTTTACTCGCGGCCTAAGTAAGAATCGTTACGGGTGTCAATTTTAATTCTTTCTCCGATAGAAATAAATAATGGCACCATCACTTGAGCTCCTGTGGAAACTGTAGCGGGTTTGGTGCCGCCAGTGGCCGTATCGCCTTTGACACCAGGATCGGTATTAATCACTTCTAGTACCACAGAATTGGGAAGTTCTACTTCTAGCACCTGGTCGCCCCAGCTCACTACGTTGACTTCCATCCCTTCAGTGAGATATTTAACGCGCTCCCCAATTTGGGTAGCACTCAAGCTGCTTTCCTCATAGGTTTCCATATCCATAAAGACGAACTGGTCGCCTTCTTTGTAGGTATGCTGCATTGTGCGCTTTTCCAAGTTAGCTTGGGGCACTGTTTCCCCAGCTCGGAAGGTTCTCTCTACAACACTGCCACTTTGCACGTTTTTGAGCTTAGTCCGTACAAAGGCGGAACCCTTGCCCGGTTTGACGTGGAGGAATTCCACTACTCGCCATACGGAGCCGTCCAACTCAATAGTGACACCGGTACGAAAGTCATTACTAGAAATCATGAAACTGTTTCACAGGGCAGAACATTTGGCACTTTATTTTACCTCTGTAGGGTTGAACGTTGAAAGTTTAAGGGGAAAAAGGGGTGAAGGGGGAAGGAGGCTTTCTTGTTCCCCAATCAACTCTACCGCACGCGCTAGGCCGTGTTCAGACGGAGAGCAGTAACGACTAGTCTGAGCTAGGACTGGCTGCACAAAGCGGAAATCCTTAGCCATCAATACTTTGAGCAGCCTTGACAGTTGCTGTTGCAGTTTTATTATTAATTATGGCCGCTCTTAAGTAGCGAACGGAAGGTTGCCATATTCCTGTTGTTATTGCAAGGGCAAGCCTGATTCTTTTTATCCAAGCTAGATGAGAACGATAATTGCTAGGGGAGGGTGTCCCCCCCCTCACTTCCTCACTCCTTCCTGTCTTCCCTATTTGCCATATAGCAACTTGTATCCCCTACTCATGGGAAGATCAGAAATGGTTTGAAGCATTCGGTAGTAGGTTTATGGGACTTTCAAAAATTTTAAAGCTCGATTGGTGTAAACGCTTAGTGAAAACCAGCCTGTTAGCACTGCTCTTGGTGACGCTCTCAGTAGGTTTGTCTGCGGCTTGGTGGGATGGAGGCAATAACCAACCTGCTCGTGAAAGCCGATTGGCAGGGGGAAATGCCATTACTGATGGTAAAGCCTTGTTGCGCTACGCACTACCCATCGACAACCAGTCGGTACGGGATTTACAAGCGAGTCTTGAAGATATCGATATACCACTGCGGGCTAAACGTTGGAGTGGGATCTCTAGGGATATCACCCAAGCCAGTTTCATTTTAAGTAATCGCTCCGATCAATTGCTGGCTAACATTCCGGATGCTCGAAAACCTGAAGCGGAAGCTTTAATTTCTCAAATTGATCAAGGCATTGCCTCAATCCGCACAGCGGTGGAAGCTCAGGATAAGGATAAGACTAACCAGCTACAGGAAGAAGTTCTTGATAAAGTTGGTGAGTTAGAAGAGTTAATGGTGGAGGGGTTTCCTTTTGAGGTGCCTTCAGAATACAGTAATTTACCTCAACTCAAAGGTCGCGCTACGGTAGAAATGGCCACCAATAAAGGCAACTTGACTGTAGTAGTCGATGGTTACAGCGCCCCAGTTAATGCTGGTAACTTTGTCGATCTGGTACAGCGAGGTTTCTATGACGGCATGGAAATTACTCGTGCAGAAGATTACTTTGTTGTGCAAGCAGGCGATCCACCAGGGCCGGAAGAAGGTTTTATTGACCCTGATACTGGAGAATACCGTGCCATTCCTTTGGAAGTGCTGGTTAAAGGTGACGAGTTGCCAGTCTACGGTATTACCTTAGAGGATGCAGGTCGTTACTTGGATACACCTGTCCTCCCCTTCTCGGCTTACGGTGCAGTTGCTCTAGCGCGTCCCGGTGACGATGCCAATGGTGGGTCTTCTCAGTTCTTCTTCTTTAAGTTTGATAATGAAGTAACCCCTCCTGGCTATAACCTTATGGATGGCCGTTATTCTGTCTTTGGCTATGTCGTAGAGGGCAAAGACGTACTCGATAAGCTGGAAAAAAGTGACATCATTGAGTCAGCTAAAGTAGTTACAGGAGCAGAAAATTTACTCTAGCGCGAGAAGGTAGAGGGCAGAAGGGAATAAAACTTTTACAGTAAGGTTGTTAACCCCCTTTTAAAGGGTAGGTTATTACCATCAGGCTGTAATAGCCTCGTAGGGTTTATAGATAGGGTGTAGGCAAAATTGAACACACCCCAAACCCTACACCCCAAACCCAAGCAAATGCCAATTGTTGATTTAGTTCTGGTATTGACCTTAGTTGCCCTAGCCGTTGTATTGCTGCGAGGGAAGCCCCAAAATCAGCAGCAGCAATTGGAGAATACTTTCACGAAGCAACAATTAGATGATGCCTTCTACCAGCNNATGCCTTCTATCAGCTGTTAGAACAGCAAGACAGTTGTATCTCTCTGATTCAACTAACGGCAGCATCAAGAGTAGATGTCAAGCAGGCACGAGAGTACTTAGACCAACAAATCAAGATGTTTGCGGCTGTTCCTGAAGTGGATGCTGATGGAGATACCTTCTACCGCTTTCCAAAACTACACAGGCGTTCATCTCTAAATAAGTCAACATGAGCGATCGCTCCCTACCACAGGATGACACCTTTCCTTCCCGCACTTGCTATTCTCAGATTCGAGATCTTGGGGAGCAGGGTCTTTTGGAGCGGTTGCAGCGCTTCTGTCCCCAGGATATTGTGGGGGATGATGCTGCTGTAATGCCATCCCCTTCAGGAGGTCAATCCCTGGTGGTGACTACAGATGTTTTAGTAGATGGAGTACATTTTAGCGATCGCACTACCAGTCCTTACGATGTCGGTTGGCGAGCTGCTGCCGCCAATCTCTCGGATTTAGCGGCAATGGGAGCATCACCTCTAGGCATTACTGTAGGCTTAAGCCTTCCGGGTGATGTTCTAGTGAGTTGGGTTGAGCAACTTTATCAAGGTATGACTAACTGCTTGGAGCAGTACAATACACCCATAGTAGGGGGTGATATCTGTTGTTCCCCTGTGATTACTGTGGCTATCACCGCCTTTGGTCAAGCCTTGCCCCATCGTACCATTCGCCGCTGTTCGGCTCAAGTGGGAGATGCCATTGTTAGCACTGGAGTTCACGGAGCCTCACGGGCAGGACTAGAATTACTTCTAAATCCAGAATTCGGTATCAACCTCACTCCAGCCCAACGCCTTTGTTTAATTCAAGCTCACCAGCGTCCCCAACCTAGGTTAGATGTCCTGCTTCTACTCTGGAATATCTTAGATTCTTGGTTCCCCACGCTTGGTTCTCCAATCTCTTTATCAGGGATGGATAGCAGCGATGGTTTAGCTGATGCGATCGTGCAAATCTGCCGTGCGAGTGGAGTTGGTGCTGTAATTGAAAGAAGCAAGATTAGTGTGCCACCTCTGTTGAGCCAAATACTATCTCCACAACAAGCTTGGGACTGGGTGTTGTACGGCGGTGAAGACTTTGAACTGGTGTTATGTTTGCCTGATGAGCTAGCTCAAACTTTAGTAGAACAACTAGGGCAAGGAGCAGC
Organism: Cyanobacteria bacterium UBA8803; assembly: GCA_003505715.1. Classification (GTDB taxonomy): domain Bacteria; phylum Cyanobacteriota; class Cyanobacteriia; order Cyanobacteriales; family Coleofasciculaceae; genus UBA8803. Next base: position 9,364 of record DNXU01000483.1, on the reverse strand, counting down.
CGTAATTGGTCAAGTTACGACTGGTGGGGAAGTTTGGTTGAAAGATAGCACGGGAACTTATGGGGATGAACTGCTGACTCTAACGGGAGGATTCCAGCATTTTCGATGCTGATCAGGTAAGGGCGGGTTTTGTACCAAGGTTATTGGTTTACCCAGATGATAATCAGGTAAGGGCGGGTTTTGTACCAAGGTTATTGGTTTACCCACAGGTTTCATCCCTAAACCCGCCCCTACGCTGGATACGTTAGGTTTATGACTAACTTTGCCACTTGGAGGCAATTAGTTCAGCCAAATCTACAACGCGCTGAGAGTAGCCCCACTCGTTGTCATACCAGGCAACTACCTTGACCATGTCACCACCCATGACCATCGTCAGGCTGGCATCTACAATGGAAGAGGCATCGTGACCCCGGTAGTCGCAGGAAACCAGCGGTAGGTCGCTGTATTCTAAAATGCCCTTGAGGGAGCCTTCTGCCGCTTCTTTGAGAACTTCATTCACCTGTTCGGCGATCGTGCTTTTCTCAACTTGAGCGACCAAATCAACCACAGACACATTGGGCGTCGGCACCCGCAAGGCAATACCATTTAGTTTGCCCTTCAGTTCCGGGATTACTAGGGCAACCGCTTTGGCCGCACCCGTTGAAGTCGGTACAATGTTCATTGCAGCAGCTCGTGCCCGACGAACATCACGGTGGCTAGCATCTAACAGGCGCTGGTCGCCAGTATAGCTGTGGGTCGTGGTCATCGTCCCTTTCACAATGCCAAAATGTTCGTGCAACACTTTAGCAAAGGGAGCTAGACAGTTGGTGGTGCAGCTGGCATTACTGACAATGTCATGCTTGCTGTTATCGTATTCGTCATGATTGACGCCCATGACGAAGGTTCCTATATCTGCTCCTTTGCCAGGAGCCGTAATCAAAACCTTCTTGGCACCAGCAGCTAAATGCTTAGATGCTCCATCCCGATCAACAAAAACACCAGTTGATTCAATGATCAGATCGATTCCCCAATCAGCCCAGGGCAAGTTTAGGGGGTTGCGATCGGATACACACTTGATTGTTTTTCCGTTAACTGTTATGGAGTTTTCATCAGCGCTGATGTCAGCCTTCAGCGTCCCCAGCATGGTGTCATACTTGAGCAAGTGGGCATTTGTCTTGGGGTCAGATGTGTCATTGATACCCACTAATTCTAACTGGCTGTTTTCCCTGGTCAGCCAGCATCTGGCGAAGTTGCGTCCGATACGTCCAAACCCGTTGATCGCTACTCTAATCACTGCGTCTTGCCCTCTGTATTCAAGCTCAGTAAATATACTCTGTAATGACCCTAATCATATCGCAAATATTAAAAAATTCTAAGAGGGGATTAGTTAAGGATATGGCCAATTCAGGGATCGAAAGTGGTCATAAGTCTTGCCAGACAAGCATTTGAGTCAATTTAAGTAAAGATGGTGGGTATTAATATAAGCTCGAACTTTCTCAGGAACTAGGTCTCTAATCGAGCGGTGTTGGCGACAGTACTGGCGGATGGCACTGGAGGAGATACTTACAGATGGCATTTGCAGCAACTGCCACCTAATCTGGATATTTTGATCGGCTAGGTGCTGGGCTACTTGTTGGCAATTTTCCTGCATGGCTGAGGAGGTAGGTGCGACAGGTGTGCTAGCAAATATTTCCCTTCTGCTCCCCTGTACCCCAGCCTCTAGGCAAAATCGCGGTGCCACTAACCATTCACAAGCAGGGATGAGCCGCTCGCGACAGTACCATTGCGGCAAAGTTCTGAAGGTGTCTAACCCGAGAATCCAATACCACTGACAGTTACGATAAGTAGTTTGGAGGTTGAGCAGAGTGAACAGAGCGTAATCAGGTCTGCTGTTAGCTGTCTGTATCTCCTCAAGGCTAAAGGCTGGGTTGTCTTCGATCGCGATTTCTACCATAACTTGGCGATGTTCGTAGGCCAAGCCGGATTTGTGAGGGGGATAGCGATTAGGCACCCAGATTACTCGATCTAGACCGATCTGGCTCAAGGCAGTCTGGGCAATCCATAGGTGTCCCCAGTGAACTGGATCGAAAGTGCCGCCCAAAATTGCCACTTTATCCATAGTAAGCTGCCATTTGGGGTTAAGCTATTGCCAGTGAGGGCCAGTTTCTTGACTGAAATTTCCGGATTGACTAGGGTGGCTTGCGTTTAATAATAAAAACCGTCCCCCTACAGAAAAATCAAGCTCAGTAATAACACGCTTGGTAAATCTATATCAATAACACAAACTATAGCAAAAGGTAGTCTTTGCCATAAAATTCTGATAAATCACTCCTTTGCTATATCCTTAAAAAATCAATTCTTGATATGATAGCGCGTGTTATTGGCACAGTAGGCTTGTGTGGTGTGGTGTGTAAGGAGTTAATATGCCTAATAGTGTTGATTTTAGTGGAAAACCATTTCATTTCATCGGTATTGGTGGAATTGGAATGTCAGCCTTGGCTTACGTTCTAGCCAAACGAAAACTCCCCGTATCGGGGTCAGACCTGCGTTCGACACATATTACTCAACGTTTACAAGCGGTCGGCGCTCACCTTTTTAAAGAACAGAAGGCGACCAACTTAGAGTTTTTCCAGTCACAGACTGACCCGCTCTATGAAGGTTTATCAGCAAAGGCTATTGGCATCAGTCCCAACCAGGGAATTAAGTACGAATCACCAAAATCTAACCCAACTATACTAGTAGAGCGGCATTCCTCAACCTGGCCTCAAGTTATTTGTTCGACAGCGATTAATGCCATTAATTCAGAATATCAGGCAGCTCTAGAAAAGGGCTACCCAATTTTTCACCGCTCGGACGTACTGGCAGGGTTGATTCAAGATTACCAGAGTATTGCCGTTGCTGGAACTCATGGCAAAACGACAACTAGCAGTTTAATTGGGTATCTCCTGCTGCAAGCAGGTCTAGACCCAACCATTGTCGTGGGGGGTGAAGTCGATGCTTGGGGAGGTAATGCCCGCCTAGGAAATGGGTCTCATCTGGTAGCCGAGGCTGATGAATCTGATGGCTCTTTAGCTAAACTAGCACCTGAGATTGGTGTAATTACCAATATCGAACTAGACCATCCAGACCACTACGATAACTTGGAACAGGTGATCGAAACCTTCCGCATTTTTGCCGATAAGTGCCAAACCTTGGTCGGTTGCATTGATTGCGAAACCCTGCGCGATCGCTTAACTCCCACCATCAGTTATAGCTTGCGTCGAGATGCAGGAGCTGATTATAGCGTTGATTGCATTGCTTATCAAGCAGATGGCACCACCGCTAGAGTTTGGGAGGGCGATAAAGTATTGGGCGAGCTAAATCTGAAGTTGTTAGGGAAACACAATCTCAGCAATGCTCTGGCGGCTGTGGCAGTAGGGCGGCATTTAGGCTTGGAATTTGAGGCGATCGCATCGGCAGTTGCTACCTTTGAAGGGGCTAAACGGCGCTTCGAGGTACGGGGTTACTACCACGGTATTACGTTTGTCGATGATTACGCTCATCACCCCAGTGAAATCCAAGTAACCCTGGCAGCCGCACGCTTGCAAGTGAAAGCACCCCAACGGGTTATCGCTATTTTTCAACCCCACCGCTACAGTCGCACGTTGACATTTTGGCATGAATTTGCTAAATCCTTTGGCGATGCCGATCTGGTCGTTGTCACTGACATTTACAGTGCTGGCGAACCCAATGTCGGGCAAATTACTGGCGAGCAGGTGCAAAAAGCGATCGCAGCTCACCATCAAAGGGTGTATTACGAACCTACTCTGGAGAATGTTTCAGGGCGTCTAACCAAAATCCTGCAACCTGGAGACTTGGCCATATTTCTAGGAGCTGGTAATCTCAATCAGATTATTCCCCAGGTGATGGACTTCTACCAGACTGCGCAATTGAGCCAGAACTATTGAGTTTGGCCAACCAAAAATCGAAAAATAAATTCGATTTCGCCTCAACTGCCCAAGACTAATCGGCACTATTTTGACGTGTATTAATATGACCTTGTCCTATGATTCCCCCCGCGTTACTAGCGAAGTTAGCCCGAAGCAGACCCCATGCCAGTCCCAGCTTTACTTGCCTGGAACTGATTGCCTGGTGCGATCGCAGGTGCCTTTAGCTAGCCTGACCTCCTTTCGAGTTGGCGGTCCAGCAGAGTGGTACGTCGCTCCCAGACATTTAGAAGATCTGCAAGCGAGTTTTGAGTGGGCCGATACTCAAGGCTTACCCCTGACGCTGTTAGGAGCAGGTTCTAATCTGCTCGTGAGCGATCGCGGCTTGCCGGGATTGGTGATTGGTACTCGCCACCTCCGCTATAGTCATTTCGATCTTGATACGGGAAGAGTGACAGCTGGAGCTGGGGAATCAATAGCCCGTCTGGCATGGCTTGCAGCAGAACGAGGCTGGGAAGGACTGGAATGGGCTGTAGGCATTCCAGGCACAGTTGGTGGTGCTGTCGTCATGAATGCTGGTGCTCACAACAGCTGCGCGGCAGACTTGCTGGTTAACGTGCAAACCATCTCGTCCAATGCTAAAGTCGAGTTGCTAACTCCCCAAGAGTTAGGCTTTGCCTATCGCACCTCCATCCTCCAAGGTGGCGCTCGTCTGGTCACTCAGGCAACATTTCAGTTGAAACCTGGTGCCGATCCCAAAAAAGTGCGGGCAACAACAGCTCAACATTTGAAGCAACGGCACAGATCTCAGCCTTACCACTTACCGAGTTGCGGTAGTGTCTTCCGCAACCCAGAGTCCCAGGCTGCTGGTTGGTTGATTGAACAACTCGGTCTGAAAGGCTACCAAATTGGTGGCGCTCAAGTGGCCGAACGTCATGCCAACTTTATTCTCAATTGTGGCGGTGCTAAAGCCAGCGATATCTTCCAACTCATCCGCCACGTCCAACAGCAAGTAGAACAACATTGGTCGCTCTGGTTAGAGCCAGAAGTGAGAATCCTAGGCGAGTTTCAATCCGTTTAGGGATGTTACAGTAACCAAAGCGATATTAAGATTAAGACTTGACCCATGATACACCCGTCCAACTCAGATAAAATCAACCAGTTATGACCAAAGGACAAGGATTTGGCTTCGGTCTGGGCAAAATGAAGGAACTTACTGAAGCCTTCAAAAAAGCCCAGCAGGTTCAACAAGGTGCTAAACAGCTTCAAGAAGAATTGGAGCAAATGGAGATTGAGGGCACATCAACTGATGTCAGCGTCAAGGTTGTGATGAGCGGCAACCAGGAACCCCTGCGAGTAGAAATTTCTGCCGATGCCCTCAATCAAGGAGCAGAAGCACTCTCGCAAACCGTTACCGAAGCAATGAAAGATGCTTACGAAAAGTCCACAACTACAATGCGGGAACGCATGGAAGAACTTACCAGTGGGCTAAATCTGCCCGGATTGTGATTTTTGAGAGAAGGAAACAGGGAACAGGCTGACGCTCACGGCAGAAGCCTGTTCCCTGTTTCCTTATTTAGGCATCTTAGGCGGAATTACTTGTAACTGGGGGGAATTAGACAGTTCTCGATAAAATGTATCGACTAGTAAGGCATTTCCTTGCTCAGTCAGGTGAATCGCATCATAAAATACCTCTTCGTTTACCTCTCGATCGAGCTGGTAGAAACTCAGCATTCTGAGATTTTTGGGATAGGCTTTCTGAAGTTCTTGACTAGCTCGCTGCAATTGGTCATAACCCATCTGTACCCGTTGCTGATAAATGGGTCCTAATTGATTAAGAATTTCCTGCTCTCTGGACGAACGCTTGCTGCTGCTAAGACCGGTGATTTCTGGTTGAAGAGCTACAATCAAACGAATTTTGGCTCCTGTAGTCAGACGCACCATTTGCTTTTTCATTTCGCGGTAACGTGCTACTCGACGTTCCAGTTCAGCAGGTTCAGCCGCTAGATAGCGATCTAGAGGCTTTGTCTCATCAAGTGCCATCAGGCTCAACCGACTAGCAGAAGGTTGAGGACGCAAAATCCAGTATTGAGTGGCTCTCACTAAATACATCTCTGCGATCGCATAACGCAACTGCTGGGTGAGGAAGATCCACAAATGTCCCGGCGCATTACTCAAGAACTTTTCCATATGGGGAATATCCGTCGCAATGCGATCGCTCGGCAACAGTAAGTCTGTATATCCATCCAAAACTACAATTGCATCTGGACTGTAGGGTAAAATCTGGAGGGCTAATTGAGCTAGTTGGTTGCCAGAGGCATAACCCGGTACGGCGGCATTAATAACTCGATACTGACCATCTCGCATTTGGGGTGGTAAAGCTAGAGCCTTAATGCGATCGGGTTTGTAAAAGGGTAATATGGCTGGTCGGTATTTCTCTGGAGAACGCCTCTGTTGCGCTATCCTTTCGTTGAGACGAGCTTCCAGTTTGCTGGCTAATGTGGCTTTGTTACTGGGATTCCACTGACCGAAGGCCGTAGAACCCCCTAATAGAAAAATTCTAATTTCATCTTTTGGTTTGGCCAGAGGCACTGGGTTATCGTCACGGAAACCCTGTTCGTTAATCTGCCAAAAACTACTCTGCTGGTTGCCGACTAAGCGATAGCCGACAGCTAGACTTCGTTGAGCAGACAGCTGTCCCCGATCTGATAAGCCATCGTAGGGCTTTTGGTTCTGGTCAAGGAACTTAAGACGGTAAACGTTAACAATGGCAGGTTCGCCTTCATAGGCTGCTAACTCAGTAGTTTTACCCGTAATGCCGACCAAAAGTCGAGCCAACACTTCGAGAAAAATTAAAACTAAGGGTGTAGCTAGGACAATTGCCTTGAGCGGTAATGATCTTTGGCGCTTGCGGTAGGTGATATAGGTGGTAGGACGCGACTTGAACATCAACTTCTTTCCTTGGAATCAAATGGGGAATGGGGGAAGGGGGATGGGTTTACCCTGAGCGTAGCCGAAGGGGA
>DNXU01000483.1:1814-2372 GCA_003505715.1 Cyanobacteria bacterium UBA8803 | reverse complement strand
GCGCAAGTAGAAATCGACGAAGTTTAATATTATACCTATGGGCTGTAAGCTACTTTTTGTCTGCCTTGGTAATATCTGCCGTTCTCCATCAGCTGAGAACATCATGAATCACTTGATCGAACAAGCGGGTCTTGGCGATCGGATTATCTGCGATTCAGCTGGGACTAGCAGCTATCACATTGGGGCTGCCCCGGATCGGCGTATGTCAGCAGCTGCTAGCCGTCGCGGGATCAAGCTTAAAGGTCAGGCACGGCAGTTCGAGAAGTCTGACTTTGAAACCTTTGACCTAATTTTGGCAATGGATCGGGAGAACTATCGGGATATTCTCTCCCTCGATCCCACTGGCAAGTATCGAGACAAAGTCCGATTGATGTGTGAGTTTGCCTCTCACCACTCCGAGCGAGAAGTCCCCGATCCCTACTACGGCGGCCCGGAGGGATTTAATAAGGTAATCGATTTGCTACTAGATGCCTGTGAGGGATTACTGCAATACGTTGTCACAACTTATTCTATTTCAGTTTGAGTAAAGGCAGTAATTGTTAGTTGTTGGTTGTTAGT
>DNXU01000483.1:0-1575 GCA_003505715.1 Cyanobacteria bacterium UBA8803 | reverse complement strand
CCCTCATCCCTCATCCTTCATTTTTTGTTGCTAGCGGGTTGGTTTAATGAGCTTTTTTGAGAAATTGAATGCAGCGATCGCTAAAAATCAGAGCTTGCTAGTGGTGGGACTCGATCCGAATCCAGAAATGATGCCTAGCCGCTACTGTAACAAAGGCGAGCGAGGCAGCGTTGATGATTTGTGGGAGTGGTTGCAATTTATTATTGCCCAAACCGCAGATTTAGTTTGCGCTTATAAACCTACTTTTGGCTTTTACAAAGCGTTGGGTGCCTCAGGACAAGAACTGCTCCAGCGCACCCTCAAAGCTATCCCCGCTCATCTGCCGATTATTTTGGATGCTAAACATGGTGACCTCAATACTAGCAGTATCTTTGCTCAGACGGTTTTTCAAGAGTGGGAGGTCGATGCTATTACTCTTACTCCTTATTCCGGGCAAGACCATGTGGCACCGTTTTTGATTTATCCGGGTAAAGCGGCGTTTGTTTTGTGCTGTACTTCTAATCCTGCTGCCGTGGCGTTGCAGCAGTATCCCGCGCCTGAGTCACCCCTTTACTTGCAGGTGGTCAAAGAGGCAAAAAGTTGGGGAACTCCTGAAGAATTGGCTTTGGAAGTAGGCACTACCTCCCCAGAGGTTTTGGGTAGAATTAGAGCTATTGCTCCGGAACGGATTATCCTCGTGCGGAGCATTTGGGCTGAGGGAGGCAGCGACCTTAAACAAATCCTAGCAGCAGGGTTGAATGTTAATGGTGATGGTTTACTCATCCCGGTGCCCCAAGATGTTTTAGCAAGCGAACAACCTGCTGTTGCCATTGAGCCTCTGCGAGCGGAAATTAATCAAACTAGAAACCAGATTATTGGTGAAGGTTTGACCTGTGACCTATGGATGCCTGATGTTTGTTTGTTAGAAGAACACCCCTATCAGGATTTGATTTTACAGCTCTACGATCTTGGCTGCATTCTGTTTGGCGAGTTTGTTCAGGCATCAGGAGCAACCTTTCCCTATTACATTGACCTCAGAAAAGTCATCTCTAACCCCCAACTCTTCCATCAAATGCTTGGTGCCTATGCGGATATTCTCAAAGACCTCAACTTTGACCGCATTGCTGGCATTCCCTATGGTTCTTTACCAACAGCAACTGGGTTATCCCTACGCCTGAATCACCCCATGATTTTTCCCCGCAAGGAAGTGAAAGCCCACGGCACCCGGCGAGCGATCGAGGGTCACTTCGAGCTAGGAGAAACAGTTGTGGTTGTTGACGATATTCTCATCAGTGGTAAAAGTGTGATGGAAGGAGCAGCCAAGCTCGAATCAGCCGGATTAAAAGTGCATGATATTGTAGTATTTATCGATCACGAACAAGGGGTAAAAGACCGACTAAAAGCCAACGGTTATCAAGCCCATACAGTATTAACAATTTCCCAAATCACCCAAACCCTTTACCAAGCTGGCCGAATTAACGAGCAACAATTTCAAGTATTTGGTAATTGGTAATTGGTAATTGGGAATAGGGGAGCCAATTACCAATCACCAATCACCAATCACCAATCACCCATTACCAATCACCAATCACCAAT
>DNXU01000556.1:2270-5614 GCA_003505715.1 Cyanobacteria bacterium UBA8803 | reverse complement strand
TATTTAAAGGCTGAACAGCTTACTAAAGGAGAAATGACGGTTCTATTTCCCCTAGAATGGGATGACCCAGAAGAGGCGGCTTTAGTGGCAGCAGGACAAACGATTAACATACCCCAATCTGTACCAATTACCAATTACCAATTAACCCGTAGCATCTCGTACTTGCTCCGCATAGTCTTTAGGACGCACCTGCCGAAAACCATGGAAAGCCAATTGCCCCAAACTAGCTGGTAAGTAAGACAGTATCAAACCCAAGGTGGCTCGGCGCGTATTTCCTAATACCTCTGTTGCCTCTCGCAACATCTGGCGTCCCTCGATTTGATTGCCATTTTCAATTAGCCTTAACCCTAATGCTTCCTGAGTCCAGGCTAATTTCTTAATTCTGAGTTTCTCTAATTCCTCATCCGGAAACCTATAACTGCTGATACAAAAAACCTTGGCTGACAAAAAATGCAGGTTCTGCCTCAAACTAGTTTGGCCACCGTGAAAGCGATACTCCATCAAATATTCTGGCAGAAAATACCCACACTTGCCCGCGATCGCTAACCGCACTAATAAATCGAAATCCTCACAGCCATCTGCTTCCGGACGCATGTAACTCACCTGTGCCAAACAAGCACGGCGAAACAGCGTTGAACCCACCTGCAAGCTTTGGTAGTCAAAGGTTTGCCTCATCAAGTCCGGAATCACTCCTCGATTGAGCTTATCTTTTCCCCACTTAGCAGCATTCTCCTTAGTCGCCGATTCCACTCGTTCACCGTTTTGATTAATAATCCAATGATTGCTACAAACAAAATCTACCGTAGGTTCCGCCTCTAACACAGCTACCGTTTTTTCTAAAAATTCAGGAGTCAGGGCATCATCATCATCAAACTTAATAAAGTAACTTCCCCGAGCGGCATCAAATCCAGAGCGCATGTTTTTACTGCGCCCAATATTTTGCGGATGCTGGATATAGCGAATCCTCTGGTCATGCCACTGGCTGACTACCACAGGTGTATCATCTGTAGAGCCATCATCACAGATAATTAATTCAAAATCACTATAAGTTTGGTTCAGAACGCTATTGACAGCGTAAGGCAGCACTTTAGCTCGATTGTACGTGGGAATGCAAACGCTAACTTTAGGCATAATATCAATTCAATGTTTATGATATTTTTCTTTTAATTGTTCCGAAAATATCTTGTACAGAGCGCTTAGGGTTCGCTAATGCTTGGGTTGGTTTTAGCTCGATAGGTTTCTGGCCTGGTTCCTTCATAAAACGATAATGTAAGAAAACATCTTTATAACGAATATCTACATCCTCCCCTTGACACAAACGCTCAAAATCTCTTGAACCATAGTTCATATAGTGAAGGCGATGGATAGGTTTTAATCCTCGCTCATTATAAAGAACATTATCAATATTCACAAAGGCATCGGCATCTGCACAGTTCCCTGTTCTGTCTTGCCAGTTGGAACTTAGGGTAAAGTTAAATAAAGGACGTTCCGACCGCAGAGTCATGTAATTGAATAAAAAAGTTTCATCCCACCAACCATGCTTGTTAATCCAGGCAACTTCTCTTTGGACGAGCAACTGCTCCTTCAGACGAGCTAGTTCTGCGGGTCCGAACAAGCCTTTTTTCGAGGCAAAAAAACTCCCGCAATGGAGCTTAGGCCGAATTGTGGCTTCTTGGTAAAGTCCACTTGACTCGATGCTCTCAATATTTAATGCAGCTACAGAAGTGGGTTTATGGTGTTCCCAATCATCAAAGACAAAGTCGTAATCTTTTAGTTTATCAAATATAGGGTCGAGGGGCTTCATCGCCAAACTGTCAGCATCATAAAATACAAATTTATCGAAGGAACCATCGAAAGCGGCAAATTTTCTTTGTAAGTGCCCCCCATACCATCTAGGACGCCATAATTTATTGGCCTTAGCCCTAGGATGGGCTGCCCAAACTTGATGAGCGAAATCTTCCCAACGCTGGAGCGATTCCCAGTTATCAAACAAAGTAACATTAGCTCTAGATTCTAATTCCAGCTTAACCTTGTCGAGTTGGTTATCGTAAGGAATCACGCAAACAGGAATATCTGGACTAACATTCGCTTCAATGCTATTTAACAAAGCCACTAATTGGTCATATACGACATCATTAGCTAAAGTATAGATACCCAGTACTTGCATCCGTAAAATCCCTTAAGTAGTACGTAGAAGTAAGCGATTAAGAGTTATTTACTCACCATCATGGCTTAAACTTGTAAAGATGTCACGAATATACTTCTATAGCTTTAGGCTAAAACTGTTTGACCCTCTTCCTAGAGGGAAAGAAATTTAAATGCGTTAATTAAGACTATGACCCTCGATCGCGCAACCAATAACCAACCAGATCCACCCTTTTTACCCAAAGTTTCAGTTATTGCCCCTATCTATAATGGCGAGGCAGACTTGCCCGACTTAATTCGTTGTCTGCTCTCTCAAACTTACCCAGCCGAGCGGGTAGAGTATTTACTAGTAGACAATAACAGTAGCGATCGCACCGCCAACCTGCTCGAAGCAGCAGCAGTTGAAGCCCAATCTAGAGGAGTTAAGCTTCATCCTCTCACCGAAAACCAAATTCAAAGCTCCTACGCTGCTCGCAACCAAGCCATTAAGGTAGCTACAGGTGAGATTCTAGCCTTTACCGATGCCGACTGCCGCCCCCTACCCCAGTGGTTGAGTCTCCTAGTTGCTCCCTTTGCTGACTCAAAGGTAGGTTTAGTGGTGGGTGAAGTTTCCGCCCTCCCCGGTAAAACCCTACTGGAAAAACATGCCGAGCGCCAGGGCACCATGACTCAAAAAGATACCCTTGCCCATCCCTTCTGTCCCTACGGTCAAACCGCTAACTTAGCTATTCGCCGCCAAGTCTTCGAGGAGGTAGGATTATTCCGTCCCTACATGACCACTGGCGGCGATGCGGACATGTGTTGGCGAATTCAGCGGCAAACCCCTTGGCAGCTTTATTTTGCCGAAGCAGCAATTGTCCAGCATCGCCACCGTGCCACGATCGCCGAATTCAAGAGCCAATGGCAGCGCTACGGTCGTTCTAATAAATACTTGCACGAACTGCACGGCGTTGAGTTGCGACCCAAATTAACTGCTCGAAAATCTCTGTATCTACTCAGTCGTTGGCTACTGAAGGAATTACCGAGCGTTACTGTAAAAGCGATCGCAGGTCAAGCTCCTCCCCTCGATCTGCTGACTACGCCAATTAACCTATACGGTACATGGGCTAGGGATCTCGGACAACGACAAGCCCAACTTTCAGAACAAGCTAAGGTAATTGAGTGGCTGGAAAAGAAGGATGAAGGATGAGGGATGAGGG
>DNXU01000556.1:1010-2160 GCA_003505715.1 Cyanobacteria bacterium UBA8803 | reverse complement strand
CCCTCATCCCTCATCCCTCATTCCTATTTTCACTACCAAATTTATGTGTTATAACAGAGCGGCTTGAATTACCTAGCTATTGCTCAACCCGAAATTTATGCCGGAGCCTCAGATCGCTGCGATTATCTGTACCCACAATCGGGATATCTATTTAGGAGCTGCCATTGATAGCTTACTGGCTCAGGATTGCCCGGATTTTGAAGTCGTCGTGGTCGATAATGCATCAAGCGATCGCACCCGGGAAGTTGTAGAAGCACGCCTGCCCCACCCGCGCCTCAAATACGTTTACGAAAAAGAACTCGGTCTGTCAGTCGCTCGCAACACCGGAGCCAAAGAAACTACCGCTCCCATTCTCGCCTATCTTGATGACGATGCCGTCGCTAGTCCCCAGTGGTTAAAGGTACTGATCGCGGCTTATCAAGATAACGAAAAACTCGTAGTGGCTGGTGGCAAAGTGACCCTCATCTGGCCCGATGGCATCACTCCCCCCAACTGGATTTCTCCAGAACTAGCAGGAAATTTAGGATTGTATGACCTGGGCGATACCCTTGTCCAGATAACGCAACCCGGCCTAACTCCTAGAGGCTTGAACTACTCCATCCGCCGCACCTTCCTCGAACAAATTGGCGGCTTCGATCCCAATCTGGGACGTAAGGGCAAAAATTTACTCTCCAATGAAGAATTGTACATGACGGAACTTGCCCTTGAGCAAGGTTGGCAGGTAGCCTATATTCCCGAAGCCTTAGCCGCGCACAACGTTGCTCCGGAACGGCTCAAACCCAGCTGGTTTTTACAGCGCAGCTGGTGGCAAGGCATCAGCGAATGTTATCGAGAAGAAATTGCCGGTCGGACAGGTATCGGTCAGCTCAGCCGTGGTGGCGAGCGCATGGTACGCGGACTCTACAAGTCCTTAAAATATTTTACCGATCCCGCCAAGCGCTTTGATAATTTAGTCTATGCCTACGGTCAGATTGGTTATTTGAGCGCAGCCCTCAAAACCATGTTATCGTCCTCAAAATCAAATAACTAATAGCTAATGGCTAATAACACAGAGTTATTGACAATAGGACTTACGCAAACGCCCCCCTAACCCCCCAAATCTGGGGGGAACAAGAAATTTATCCCCCCAGGATTGGGGGTCGGGGGGCAC
>DNXU01000556.1:0-921 GCA_003505715.1 Cyanobacteria bacterium UBA8803 | reverse complement strand
AACAAATAACCAACAACCAACAATTATGAAAAAAGCACTAATTTGCGGCGTGTCCGGTCAAGATGGAGCTTATCTCGCTAAATTACTGCTCGACCGAGGCTACACCGTCTGCGGCACTTCACGGGATGCTCAAATATCATCCTTCCAAAATTTGATGCGCTTGGGTATCCGCGACCAGGTGAAATTAGAATCTGCCGTCTTGACCGATTTTCGCAGTGTTTTACAAGTACTCCATAAAACTCAGCCCGATGAAGTGTATAACCTAGCTGGACAGAGTTCTGTAGCTCTTTCCTTCGAGCAACCTGTAGAAACCCTAGATAGCATTTGTATCGGTACTTTAAATCTCTTAGAAGCCATTCGCTTTACAGGTGCGCCCATCAAATTCTACAACGCGGGTTCGAGCGAATGCTTTGGAGATATCGGCGAACAAGCCGCTGATGAAACTACCCCATTCCGTCCCAGAAGTCCCTATGCTGTAGCAAAAGCAACAGCCTTTTGGGAAGTTGCCAACTACCGGGAAGCTTACGGCCTATTTGCTTGTTCTGGCATTCTCTTCAATCACGAGTCTCCCCTAAGACCCCAGCGGTTTGTCACGCAAAAGATTGTGGCAGCAGCTTGCCGCATTGCCGGAGGCAGTAAAGAAAAACTATTTCTGGGCAATGTTGACATTCAACGAGATTGGGGTTGGGCACCAGAATACGTTGAGGCCATGTATTTAATGTTGCAGCAAGACCAACCGGATGATTACGCGATCGCAACCGGATCGAGTTACAAATTAGAAGAGTTTGTAGCAGCAGCATTTGATTGTCTAGGGTTGAACTGGCAAGATCATGTCGTTACCGATGCCAGCCTATTACGACCCACCGATCTCGCCATCAGCCGAGGCAACCCAGCCAAAGCCAGAGAACAGTTAGGCTGGCA
>DNXU01000067.1 GCA_003505715.1 Cyanobacteria bacterium UBA8803 | reverse complement strand
CCCTCATCCCCTCATCCCTCATCCCTCATCCTTCTTCCTTACCTTCAATAACAAACTCCAGAGTTTGACCTTGGGTACTGCCAAACTTTAACTTGATGCCCGACTGCAAAGGCACCTCCTGATGGTGGATTCTTTGCCACCCTTCAGGTCGTAAAATATGGGTACCGTTGCGAGAAAAATCGCGCAGGAAGTAAGTGGGAATGTTTTCTTGGTCGGTAATCCCCTCGCGGCAGATAATTTCTGCATGTTTGTAGCTGACCCACATCTCATCTCCAATCACCAAATCGTTCTCCTGACCCCGTCCTACGCGCATCAGTCCGCCCCGAATCCGCCAAACCTTATCCGTTGATCCTACAGTACGCAAACAGGCCACTGGGGCGGGAGGGCCTTCCCAGTTCGTTTGCATGTTGGGGAGTTCGGTGATACCTTCTTCTATCGGTGGAATTAACTCACCTTGAAATTCCGGATGCATGTACAGTACAGGCAAAGTCCAAGCAGGTTGATTGAACTTGTAAAGGGTCAACAGTTGCTGCCTTGCTAAGGCTACAGCTTGGTCGATAGGCATCCGGGCAGCAAGGGCTTGAGCAAGGCTTTGAATAAAACTTAAGGCTTCTTGGTCAGCGATTGAGTCGCGCATCCCTAAAACCGCAGGAACGCCATGGTGAATTAACACTTCAGCTAAGCTGCTGCGGGGAATAGTTTGGGAACCA
Source organism: Cyanobacteria bacterium UBA8803 (assembly GCA_003505715.1). Lineage (GTDB taxonomy): Bacteria > Cyanobacteriota > Cyanobacteriia > Cyanobacteriales > Coleofasciculaceae > UBA8803. Next base: position 3,576 of record DNXU01000067.1, on the reverse strand, counting down.
ACACGCTCCGGTTGGGCTCCCCAACAGGCATTGAAAACTGCCAAGGTGACTTGATTGCGTACCAGAACTTGAGCGAGTTCCGTGCCGTTGATGGTGGCATCGGGATTTAAAAATAACATACCCCCATCAGGTCCTGGTTCGCCATGACCAGCATAAAACAAAATATTGTAGACATCGCTTTCCAAAGCCTCGATGAGTTGGGCTGGTGTAGGCTGTAGGAGTTTCTTAACGTAACAGGGAACTGACATTGGATTAGAGCGTCCGGAAGCTTTAAAGACGTTCTCCAAAGCCGCTGCCTCTTGCTCAAGCTGCAACCGGACAGCTAAACGGCTCGATCTATGAGCATCCTGTCCCAAAACTAGCAAGATGTTTAGCGCTTGTTTTGTCCGAATACTGAGCTTGAGTGAGTCAACATTACTTGTTGTGCGGCTGAACAGCAGCTGTGGCGAAAGGGAAATCGCTGGTTTGCCCGCCATTTCTTGCATAATTTCCCACGGGAGTGGAATAAAATCCGGATGTCGAATTTCCAATCGCAAGCGTAGCGGTTTATTTTGCCCTCTGGCAATACCTCGACTTTCCGCCAGAGCCGTTTGAATAGAACCTGCAAACAGCCAATTCCACAAATCAACCCCCAAAAGGTGCATTAAACGACCCCCGTAACCAATATTTGGATTTGGCGCAGTGATGTCAGCATCCGGCGGCAATGTCGGGGTTCCTTTAGGCGCGTGATGGATCAGGGGGACATGGGGTAAGTCTCCTAGGGAAAACATCTGCTGCCACGCTAGCCAGGTCTGAGTCATGGTCTCTGGCCAGGTAGAGTCATGATGAACATAGCCCCCAGGATAAGGAGCTTCGATTACCCAAATGGCGAAGTTATCTGCCCCAGCGGCGGACAGACGAGCGATCGCTAAACTGAGGCAAGGATTCTCAATACCAGACATTAAAAGCCCAGAAGCACAGCAACTGAATCGGTTTTGTTATCAGTCTACCTAAACCTGAGAGTCTGGGGGAGTTGGGGAGAGGGGATAAGGTAGATTTTGGTGTGAGGCTTCGACGCTGAGATCACGCCGAAGTCCGAACGCAGGTAGAGGGTAGAGGGCAGAGGCAGAGAGTAGAAGGCAGAAGGCAGAGGGAATAAGAATTTTCATGCGTTCTGGTGTACGCAGTTCATGACGGATTAATTACTCAACTCCGGCTGATTTGGTTGCTGGTTAGGAGGTTCAACTTCATTTGGCTTTTGGTTGGGATCGCTAGATGAAGAGGGATTTACTTCGAGTAAAGGTTTCGATTCAGGTGGTGAAACATTCTCCTCTGCATCCGATAATGAATCAGATGAGTCCGAGCGTTCTCCCTGAAGAATCTGAATTTCTCGTTCAAGTTGCTCCCATCCCTGCTCGAAAAAGTCTTGAGAAGGGCTTTGGATTTGAGCAGTTGCTGGAATGGTTATGCCGATTGCGGTCAGAACTGTGGTGAGTGCGACGAATACGAATTTCATAAACTTTACTAGCGCGGACACTCCAACCCAAGGGCGGGTAGGGAGAAGCGCTAGTCCTCCTTTCACCCTTTGTTTAATATCTATTATGTTAGCTAAAATGCCGGAAGCTCCATAATTTTAGATTTTAGATTTTAGATTTTGGATTAAATTCAACCACAGGGTAGATGCCAAGCTTATAGGTTACAGGGTGATGGGTAATAGGCGATCGGTAATCGGCAAAAAATTGCTGATCAATTACCGATTACCAATTACCAATTACCAACCATTATATTTAGTTATCAGCACAGAGCCGGGAGAGCCGATTAGAAAAGTCTAAAGAAGTTGAAGATCGAGAAGAAATCCCCAAGAGGTCTCGTTACCGTACCTAGAGTATCTGTAAAGCTGGTGAAACCGGAGCGATCAACCACAATCACGTCGTTGGGTCGCAGAGGAGGATTTGTTTCATCGTTGACTCCCGCAGTAAAGTCTACTTCCACTTTCCGTTTGTCAACTGTGCCATTAGCGTTGAGACGAATCAACTGGACAGAACTCTTACGCGCTCGACGATTGTCAAATCCTCCAGCTGCTAGCAACGCTTGATTCAAGGGTGCGTTGGCTGGCACTTGGACAACTCCCGGTTTAGTGACTTCTCCCACCACATTGACGGTAATGATCGCAGCAGAAAAACTAGCAGATGCCAACTCCGTTGCCTCAGAAGCACTAAGCGCTGTGGCAGTAGGTACAAAAATCGTATCTCCCTCCTGCAAGATCACATCTTGAGCGAGGTCACCATTCTGTAACAACTCCCAGAGATTCACGTCAATCACTTGCTGGGAGCCATCTCTGGTAGTACGCCGCACCTGCACTTGGCGAATATCAGCCAATTGAGTAATACCCCCAGCCACTTGGATAGCTTGGGTAACTGTGGGGGGTTCTCTGGTGACGCCACCTTGACTAGTACGGTTCAGATCAGCTGTAGTCGCACCAGCAGAAGCACCCGTTACGCTATAGGGACCAGGACGCACAACTTCTCCTACCACGGCTACTTTGATAGGTTCAGTAGTATCTGCCGCAAAGCTAGCCGTTGCCAGTTGGCGACTTTCGATTGGGTCAATACCCGTTGTGGTTGGGATAAAAATTTCGTCTCCATCTCTCAAAGGGATGTCCTGACTGAGATTGCTAATCTGTAATAATTCCCAGAGATCAACATTGAAGACTTCCAGCTTTACCGGGGTGCTGCGACGGCGGATGCGCACTTGGCGGACATCTGCCGATCGCGTAATGCCGCCAGCCAGCTTAATCACTTCGGTTACAGTCGGAAATTGTTGGCCTTCGTTCAAGATCACGCTATAAGAGCCAGGGCGATTTACTTCCCCACCTACCGCAATTTTGAGGGGACGAGCAGCGAGCAGGCTTAGTGTCACCAAGGGGCGTCTCACATAGCGAGCATACCGTTGGGAAATTATTTCGGTAGCCTGTGGAATGGTTAACCCGACCACCTTTACGCTGCCAATAACTGGTAAATTGAGGGTGCCATCTACCAGAACTTGGTATTCACCGCTGTATTCTGGCACATCAAAGATATCCATGCGGAAGCGATCGCCCGATCCCAAGGTGTAAGCTGCTTCTGTTGGTACTGCGTTCAACCGATTAAATTCGGCAGGCGTAACAATGGGAGGTTTTACTGGCACTGTGTTTATCCCAGTTGGGGCTTCAGGGGAAAAGGTAGGGACTTGAGCCATACTGGGCGCAGGTACAGCAGCGGCCATAACTGCTAGCAAAGCTAGACCTGCCATGGGTTGATTAAGGCATCTAGCCAAACCGTTACCTGTCATGCTGATGCGATCGCAGCTCTCAATCCTTCTGGTTGCTCTCACTTTAGTAGTATCCGTTACAGACATGTTGACTCTCTCTATACAAAGTCACATTAACGTTGAAGAAAATCGGGACAAGAAAGTTCGTCACCAACTCAGTTTCCTTTATAACCACCAACCGGATTGGTTTGGTGTTGTGGATGTTCCTAGACTTTGAACTAGAGTTACAGGAGTCGCAAGTGTGGATTCCGATTGATTAACCATAATAAAACCTGTGGCAGGGCGGGT
>DNXU01000026.1:11545-13694 GCA_003505715.1 Cyanobacteria bacterium UBA8803 | reverse complement strand
CAGGTTGGTGTAGGTAGTTTACATCCGCATTCAGTCAGGTCTATCCTCAAGAACTAAATTGGTTGAAATCGAGCTTAAGTGAAGGATGAGGGATGAATTAGTCTTGTGTATTGGATTTGTTCAGTTATGGCTACCCAGCAAGAGACTCTACTCATCCTATAATAAACATAGAAACTTGCTCTTACTCGGTCAGCCTTCATGGGTAACAGCTTATGACCTTGCCCCTCAAAGATAAGTATATTAATTTACTCACCGATTTTGGCTTCAAGCGCGTCTTTGGCACGGAGCCAAATAAACAGTTATTAATTGATTTTCTAAATACTCTCTTGCCCGAACACCACCGCATTCAAGATGTCACCTATAAAAACAACGAAAATTTAGGCAATGCACCCCTCGACCGCAAAGCCATTTTCGACATCTACTGCCAAGCTAAAACGGGAGAAAGGTTTATTGTCGAGATTCAAAAAGCCAAACAAAACTTCTTCAAAGATAGAAGCGTCTATTACGCCACTTTTCCGATCCAAGAACAAGCCTTGAAAGGAGATTGGAATTATCAACTGACAGCCGTCTACACGGTGGGAATTCTAGACTTCATCTTTGAGGAGCATCGACATGAAGAAACCTTACTCCATACAGTGGAGCTAAAGAATCAACACTGTGAGGTGTTTTATGACAAACTCAAGTTTATTTATATCGAATTACCCAAGTTTACAAAATCCCTGGAGGAATTAGAGTCTCATTTCGACAAGTGGCTCTTTCTGCTCAAGCATTTATCAGAGTTGAGCGATCGCCCCCAACCCCTGCAAGAGACGATCTTCAACCAATTGTTTGATGTCGCTGAAATTGCTAATTTCTCGCCCCTCGAACAGGAAACCTACCAAAATAGTTTGAAATACTATCGCGACTTGAATAACGTGGTGGATACCTCTCGACAAGAAGGATTACAAGAAGGGTTGATGAAAGGACGAGAAGAGGAACGATTACTCAACTTGCAACGACAGCGATCGCTTCTCCTGCGCTTACTTTCTCGAACTCTGGGTACGATTCCTGACGCGCAGCAGCAACAGCTCGATCGACTTTCAATACTTCAATTAGAACAACTTCATGAGGCTTTGTTAGCATTCACCAATATGGAGGAGTTGAGTGCTTGGTTGGCTCGAACCCTGGAACAACCAACTGAGGAAGCTTAACGATTTGGTAATTCTAGTATAATTCTTGCTCGCCGAAATCGAAAAGCTCTTTCGTGAAAAAGCACAGTAGGGCAACTCTCTTGTAGGGCTTTAAGTATAGGCGATTTCCTCTTTGGCGAACTTACACGCCGATATTTCCCGCTTTGAGTTCGGCGTTGATCTCTGCTAATCGATCCTTTTGTGCCACTTCAGTGTCCTAAAGTTGATCTAATTTTGCAGAGTTATTAGGGCTTGCTTAAAGCCCTATAGAGTAGCGAAAAAGATAGGATTATTGTACCCAAAGGCTTGAGGCGTGAGGGCTGTGTGCTGGTAAAAGAGGGCGAACGATGGGACTCGAACCCACGAGTGGTGGAACCACAATCCACTGCCTTAACCACTTGGCTACGCTCGCCATCCGGTTATCTAGTATAGCATCTAACAGATAAATTTAACTAGTCCCAATTTTTGGTTCAGACGGAACTCCCCTCTCAAAGGCTGTAGTCATTACATAGGAAAGGTTAACAGGGTAATATGAAAATTTTACAAGTGTTTGCAGGGCTGGCCGGAGTACTACTGGTAGGTTTGGGTGTGTCGATGGCTCTGACCAACCCCGGTCAGGATGCCTACGAGCAGTATGCTGTGGAGAAGCTCTCAACGTATCTCAAAGACGAGGTATGCAGCCAAGCGCCCACTAATTTAGAGTTTCTCCAGCAGAATCCCGAATTTCTAAAGCGTCAGTGCCAAACCCTGGTGGACACTGGACGCCCCCAAATCCAGCAGCTGATTTCCCAAAGCACAGAACGACAGAACTGGGTGGTTTTCAGCATTTACCGCACGGACTTGAGTATGAAACCCTTGTTGCCTGGGTATCATTTTGAGACAGTGGGTCTGCTACAAAACTTTTACACCTACCAGGCTAATAAGCGATAATTGTATGAACTTATATGAGTATAGGCTGTTCATAGTTCATTGCCTTTCTC
>DNXU01000026.1:6012-11539 GCA_003505715.1 Cyanobacteria bacterium UBA8803 | reverse complement strand
CCATGAACAATGAACAATGAACAATAACGAATGAGCTACTGTGTCACTCCGGGATGTCTTGCTCCTGCCAATTCAGACTCGGCTCAATTTTGTCTGAGTTGCAGCGCTAAGTTGCGGCTCAAAGATCGATATCGTCCCCTGCAAGCGATTGGTCGCGGTGGATTTGGCCGCACCTTTTTGGCAGTTGATGAAGATATTCCCAGCAAACCCCACTGTGTCATTAAGCAACTTTATCTGGAGAATGCCAGCTTTGAGGTTGCCCACAAAGCTGCTGAACTCTTTCAACAGGAAGCTATACGCTTAGACGAACTCGGCCAACATCCCCAAATCCCTACCCTCTTAGCTCACTTTGAGCAAAATCGGCAACTGTATCTGATTCAGGAATTGATCGCAGGGCAAACCCTAGCTGAAGAATTAAAGGAAAAGGGCACCTATAACGAGGCACAGATTTGGCAGTTATTGCAAGATATCGTGCCGATTATCCAATACATCCACGCTCATCGAGTCATTCACCGGGATATTAAACCCGCCAATATTATCCGCTGCCGCGATGATGGCAAAGTAGTTTTGATCGATTTTGGCGTGGCTAAGTTGCTTACTGATACGGCATTGCTGCAAACTGGTACGATTATCGGTAGCCCGGAATACATGGCACCGGAACAAATCAAGGGTAAAGCCTTTTGGTCGAGTGACCTTTATAGTTTGGGTGTGACCTGTATTCACCTATTAACTCAGGTATCGCCCTGGGATATGTATGATTCCTTTAATGACTGTTGGGTGTGGCGAGATTTCTTGCCACCAACTACGCAGGTGAGCGATCGCCTGGGCAAGATTCTGGATAAGTTAATACAACAGACGATCAAATTACGCTACCAATCTGCTGATGAAGTCTGGGAGGCTCTATCACCTAAAACATCACCCCCTCTAGGCACAAACTTTATCAATCCCTGGCAACCGACGAAGCAAAAATCGGCAAGGCTGAACCTCGCCTCAGAAGTGGGTGTTGACTATCGCAAGCTACAACAGTTACTGGCTCATCATAAGTGGCAACAAGCTGATGAGGAAACTTGGATCGTAATCTGTCAAGCCAGTGGCAAAACACCCGGTTATTACTTGAAAAACAGTGATATTAAAGAGTTACCCTGTGAAGACTTGCGTACCATTGACCAGCTTTGGGTGAAGTACAGTCAGGGACGTTTTGGCTTAACCATCCAAGCCCAAATTTATCAAGAGACTGAGGGGGATTATCCCAAGTTTTGCGATCGCGTCGGTTGGCCAGTTCACAACCCCAATGTCCTCGATCCTGTATTAAAGTTCGATTTAACAGCACCGATCGGACATCTACCCTCGCGTCGGTGGGTAGGCGGGTATAACTGGTGGCGTCACGCTGGAGTTTTAGCAGAAAAATTGGCGCAATGTCTACTCTAATTGTTCTTTTAAAAGCTGCTCTAATTCAGCTAATAAGGTATCGACATCCTTACCTAATTGCTCATAACAAACCGGAGGTAGAGGTTCGGGTGCAAACTGAATCAGCTGAATTTGGTCATTACCAATCCCAACGATCAGAACTTCCTGTTCTGGTTTATGACCATCTATAATTCCCAATATTTCCTGTAAGTAGTTATCAACATTGCGATTGAGTTTTTCCACCGCCTCTTTGGGGCAATAGACAAAATGGGGCGTCGGTTTCAGATCAATGCCCAGAGTATCATCACTTGCCCCCTTCTCCAGGAACAGTCCCCAGGATAGGGCGGCCAACTCTTGCTGATGCTCTTTAGCAAAGCGAGCAAGTTGACGTTTCCACTTATCTTCTGGCCTTTCTGGTTGAGGCTTGCCGAACGCGAACATGGTTTGAAATTTGTCTAGAACCAAGCCCATTTATTGTAAACCGGACTGTACCCACCAGATTCATTAGTGAGGGCTTCAGGTAGATTCGTAGGGAAATAAGCGACTCGCCCCTACATTGGGATGGGATGCTTTGATTCGTGAACCAATTACGCCGCCCTTGCTTTCAAACCCGACTGTACCCGCCAGAGCATGGCATAAATCCCCGATCGCGCTAACAGTTCCTCATGAGTCCCTTGCTCAACTAACTTACCCTGCTCCATCACATAGATACAATCGGCATTGCGTACCGTAGAAAGCCGATGGGCGATCGCAATCGTCGTCCGATTTTTGATAATCTTCTCTAGTGATCGCCCAATTGCAGCTTCGGTCTCATTATCTACTGCCGAAGTCGCTTCATCCAGAATCAGAATCGGTGGATTCTTCAACACTGCCCGAGCGATCGCAATCCGCTGCTGCTGCCCTCCCGATAATTTCTGCCCTCGTTCCCCAACAATCGTGTCATACCCTTGGGGCAGTTTAGAGATAAACTCATGAGCTTCGGCAATCTCAGCCGCTGCCATCACCTCAGCTAACGTCGCTTCAAAACTACCGTAGGCAATATTTTCCCTGACCGTGCCGTGAAATAAAAAGACATCTTGGCTAACTAAACCGATCGCCCGACGCAAATCCCCTAACTCTAGCTGGCGCAGGTCAACCCCATCTAGGGTTATACTACCCCCTTGTATTTCGTATAACCTCAATAATAACTTAACCAGGGTACTTTTACCCGAACCTGTGGCACCAACAATGGCAATAGTTTTACCTGCCGGAATTTGCAGGGAAAGATTCTCCACCACTGGGGCACGTCCTTTGTAAGCAAAAGTGACCTCTTTCAACTCCAACTCGCCCCGCACCTGACCCACTGGCAGGGCCAGGTCTCCCGAATGTATGGCAATCGGAGTATCTAGCAGATTCATCACCCGTGTCGTCGAGGCCATCGCCCGCTGATACAGATCCAGGGTATCTCCCAAACGGGTTAAGGGCCAGAGCAACCGCTGGGTCAGGAACACTAACACGCTATAAGTCCCCACCGATAATCTACCCGCCACCGCCTCCATCCCCCCATAGAGGAGAATGCCTGTAAACCCTGCCAAGATAATCATCCGAATCATGGGCACGAAGGCCGCAGACAGGGCGATCGCTCGGCGGTTACTTTGGCGATAGGCTGCGCTTTGGGCAGCAATGCGCTGATTTTCATAGGCTTCAGCGGTAAAGCTTTTAATCGCGGTCATGCCCGTCAGATTGTTCGCTAACTGCCCGTTGAGCAGACTCACCTTTTCCCGGACATTAGCGTAACGAGGAGCAAGGCGACGCTGAAAGGCAATAGAACCCCACAGAATAAAAGGGATCGGCACAATAGTCATCCAGGCTACGCTGGGAGCCAGGATAAAGAATGCCCCACCAATAATTAACACTGTGGTGGAGACTTGCAACAGCTCATTAGCTCCTACATCCAGAAAGCGCTCCAATTGGTTGATATCATCGCTCAGGATAGACATCAACCCTCCTGTACTACTGTCCTCAAAATAAGCCAGTTCCAGGGATTGTAAATGGTCGTAGGCATTCAAGCGCAACTCGTGCTGAATCGTCTGAGCCAGATTGCGCCACAACCGAGCATAGGCATATTCAAAAATAGATTCCAGTCCCCAAATGATGGCGCTGATAACGGTCAAAAGCAGTAACTGCCCGAAGATATCGGTGACTCCTAGCTTGGCAATTAAAGAATCCTCCTTTTGCACCACCACATCCACAGCTGCACCAATTAAAGCCGGAGGTGCTAGGTCAAATATCTTGTTGAGAATCGAGCAAACCGTCGCCTGCCAGATTTGGGTGCGGTAGTTGTGCCCGTAATGCAGGAGACGCTGAAGAGGATGCGTTGATGGGGGCAGATGTTTCTTGGTTTGAGAATAATGCGATCGCGAACTTGACACGCCGACTAACCCTGAATATCCTTAATTGCCAGGGTAACTGAACTCTCCCCTAGGATTCAATCTGATTTCTTGTGCCAGTTGCCATCCTCTCCCTTGGCATAGTCCCGCTTCACAGCACTCCAAGCCACCCGAAAGGCCGTTTCTTCCTCACCGTATTCCTCTAAGGCATTATTAAACGCTGCCCGAAAAATCTCCTGGGCATGTTTGGGGAGGTATTCTTTAACGTTATCGGGTAATTGTTCAAGAGTTTGATAGGGCATGGGGCTGTCCTCCTCTATATAAGGGGTTGGTATTCGCCAGAATACTCACTGCTTCTTTGAGAAGAATCGACCTGTAGCTAGAAAAGATAATGATTTTGCTTCTGACTCAGGACATAAAAATTGCGCGTTCTCAAGCTGAGAGCTATCATAGCTTGTTTGACAATTAGCTCTGAAAACTTAACAATATAAGATGGTTTTTTTTAACGCAGAGGGTATCACAGAGGACGCAGAGCTTCTTAAGTGATATCTTACTTAATTCCAATGCAAGCGCAAATTATATCATCCCTCATACTTCACCCCCTCATCCCTATTTTCCTTGAATACTCCCAGCCACGCTATTCTTAACTTAGCTTTGTTGAGTCAACAGCAATCAATTCCTGCTTTGACTATTACCATCGGTGCGATCTTACCCGATGCACCAATCTTTCTTCTATACTTCTGGGCGAAATTGGTACACCGCCAAACCGAACGCCAAATTTGGTCAGAAACTTACGAACTACCATTTTGGCAAAACTTGGTGGCAACTTTTCATTCTATACCCCTGGCACTGCTCGGAGTAGCAACTGCCCATTTCTTTGGTTGGGAGCCATTGCAAATCCTCAGTTTAAGTATGGTCTTGCATTCTCTCCTAGATTTCCCTGTTCACAACCACGATGCTCATCGTCATTTTTTCCCCTTGAGTAATTATCGTTTTATCAGTCCGTTATCTTATTGGGATACCAAGCATCACGCTAGGGTTGTGTCGATGGTAGAAAAGTTGCTAGTATTAGCAGCTAGCATTTACGTATTCCCGGTAATTGATTCTTGGACAGGTAGAGGATTGATAATGGCGGTCAACTTATTTTATCTAACAATTTACCTATATTTTCGGGTAATTAAACCTCGGCTTACCCCCAAACAAAAAACGACCTAACAAAAACTCTGCCTACCTGGCGCGATACCCTCTGCGTTCTCTGCGTAAAAAAAAGCTCCCTTACACCCTTCTAATATCTAGCTCTTTATAACCAGTTTTTTGATCCAGAGTTCTGAGAAAAACCAAATCATCGCTGACACCGATAACTATCTCGGCAGTTGTATAAATAATACACCCATCTAGCACATGTCCACCGATGGTTTGACCGTTGCGATCCGATAGAGCAATATGTAAGTGCAGGCTGTGGATAGAAAGGGTGCCAACCAGGGAAACAATCTCGAATCGTTCAGCCAATACTTGAGAGTCATCCTGACTAGCAAAGCGCAGAGTGGCCCGTTTAAGACTGCCAACGGCTGTAAGAATAAACCCCGCTTGAATAGTATATTGGTTGACGAAATCCCTTAAGCCGGTCTTTAAATCCTCATCTGGGTTTAACCGCAAAGCCAAAATCTGCATAGTTTTAAGTACTTAGGGCCAAAGGCAGGAGGCACCATAAGCAATCCCTCACAAAACAGGGATGAAAATCCCTCATCCCT
>DNXU01000026.1:4222-5913 GCA_003505715.1 Cyanobacteria bacterium UBA8803 | reverse complement strand
CCCTCATCCCTCATCCTTACTAAGATAATCTGCCCCATGTCCTCTAGTGAAGTCTTTTACAACTTTCTCACCCCTCAAAGTTTCTTGGATCGCAGTGCCGCCGTTTTTGGCAACAAAGATGCCGTGGTATATCGCCAAAAGCGCTGGACGTATCCGGAATTTGCAAGGCGAGTCAACCAGCTAGCCAGTGCCTTGCGGGGATGGGGGATACAAAAAGGCGATCGCGTGGCGTTCCTGTGTCCCAATATTCCGCCCATGTTGGAAGCGCATTTCGCCGTACCCCTGGCAGGAGGTGTTTTAGTTGCGATTAATACTCGCCTAGCACCGGATGATATCCGCTATATCTTGAATGATTCTGGGGCGCGTTTGTTGTTCGTCGATACTGAGTTGTCGCCCTTAGTCGCACCAGTGCGGGAGGAGTTGGTTACAGTAGATGCGATCGTCAATATTGTAGACGAACAGGCTAACGCTCCAGGGGAGAAATTATCTGACCTAGATTACGAAAGCTTTTTAGCTACCGGGCAAACTGAACCTTTATCCTCTGATCTTAAAGACGAGAACGATTTAATCTCGATCAACTATACCAGCGGCACCAGCGGTAAACCCAAAGGAGTGATGTATACCCATCGCGGTGCTTATCTCAATGCGTTAGGGGAAGCATTGGAACTAGGCATGGACAACCGGACGGTGTATTTGTGGACGCTGCCCATGTTTCATTGTAACGGTTGGTGCTTTACCTGGGGGGTGGTGGCGGTTGGTGGCACTCACATTTGTTTGCGCAAGTTCTACCCGGAAACTGTAATTTCCTTACTGATGTCAGAGGGAGTGACTCATTTTTGCGGGTCGCCCACCATTCTAATTATGCTGGTTAATGACCGAGCTATCAAAACTCTAAAATTGCACCAGCAATTGCGAGTTGCTACCGCCGGCGCACCCCCCTCACCCACTATTATCCAATCTATGGAAGAGTTGGGAATTGACATTACTCATGTCTATGGCTTGACAGAAACTTACGGCCCCCACAGTGTCTGCGAGTGGCAAGCGCCTTGGGATGAGTTGGCGATCGCAGAACGTGCCCGTCTCAAAGCCAGACAGGGAGTACCTTACATCCACGCTGCCGAGATGCGGGTTGTAGACAACTTGATGAACGATGTTCCTGCCGACGGTACAACAATGGGGGAAGTCGTAATGCGAGGCAATAATGTGATGAAAGGGTATTTCAACGACCCCGATGCTACTCAGAATGCCTTTCGCGGCGGTTGGTTTCACAGTGGCGACCTAGCTGTAGTATATCCCGATGGTTATATTGAATTGAGAGACCGAGCCAAGGATATTATTATCAGTACTGGGGTAAATATCTCCACGATTGAAGTAGAACGGGCAATTTACAAGCATCCAGCAGTATTAGAAGTGGCAGTGATTGCCGTTCCGGATGAAAAACGGGGTGAGGTGCCAAAAGCTTTCGTTACCCTTAAACCCGAGGCGGCAGCAACTGAGAAGGAGATTATCAATTTTTGTCACCAACACTTAGCAGGTTTTAAATGTCCTAGGGCAGTAGAGTTTACAGAATTACCAAAAACAGCAACGGGAAAGGTGCAGAAGTTCCGCCTGCGGGAGAAGGAGTGGGCAGGATATGAAAAGCGGATTCATTAGAGGAATTGGTGATTGGTGATTGGTAATGGGTGATTGGT
>DNXU01000026.1:3130-4173 GCA_003505715.1 Cyanobacteria bacterium UBA8803 | reverse complement strand
CAATTACCAATTACCCATTACCACTTACCCATTACCACTTACCAGAAGATAGTCAGGAGATCCTAGCCTCTAAGCCGCAACTTGGAGTAGAGAGGGAACTGATCGCTCGAACGTTTTGAGTTGGTCTTTGACTTCAGAAGGAAGGTGGTTCAAAGCACTACCCTGCCATCCTTCTGTACTTTGATATTGTAGGAGTCCGTAGTAAGCGTCTTTTTTGTGAATGTGCCAGCCAAAGTTAGCTGGAATAACCTCATATCCTATGAGCGTTTGATTTAGGTATTCTGTAGCTTCTTCGATGTTATGTTGGTTGTTCATTTCTTCTAGCGAAAGCAATCTTTATAATCAAATATTATTCAATGCCATAACTGCTCAGCCCCATTCTTAAGGATTATGTTCTCTTATTTTAAGAAATAAGCTTGCCTAAAGTTACCTAGTATTAATCGTTACAATCTTTTTTTACGCTGCTTGTTCTAAAACTAGAATAAGCCACTGGATAGAGACTAAAAATTTAGTAGTTAACTATATATAACTAATATCATTGCTTGACAGCACTTTTAGAGAAGTGTAAACCCAATCTCAAGGTGTATATATGAGGACAGATATTAAAACGCACCCGAAGTGGGGCAACGATTTGAACGTGCGCTTTTTTGGCGGCGTAGGGAAAATTAAAAGTTTCCGCCCGGAATCAAATACATGGGCTTATCTTATTGAGATGGAGATGGGAACTGAACCGGATTTCGGAAGGATTGGTGCTGAGACAACAATTCTTCTGCATGAAGACGATATTTTAGGAGCGACGTGTTTTGTTGACCGATAAGCTGTTGTGCATTTAAACTGGGTATTTAAGAGACTGAACTCTTTTACTGGCTTAGATCACCTCGGCAAGCTAGCCAGGAGCCGATTTTTGACAGAAGTTGGAACTTATTGGAACACAAATTTTAGTTCCCTGATTACTCACTCGTATCTAACCGAATAACACAGAGCAGGAGAAGAACCTCTAACATAAATTATCCATTCAACCAGGGCGAGTCAAGCTATACTGA
>DNXU01000026.1:1064-3086 GCA_003505715.1 Cyanobacteria bacterium UBA8803 | reverse complement strand
TTTTTTATTTGGGAGTCCCTTAGATCAGCCGTTTTGGCGTAATATCTAGCCCTTCAAAGTTCGGGCAAACAACTCGCTCATCCGCTGCAAGGCAGGCGACACCTCATCGGGAGCAATACGAACGTCGAGAAGGCTGAAAGTGTCGCTCTCCCGTGCCACGTACAATGCTTGCCGGAATTGGGCGCTAGTTTCAACCACCATGCCACACCCACCGAATACGTTAGCCAGCTGAGCGTAGTCAATGCTGGGAATACGGACAAAGTCTGCGTCCTGATGCCCCATTGCCCGCAACGAGGTAAAGGCCCCATTATTGACAACGATGACGATCGGTTTCAGTCCCAAGCGTTTGGCAGTCAGCAACTCCATACCTGTCATCTGAAACGCCCCATCGCCAACTAAAGCGATCGCCCGCCGGAAGGGATCGGCTAGTTGTGCGCCAATGGCACCGGGTATCCCGAACCCCATGCTGGCATAGAAAGCAGGGCACAAAAATGAAGTGCCTTCTTGCATCTGAATATCATCAGCAGCGAATAGGGTATCTCCCACATCTGTTACTAGTAGGGTATTGCTGTCCATAAACTGATTGAGTTCGTACAGCAGTCCGCTCATCGAAATCTTGCCTGGGGACGGGGCGACACGAGGTTTCATGGGCGTGATGCCAGAGGGATCGTGATGGGGTAAATCTGTACTAGTAGACAAAGCTGTAATGAAATCCTCGAACAGCACGTTAGGGTATTCGTGATGTTTGATCGCAATGCGTTCGGAGGTGGCGTAGATGGTGCGCCTCGGATCTAAGTGGGCGGTGAACATCCCTAGATTAATATCTGTCATGAATACGCCCAGCATCAGCAGGCAGTCCGAGTCTTCTACAAGATTTCGGACGTAGGGATCTCCTGCCTCACCATTATAGATACCGATATACTGCGGATGTCCTTCTGGAAAGACCGATTTCCCTAACATGGTGGAACAGACAGGTACACCTAATTTTTCAGCCAGTCTTAAAATTTGCTCCTGCAACCCGAAGCGGTGAACCTCCACACAGGCTAAGATAACTGGAGATTGGGCGCGGTTGAGCATTTCCAAAGCCTCAGCCACAGCTTCGGCTAGCGTGTCTCGATCCGTGCGCTTAGCAGGCGGCGGACGGTGTACAGCTTCCTCAATCTCGGCATAAACCATGTCGCGAGGAATTTCCAGATAGACGGGACGCTTGAAGGCGATCGCATAATTAAGGGCGCGATGAATTTGGGCATCCGCAGTCGTTGGATCATCTAGCGTTACCGCGTAAATAGTAACCTCCTCGTAAACCCGCCGTTGGGTATCGAAGGTTTTCACCTTATGGTGCAGCAAGTCCCGTTCCTGGCGCTCGCGCACGCCGGGACTACCACTTAAGATGACTAGGGGAGACTTCTCAGCATAAGCACCAGCTACGGCGTTAACCATATTCAACCCGCCGACACTGTAGGTAATGACAGCCAAACCCAAACCCCGGATGCGGGAGTAAGCATCAGCCGCAAAACCCACACAAGGTTCGTGAGTCATGACGATGGGTTCAATCTCACTAGCTGAGAGGGCGTCATAGAGTGTTAAGGCAAAGTCACCGGGAATGCCAAAAGCATGTTGCACCCCCTGCTGGTGCAATAGTTCAAATATATGCGGCGCTAATTGGGGCATCTTTAATTACCTCTCGGAACAATTGCTACAACCCAGCCGCAGTATTGATGCAAATAAGAATGGTAAAGTAAGGTTAAGAAACCTTAATCCGCCGTTACAGGATACTTGAAGGAGCGATGGCTGCGGCTTTGATAAAATCCCAAATTTCTACCAGGGGCACCTCACCCTGCTGGTTTCGCGTTGATTAAAGCGATATATCTATTTTGAACGAATTAAGAAAAACTGTATCAACTTTGACAAAAAAATTACACTTTTCGAGTAAAGAGCCATCATGAGCGCCAAACACCACCAATCTAGGCAATTTTTAGGCAAAAGTTATCACTAAAATGCCAATTTCCCCACCTAAACCCT
>DNXU01000026.1:641-877 GCA_003505715.1 Cyanobacteria bacterium UBA8803 | reverse complement strand
TCATCCCTCACCCCCTCACCCTAATTTTTATGATTTACAGTTTCATCCCACCCGATCGCTTTTTTCCCTATCTCACTTGGACGGACATCCAAACCATGCCAGATAAGGAAAATGCGGTTATTGTTCAGCCTGTAGGTGCGATTGAACAACACGGCCCCCACTTGCCCTTAATTGTTGATTCAGCGATCGGCATGGGAGTTCTCGGCAAGGCGTTAGCCAAACTGGAACCCGATATC
>DNXU01000026.1:0-605 GCA_003505715.1 Cyanobacteria bacterium UBA8803 | reverse complement strand
AACGAACACTGGCACTTTCCCGGTACGATTACCCTCAGCGCCCAAACGCTGCTAGCAGTGCTGATGGAAGTAGCGGATAGTATTTATCGGGCAGGGTTTCGCAAATTGGTATTGATGAACTCCCACGGCGGACAGCCTCAAGTAATGGAAATTGCGGCACGGGATATTCATCAGAGGTATGAGGATTTTTTAGTGTTTCCCTTGTTTACCTGGCGGGTGCCTAATCTTGCTAGAGACTTAATTACACCCAAGGAATTGGAATTGGGAATTCATGCCGGGGATGCGGAAACTAGTCTAATGCTGTCCCTATTGCCGGAACAGGTGAAAATAGAACGCGCCGTGCCAGAATATCCCCACGGTTTACCAGAAGATAGTCTGCTGAGTATGGAAGGAAAGTTACCTTTTCNNTTGCTTGGTTAACGCGGGAGTTAAGTCAGACTGGGACTTTAGGCGATCCAACTTCAGCAACTCAGGAAAAAGGCGATCGCCTATTAGAATCTCTCGCCGATGGCTGGGTACAGGTGATTCGAGATGTCTATCGGTTCCAACAACCGCAAGTATCAACTTAGGATTTATGCAAACGCCCCCCAAAGAAAGGTAGGGCG
>DNXU01000480.1:3974-5665 GCA_003505715.1 Cyanobacteria bacterium UBA8803 | reverse complement strand
AACCCCTCTTATCTTCTTCCTCTCCGCTAGCATCTTTATTATTTATAATTTGGGTTGATTGCCGCAAGCTAAGCAAGCTTCCATAAGGATAATTAGAGGTTGGCCGCAAAATACGCAACACCTTTGTGGGGATTGGCTAACTTGTTGGTCAGGTAAATCGTGGCATTTCAGACACCCGAAAAAGTCATCCTGACTTTTGACAGCAAAGCGGTGGCATTTCTGACAGCATTCAACCTTCCAAGTAATATCTAACATTGATTCAGGGCAGAGAGTGAAATTTGCTGCCTATCCAACCTCCTCTCTTTTCCGGCTTATCGGTTTTCCAGAGCTGAGGAAAATCGTAAGTGTTAAGGTTCTGGCTAGGATTGGGGAGTGAGGCAGCTCCAACAGTTTGGCACAAACTACTGTCATCTGTCTGTAGATAGATAAATTTGACAAGTTTTGCCACTACAGATTCCCAAGAAAGTTTAACTTTCTTTACATTTCTCAGAAAAGCCTTAAGGAAGCTAGATAGTAAGCTCTTTGCCCTCCCAAACAGCTTGGTATAAGTGCAGTCTGGTAAAGACTACTTCCCTAAAAGGGCGTCCCCCTGACCCGTATTATGTAAGGAAGCAGCCAGATTGTATACGGTGTGGCATGAGCATCATTTGGGAACTCGACTTTTATTCGCGTCCGATTTTAGACGAAAATCAGAAAAAGGTATGGGAAATATTAATTTGCGAAAGTCCTTTAGATACACGCCAGTCCATTGAGGGGCTGTTTCAATATTCCAGTTGGTGCCCAAATCAGCAGGTCAATTCCATTTGGTTGCGGGAGGCGCTGGCAAACGCGATCGCGCAAAGCCAACACCCCCCTCAAAAAATTCGGTTCTTTCGCCGTCAGATGAGCAACATGATTACCAAAGCCTGCGAAGAACTGGGCATTCCCACTCAGGCATCGCGCCGCACCTATATGCTCGAGCGGTGGTTGCAACAACGAATGCAGGACTTCTACCCCAATCAGCCCGGATATGAAGCCTCTAGTGCAGCCTCCTCGTTTGTGCGCTATCAACCTCAGATTCCGCAAGCATTACCAGATGCTTTACAGGGAGAAAAATGGGCGTTTGTCACCTTAGAAGCAGGGGCATTTGAGGAAATGTCTGAGTGGGAAATTGATTTTGGGGAGGCATTCCCCCTCTCCATGATGGAACTGGCTTCTGATACTCGAATTCCCGGCCTAATTATATTTTCCGATCGCGCCAAACCTTTGGCAGCCTGGATGTCAGGCTTGGAGCTAGCCTTTGTCAGATTGGAGACTAGCCGATTGATACTGGAAACTGGTGCTAGCGATAGCTGGATTTTGGCGGATATCAAAGATCCCCAAATCCTCTCAGAAGCCAAAGGCTTCGAGTCTGCTAAGGAAAAAGCCAGGGGCGTGCATTTTCTGGCCGTGCAATCTGGCCCAACCTCAGAAGCCTTTGCGGGATTTTGGCTGTTGCAAGAGTTAGCGTAGCACTTCATTGCTCAATCGGTTGTTAGTTGTTGGTTGTTTATTAGCGGTCATTAATTAGGGGTCAATCATTACCAACAACAAATAACCAACAACAAATCACAACTCACAAAGGACAGGACACAACAAATCACAAATCACAAAGGTTATGGATTCTAAGGATTTGCCACCAGTGCTACCAGCAGAACAGCTGTTAGAGCTAG
>DNXU01000480.1:0-3892 GCA_003505715.1 Cyanobacteria bacterium UBA8803 | reverse complement strand
AGAAAGCAGCCAATCGGAAGGCGTAGCTCTGCGAGTGTGGCGAGATGGTCGTCCGGGGCTCGCTGTGGCTTATGGACCAGTAGAACCCCAGGATTTAGTAGATCGGGCACTGGCAATTGGATATCTTAACGAACCGGAAACGGTGGAATTGACACCTAGGCGTACAGATCGCTATCCCGATTTGGGAGAGGCAGTGTCAGTGGAGGAACTAATTGCTATGGGGAAAGAAGCGATCGCCTTAATTCGCAATACCTACCCAGAGGTTCTATGTAGCGGACAATGGGAATGCGAAGCGGAAACCACTCGTTTGGTTAACTCGCGAGGGTTGGACTGCCATTACACTGATACAACCCTGAGCTGTTTCCTAGCAGCAGAATGGGTAAGGGGCGATGACTTTTTGAGCGTGGCGGACGGCCAAACTCAACGAGGAACGCTCAACTCCATCCACGTTGCTCAACAAGTATTACAACGCCTGAGTTGGGTCAGAGAAAATGTGATTCCGCCCGTCGGCCGGGTGCCGATTTTGCTGACGGCTAAAGCTGCCGATCTGCTGTGGGACACGGTTCAGGCAGCATTAAATGGCAAGCAGGTGCTAGAAGCAGCCTCACCTTGGAGCGATCGCCTGGGTCAAACTGTGACCTCACCCCAACTCACCCTTTTTCAGCAACCGGATACCGGACCTTACAGCTGCCCTTTTGATGATGAAGGTACTCTCACCCGACCCTTATTATTGATTCGAGAAGGACAATTGCAACAGTTCTATTGCGATCGCACTACAGGCAGATTGTTAGGGACGGGGACTACGGGCAGCGGCTTTCGTCCCACTTTAGGCAGTTATCCTACTCCTGGCTTGGTCAACTTAATGGTGGAATCCGGCAAGTCTTCTTTAAGCGAGCTAATCGCTCAGTTAGGTGATGGATTGATTGTAGATCAAATCCTGGGAGGCGGTGCTGAAATATCGGGTGACTTTTCCGTCAACGTGGATTTGGGCTACCGGGTACATAAAGGAGAGATTATAGGTAGAGTCAAAGACACCATGGTTGCTGGGAACGTCTATACGGCACTTAAACAGGTAACGCTCGTCGGGAACGACGCCGATTGGAATGGCCCTTGTTATACTCCCTCTCTGATTGTCGAAGGACTATCTGTGACGGCTGGGCAGTAGGGAGGGCAGATAAGGGATGAGGGATGAGGGATGAGTGGTTGGCATCTAAAACTTTCTTCCCGCTGGCGGCAATGGCTCCTTCCCAGACGCCGCCTTGCGATCGCGGAAGCCTGCTTGATTGGGGTGGTTTCAGGGTTCTCGGCAGTCTTGCTCAAGTACAGTATCGGTTGGTTGGGTTCGTGGCGCATTCAGGCATCGGAGGCGCTACCAGTTGGTTTGGTCTTACCTGCTTTTGGCCTTTCGCTCGGATGGCTTTCTGGGTTGCTGATCGAGCGCATCGCCCCGGAAGCTTCTGGCAGCGGTGTACCTCAAATCAAGGCGGCTTTGGCTCAGTTTCCCCTCTCCTTAGATTTGCGGGTCGCTCTCGTCAAACTGGCTAGTACCATTCTAGCTCTGTCAGCGGGTCTGACGATGGGGCGGCAAGGGCCAACCGTGCATATCGGTGCGGCTTTAGCAGGACAGTTCAGCCGCTGGCTACCTACTTCCCCCAACCACCGCCGTCAAATGATTGCAGCAGGTGCGGGTGCGGGTTTAGCTGCCGGGTTTAATGCTCCTATTGCAGGTATTTTGTTTGTGGTCGAGGAACTGCTTCAGGACTTTTCTGGGCTTACCTTAGGCACAGCAATTCTAGCATCCTTTATTGGTGCTGTCATCTCGCGCATTCTGGGCGGTCGCAGCTTGGATCTCAACTTGGAACTTGATACTTTTTCCAGCAGCTTCTTAGCCCCAGAGATTCCCTTTTACCTGCTGTTGGGTTTCTTAGCAGGGGTACTAGGTGCCTTGTTTAATCGCGGCATTCTCTTCTCGCTAACCCTCTATCGGCGTCTGAACCTGGGGTTGCCCCTAAGAGTTGGGTTGGCGGGGTTATTGTGCGGCTGCTTTGTCGCTTTGCTGCCGCCGGATTTCCGCAATAACAGTGGTTTGTGGGGGTTGCTCATCAAGAACGAACCGGGCTGGCAATTCACGAGCGTTGCTTTTGTAGTTTACTTCCTACTTACCCTACTTTCCTATGGCTCTGGAGCGCCAGGTGGGTTATTCCAACCCTCTCTGGTTTTGGGTTCGGCGCTAGGCTATCTGGTGGGTGTCTGCGAACAGCATGTCTTGGGATTTGGTGTGCCAGCTAACTATGCCTTGGCAGGAATGGGAGCGTTTTTTAGTGCGGTGTCTAAGGTTCCGGTGACAGCTATCGTGATCGTTTTTGAGATCACGGCTGATTTCAATCTGGTATTACCGTTGATGATTGGTTCGGTAGTTTCCTACTTAGTATCCGATCGACTAGCGAAGGGTTCGCTTTACCAGCGCCTGTTGGAATGGAATGGTTACACCCAGCCGGAAAAAACAGCTACAAAGGAACCTTTGTCCGGACTGAGGGCTGCCGATCTGATGCAGCGCCGGGTGGAAACCTTATCCAGCCAGATGACTTTGGATGAGGCGGTTAAAATCATATCTCGTTCCTCTCACCGTGGCTTTCCAGTGGTTGAGAATGATGTTTTGGTGGGTATTGTTAGCCAATCGGATCTTAGAAATGCCACTCAAGGGAAAGGCGATCCGCCGAGTTGCCCATTCCCCGGAGCTACACCGCTCAGTGAAATTATGACACCCCATCCGGTCACAGTGATACCCCAAGCGAGTCTGGCAGACGTTTTATATCTTTTGAACCGTTACCAATTGAGTCGTTTGCCAGTTACAGAAGGGCGCAAGCTGCTGGGAATTATTACCCGCAGCGATATTATTAGAGCAGAAATTGATTGCTTAGATAGTAAGAGCAGTCAAACTGGTCCTCATCCTGAACCATCCTACATAGTCTATCAAACCCGCGCCCCAGCCGTAGGGCGAGGTCGTTTGTTAGTGCCAATTGCCAATCCTCAAACTGCCCCATTCTTGTTGCAAGTGGCAGGGGCGATCGCTCGGGAGCGGAATTACGAACTAGAATGCCTCCAAGTTATCTTGGTTCCTCGCAGCAGTTCCCCGGCTGAAACCTCTGTCAGGACTGTCATGAGCCGTCGTTTACTGCATCAGGCGGAAAAGCTGGGACGGGATTGGGAGGTTCCGGTTCATACTCAGATCCGCGTCACCCACGATATTGCTCAGGCTATTCTAGAAACAATTGAGGAGCGCCATATTAATCTGATACTGATGGGTTGGAAAGGAAGTACTTCAACCCCCGGTAGGATTTTTGGCAATGTTGTAGATACAATTATCCGCCAAGCATTTTGTGATGTGGTGCTGGTGAAAATGGGTAAAACCTTAAAGGAGCCTTATCCAATTCCCTGCTTCCAGCGTTGGTTAGTGCCAATTGCAGGTGGGCCTAATTCCCAACGCGCTATAGAACTCCTGCCGGCTTTGATGTCTTTGAGCATTCCAGCGCCTGATATTCGGCTTTGCCAGGTGTTTGCTCCCGACGATCGCACCAGCGATATTACTCATTTAGACACTGCTGCCCAATTTTTGCACGATCAGATCGATGGCAAGATTGTAGAAATTCCCATCCGAGCCAGTGTTGTCTCTGAGGCAGTAATTCAGCTTGCTGCTAGTGAGTGGTGTGATGTCGTGGTTTTGGGAGCTAGTCGGGAAGGGTTGTTGAAGCAGGTGATTCAGGGGAATATTCCTGAAGCGATCGTGGGGGGAGTAGAGAGTACAGTGATTTTGGTTAGAGCGGCATTAGATTAGGTGAGCTTGGGTGATGGGTGATGGGTGATGGGTGATGGGTGATGGGTAATGGGTGAT
>DNXU01000476.1:8851-11353 GCA_003505715.1 Cyanobacteria bacterium UBA8803 | reverse complement strand
CCTCACATCCTCACCCCCTCACCCCCTAATCCCTGTCTCTAATATTCGCGAAGTAGATAATATTAAGGTAACAGCAGGATTATTCTGGGTAGCATCATGTATTCAACCAACCCACCACGCTCCCCCAAGGAAGTCTTATCTACAATCTACGACCTTCCCTGGGAAGACTCCCAGAGGTTAGAATTGCCTGATGAGTGCCATCTCCTACAACCTCAGTTACTAGGAGATACGTTCCGCCCTCCCAACTACCTACTAGAACAAATCTTGGTTGCTAGGGATGTCAAGCTTTACTATGACCCCCAGCAGATAACTTGGTACAAGTGCCCTGATTGGTTTGCCGTAGTCGGTGTCGATCCGTTTTACGAACAACGGGATTTGAGAAAGAGCTATCGGGTTTGGCAAGAACCAGTTAATCCTGTTGTAGTAGTAGAAATCCTTTCACCCGAAACGGAAAAAGAAGACTTGGAGCAAACCTTGGCACAGGTGAATCAACCTCCAACCAAGTGGGATGTCTATGAAGGCATTTTGAACGTTCCCTATTATGTGGTGTTTGATGACAAAAGAAATCAAATGAGAGCGTTTCACTTAGTTAGCACTTGCTATACCGAGTTAGAACTGTTGGAACCGCGAGTGTGGATGAATGATATCCAACTAGGTTTGGGACTGTGGGAAGGTGTGTACCGGGGAGTGAAGCGGCCATGGTTGCGCTGGTATGATGCAACTGGTAAATGGATTCTGACTCACGAAGAACGAGAAAAGCAACAGGCACAAATATTGACAGAACAACTGCGTGCCTTTGGCATCGAACCTATTTTAGATTTTCCCGGAGCATGATAGCTCGGATGGCTAATGACACAATTAAATAAGTACATTTACACATCAACCAGCTAAAAATGCCAAGACCCACGCAAGCTCATATGTCTCGAACCATCGCTAAGAATAAGCCCAGTGGGGTTAAGGACATGACCAAACGCCAGATGGAATACTACATGGGGGCGAAGCTAATTGAAGTTGGGGTCGATCCCAAAGCCGCTATTTATCGATGGTCTTTAGAAACCAAGGGTAACAATGAAGTCTGGACTTACAGTGCCTACTGGGGCGATTCTAAAGAGCAACTCCTGAAACAAGAATCATAATCTTTGCCCTCACCCCCCTACCCCCCTCTCCCAATCTTGGGAGAGGGGGAGTTATACCAAATCCGGCTCGACAACCCCTCTTATCTTCTTCCTCTTCTTCTTCGTGTCCTTTGTGTCTTTGTGGTTTATTTAAAAGTGGTTACTACGAACCTTAATATAAAGCTTGGGCAAGATCATCAATCAAATCGTCGGGATGTTCTAAGCCAATAGAAAGTCTTAGCAGATTCTCTGGTGTGGTGGTTTGGGTTCCTTCCATTGAGGCTCGATGTTCGATGAAACTTTCTGTACCGCCTAAGCTGGTTGCTCGCGTGAAAATTTGTACTTTTGCTGCTACGGCAAATGCTTTATCCCGTCCTCCTTTGACTTGGAAAGAGAGCATACCGCCAAATAGATGCATCTGAGATGCGGCTATTTCGTGCCCTGGATGCTGGGGTAAACCTGGATAATAGACGAGTTCTACCTCAGGATGCTTGCTTAAAAAATTAGCGACTTTGAGCGCATTTTCTGTATGGGCACGCATCCGATAGGGTAAGGTTTTGATACCCCGCAGTACCAGCCAACAGTCAAAGGGAGAAGCTACTGCACCTCCGGTTTTCTGAATGGCCTTAATTTTCTGAAAGAAGTGATCGTCAACTTGAGAAATTACTACCCCTCCTAAAACATCGCTGTGTCCGCCTAGGTATTTAGTAACGGCATGAACCACTAAATCAGCACCCATTTTTAACGGATTTTGCCCTATCGGAGTTGCCCAGGTATTATCGCAGACGCACAGCGCATTAGCCTGATGAGCAATATCTACAATTTTTCTAATATCGGTAATTTTCAGTAACGGATTTGAGGGTGTTTCTACCCAAATCAGTTTAGTATTGCCTCGAATAGCTTGCTCAACGCTGGTAGGATCGGTCAAATCCACAAACGTTACTTCTAGACCCCAAGGAATCAGGATATCTCGTAACAGTTGGGACGTACCTGAATAGGCATCTGTGGGGGCAATAATGCGATCGCCTGGGGCAAGAGCTTGGAATATACTCATGATAGCTGCTGAGCCTGAAGAAAATGCTGCTGCTTTAACTCCTCCTTCTAATTGACAAAGACATTCCTCTAGCGCTTCCCGGTTCGGGTTGTTACTCCGAATGTAATCGTAACCGTGGGGATAACTGCCGTCTGGCGATCGCTCAAAGGTCGTAGATAGGTAAATAGGGGGCGCTACTGCACCTGTAGTCGGATCGACTCGATGACCAGCATGAACCGCTAGGGTTTCAATTTGCATATTGTTGTTGGTTGTTGGTTGTTGGTTGTTGGTTGTTGGTTGTTGGTTGTTGGTTGTTGGTTGTTTGTTGTTGGTTGTTTGTTTTTGGTTGTTTGT
>DNXU01000476.1:7049-8758 GCA_003505715.1 Cyanobacteria bacterium UBA8803 | reverse complement strand
CCCATTACCTATTACCCATTACCCATCACCCAGTTTAACAGGGTGCTATCTTGTCAACTGCCAATATGTATAATTTTATTTTTGCGGTTCTATCTTTAGTGGGATTAACGCTCAAGCAAGGTGTTGCTCCAGATGCCTGACTATCGTTCAATTACAAGCTTTTTTAATCAGTATTGTCATGAATCTATCATTCGAGCGATACTTTTAACCTAGCGTGTTTTCTATATTTAATACAGTTCAATTCAATACAAAATTGTCACTTTAAATATAAAGTGGGGTAAGTTAACCATGGCCTCGAACAAATCCAAGTTATTAACTGGTACGATACTCTCCCTGTTGCTCGGTGGAGTTGCTGTATATCCTGCGATCGCTAATCAGGCAGAGCAAGGAAATTCTAACCAAAACTTTAGCCAGATGTCTGACCAGATGTCGGAAACTGGAGCTATGAGAGGTAGAGTTACTGGTATAGTTGGTTCTCTAATTACCATTAAAATGGACAATGGTGAGAGCCAAACCATCAATATTTCCAGAGAGCAACGGGCTGACTTTATTCCTGGTACGGCAGTTCTGATCAGGGATGGAGAGATTGTCGATTTTGGGCCGAGCGCAGCAGCCTTCAGCAGTCAAGACTCCATGCAGAACTATTATAGTTATGCAGAACCGATGAGAGCCAGAATTACTAGCATCACTGGTACTCTAGCCACGGTGGAAATGGAAAATGGCCAAACTCAAACCGTCGGCATCTCTAGATTGCAACGTTCTGAATTGGTTCCTGGCACTGAAGTGATGGTACGCAATGGGCGTATCCTTGAGGTTGCTTCCCCTTCCATGCAGAACGAAATGCAAAACCGATAGAATACCCCATAAGGACTCTGCAAGAGGAAGAGGGAGAGACTAAAAACTCTCCCTCTTCCTCTTTTCAAGGTTCTAGGTGTAGGGTGTGTTATCGCAAAGCGTAACGCACTGAGTCCTATATGTAGGGTGTGTTATCGCGAAGCGTAAGGCACCATGCCCGCTATAGAATGGCATGTGCTACCCAAGTCCTATTAAAGTTAGGCACCCACTCGCTGTTTGCTCACAACTCTCACGATGAAAATATTTCCCTTCTCCCTCCCTCTCCCTCGTTTCAAGCTAAACTAATCTTCTAGTCGGGACAATTGGGAAGCAAATATGCCACGAACTCAACGTAATGATAACTTCGTTGACAAAACTTTCACTGTGATGGCTGATCTCATTCTGAAGGTTTTGCCGACCAGCAAGAGAGCGAAAGAAGCCTTTGTCTACTACCGCGACGGCATGTCGGCTCAGGCAGATGGGGAGTATGCCGAAGCCTTGGATAACTACAACCAAGCACTGGAGCTAGAGGAAGACCCCTACGACCGAGCCTTGATTCTTTATAACATGGGGCTGATTTACACCAGTAACGGCGACCATGAGAAAGCTTTAGAATTATACGATCGGGCAATTGAACTCAATCCCCGTCTCCCTCAGGCGCTCAACAATGTTGCCGTGATTTACCATTATCAGGGTGAAAAAGAAAAGGAAGCCGGAAATGATGAAGCGGCGGAAGCACTATACAACAAAGCGGCAGAATATTGGAAAAGAGCAATTCGCCTTGCTCCCAACAACTACCTAGAAGCCCAAAACTGGCTGAAAACCACAGGCCGTGCCGCCATAGATATATACTTTTAGTTGTTGGTTGTTGGTTG
>DNXU01000476.1:5413-6776 GCA_003505715.1 Cyanobacteria bacterium UBA8803 | reverse complement strand
TAACAACAAACAACTAACAACAAGATGATTGACCTTGATCAAGTTCGCAAAGTTGCTAATCTTGCCCGTCTAGAGCTGTCGCCTCAGGAAGAAGAACAATTTTTGCCTCAGCTCAATAGCATTTTGGATTACTTTCAACAGCTGAGTGAATTAGATACTAAGGATGTACCACCAACTACCAGGGCAATTGATGTTAGTAACGTGACGCGCCCTGATGCATTGCAACCTTACCCAGATCGGGAAGCTCTACTGGGGGAGGCACCTGACCAAGATGGCGACTTTTTCAAAGTGCCGCAAATTCTCACTGCTGAACCATGAAATCGGATAGGAAAAAGGGCGGTTAACGAGCAGATATTGCTTTTTGCCCTTTAGCAAAATCTAGAGAGGGTGTTGAATATGGCAACAGGAATGCTGGTGAATGGCCAATGGACAAAAGAACCCTATCAGCAAGACCCCCAGGGTAGGTTTGTGCGCAATCCTACTAAGTTCCGTAACTGGGTGAGAGCAGATGGCTCCACAGATTTTGCACCGGAGTCAGGACGCTATCATCTCTATGTGTCTTTTGCCTGCCCTTGGGCGCATCGCACTCTCATTATGCGGCAATTGAAGGGTTTGCAAGAGGCGATTGGGATTTCTATTGTTGACCCGTTTATGGATGAGGAGGGATGGGAATTCTCCGATGCTCCCGGTTGCATCCCCGATACTGTCAACGGCGCTAGCTATTTGCGGGAAATTTATATCAAAGCTGACCCCAACTGCACGGGACGGGTGACGGTGCCAGTTTTGTGGGATAAGGAAACGGGCACAATTGTGAATAACGAATCCCGCGAGATTATCCGGATGTTCGACACGGAGTTTGAGGCGATCGCTCAGTCCCAAGTCAGCTTCTATCCTGAGGAACTGCGGGCAGAAATTGATCGCACTATTGAGGCTATCTACCAACCAATCAACAATGGCGTATACCGGGCGGGATTTGCTACGACTCAAAGTGCCTATGACGAGGCGGTTACGGAATTGTTTGAGGCACTGGAGCATTGGGAATCAGTTCTAGCAAAGCAGCGTTACCTGTGCGGCGATCGCCTGACGGAAGCTGATTGGTGCATGTTTACAACGCTCTTGCGCTTCGATCTGGTTTACTACGTGCATTTCAAGTGTAATTGGCAGCGGATCTTTGATTATCCCAATCTGTGGAACTACCTCAAAGAACTCTACCAACAGCCCGGAGTCAAGGAAACTTGCAATCTAAATCATATTAAGCAACATTATTATAAGAGTCACCCTCACATCAATCCAACTCGCATTGTTCCTAAAGGCCCTGCCATCGACTTGGATACACCTTACCATCGCCGATGAGTAAATATGC
>DNXU01000476.1:0-5147 GCA_003505715.1 Cyanobacteria bacterium UBA8803 | reverse complement strand
TCATCCCTCATCCCTCATCCCTCATCCCTCTATTTCATTTACGCCGTTTTGGAGAATAAAATCAAAGAAAGCTTTTTTAATCGATCCCCAGAGCTTTTTATCAGAAACGCCCTCATTTTCAATAATCATACTTTTATCCTTTTGTCAATAAATAAGGTTTACAATCGTTTTCAGGGTTAAGTCGGCTATAGGAAGTGACTGGGGGCTGCCGCAGCGCCAACAAACATCTAAACAAACATCCAGATCCAAGGCTTTGATAACCAGGTTGCATTATGGTCACAAATTCATCCAAACAATTACGTCACGAAGAAGGAGCAGAGAGCGGATTACTGCTGGCTAGGGGGTTAAAAGAAAAATCTCAAAATTACAAACGACTGCTCGTAGAGGTGTTGAAGTGGACAGGAGGACAACCCTTTCTCACCCAGCAGTTATTCAAACTGATCGTTGAGGCTGAGGGATCGCCCTCTCTAGGAGCGGAAGCGGAATGGTTGGAGAACTTAGTGCGATCGCACTGGCTGGAAAACTGGGAAAACCAGCCGGAGTTGGTGCATTTGCGGACAATACGCGATCGCCTGATCAACCAAAAGCATCGTAGCATCAGGCTCTTGAAGCTGTATCGGCGCATTTTGCAACAGGGTGAAGCGATCGTTAATGAAAGTTCGGAGCAGCGGGAACTGCGCCTGTTAGGTTTAGTGATCAAGCAGCAGGGCAAGTTAAGGGTTCACAATCGAATTTATGAATCTATATTCAACCAAATTTGGATAGAAAATGCCTTAAAAAGCATACAAGCTGAACTCGACCCCAGCGATACGGAATTTCTCAAAACGCTATCTGACTTAGAAAGAAAGCTCCTTGTCTCTCAAGTGGAGATTTTATCTAAAGTAGAGAACGAAACCGAGGATCAAGGTTCAGCTCAAACCCTTTATGAGGTGTTGCGGGATGTCACCTCGAAAGTTGGAGAATTGCTGGGTGCAGACCGCGCTACGATTTTTCTGTTAAATGAGGATAAGACAGAGCTGTGGTCGCTGGTTGCTGAAAATGAAGAGGGTGAATTCCTGGATATTCAGGTACGAGTTGGGGAAGGAATTGCTGGACAAGTTGCCCAGACGAAGAAGGTGATCCATATTGCGGAAAATGTCTACCAAGATCCTCGTGCCACCCTCGTCAAGGAATTTGATCGCAAATATAATTACCATACTCAAAATATCTTGGCTTTTCCACTTTTGAGTGAAAGCAAGGAACTCATCGCGGTAATTCAGTTACTCAACAAGCTACCGCAATCTGAAGGCTTAGCCAATGAGAGCCAATCGAGAAATAAGCCTAAAGGATTTACCACCCTAGATCTAGAACGATTGGCTAAATGCGTCGTTCCAATTCGGCGGATTTTAGAAAGCTGCCAGTCTTGTTACAAGGTCATGAAAAAGCTGCGGGCAACTGCGGCACTGGCTGAAGCTACGCGCTCTCTTGACCAGATCAATTTAGATACCAAAGCCATTCTACAGCGGGTGATGAATACCGCTAAGAAATTAATGAACGCCGACCGCAGTACCTTATGGTTAGTCGATAACGATCGGGGGGACTTGTGGACGGAACTTCCTGGCAGAGGGGAAGTGCGATGTGGGGTAGGGGTTGGTTTTGTAGGTCAAGTAGCTCAATCTCAAGAGCCGATGATTATCCCCTTCGACTTATACAATCACCCCAGTGCGGAGAATGCCAAAAAAACCGACGAGCAAACCCGTTATCGTACTTGTAGCATACTCTGTATGCCCGTCGTGAGTCCGGATGGTGAGCTGTTAGGCGTTACTCAATTAATCAACAAGCGCAAACCGGGCGAGCATCCTGAATATAACCGCGATGACTGGCCTACAGTTCCCGACTACTTTAAGGCTAGCTTTGACCGCAACGATCGACAGTGTATGCAGGTTTTCAACGAGCGAGTGGGAGTCATTCTCCAGTTCGTGAAGACTCATGAGACCTTGAAGAAGCTCGCGCAAATTGAGCCAAAAGAAGCAGTTTATAATACCTTAGCAATTCTCGGTAATTCGGTAGTCGAGCAGAGTGATGAAGCCCTGTACAATGCTCTCTACTATATGCTGAGCTTTATTAAGACATCCATTGGTAAATTATTAGGAGCCGAACAGACAACTATTTTTCTAATGGATGCTGAAGAAACTGAATTTTGGTCTTTGGTTGTAGATGAGGCAGGGAGTGATGCTAAAGAGATTAGAATTTCTGGCACCCTAGGAATTGCCAGTAAAATTGTCGAATCTCGTTCTATAAAAGCCAGTAATAAACCGAGTAGATTGAACGATATTTTAGTCTATATCGGACTCGACCAAACGGCACTTAATAACATTTATAATCTCTTACTATTTCCTATAGTAGATCGCAAAGGAAATGTAGTAGCGATTATCCGCTCTTTTAATAAATTGCAGTCTCCGATTAGTCCCGGCGGTTCTGTTGCAGAACACATTGACCCGATTGGGTTTACCCAAGCAGACGCTGATAAATTACGGGAACGGAATAGCGCAATTCTGCCAATTCTGCAAGGCTGTCAGGTATTCCATAGAGAAATTCGTACCATTCAAGAGCAACGGCAAGCGATCGATCCTCTCTACAAAGCTATTAGCTTAGTTAGCCAGAACAGCGGGAATACCGAAGACGTGATCCAAACGGTGATGCAGGCAGCAAAAGAACTCACCAATGCTGACCGCACTACCCTTTGGTTGATCGATTATAAAACCAATGAATTGTGGACGAAAATTCCGCAAGCGGATGGCACTTTGATAGAAACGCGAGTCCCGTTGGGAGAAGGCTTTGCTGGTCAGGTGGCTCAATCAGGTCAACCTTTGAATATTCCCTTTGACCTATACGACCATCCCGACTCCTATATGGCTCGAAAAACTGACGAAAAAACCCATTATCGCACTTGCAGCCTACTCTGTATGCCTGTTTTGAGTTGTGATGGCGAGTTATTAGCTGTAACTCAATTAGTTAACAAACGCACGCCTAGCGATTTTACCGAGTATGACCCAGCTGAGTGGCCCTCCGTTCCTGACTATTTCAAAGCAAGTTTTGATGAAAACGATCAACGGGATATGGAGATTTTCAACAACCAAGTAGGTGTGGTTCTACCAGGAGTCATGAGTTAGGAAATAAGGACAAGGAATAGGGAATTTTTTATGGTTTTCCGCCCTGTGTCGTGAAATGTATCATATTTGATCGGAAATCCAAAATAGAGAACTATTAAGCTGTGTATATTCCCTATTCCCCATTCCCTTGTTATACAAAGCGTAGGATTTTAAACAAAGTCGTTTAGTTTTTAAATAGCTGAGCAAGCTCCTCATTAGATGTACCTAGAATTCGCGCTAGACTGTGCATCTCGCTATCGCTGAAGCCATCTCGTATCTCGATTAACTCATCAATAGATTTGCCCAGGATTCGAGACAGGGATCTTAATTGGTTGTCAGCAACATCTTTGCCCTCGAAAATATCTTTGAGTTCTTGAGGTGTCAATTTGTAAGAATAGCAGAAACGAACGAATTCTCGATTGCTGACATCCAATTCCTGCTGTCTTTCCCGAAGTAACAAAGCAATAGCACGAGTTCCATGATCGGGGCGCTTAGCACTATCCATATAGTGCTTCATCCGCTTATTTAGCTGGTTAACGTTACCACCTGCCTGTCTGAGTAAGTCCAAACAAGCCATTTTTAATGCTTTATATATTGTCTCATTCTCTTCGTGAAGCTTCTCGTGTTCGTTAAACGTTTCAACAATTTTCGCGGCAAATTCTGGAGTACAAAATCCGACTTCGATATCCTCATAAGAAATGGCAATATAGGAGCGATAGTGGTTCAGTTGCAAGCGCAGAGGTTGATTATGTCGTCGCATAAATTCAACGTTTTAGCAAAACGCTATGATAGGAAAGTTATTTGACCAATTTTGCCAAAATCTAGCTCCTTTGGATAGTCGCGTAGAATGCAAAAGTAAATATTATACCGTTTCAGCGAAAAAATTTGGATTTTTGTGCTGAAGACTCTGGTAATTATCTAAGATTTTACCAATTTGAGTATAACGATTTTGGGGCATAAGGTATGGGGCATGGGATATGGCCTTTGCCATGGGCAGGCCATGCCAGCTTTGGGACGGGTTGAGTAGATAAAACGTTCTCCTTAGAATGCTGTCTGTCAATTGACTACAGTCTGTGCTGCAATCTGCTTAACTGTTTAGATTATTGTAAAGAGCAGTAAAGAGCAACTCGGGCTATCGATGTTTAATCCCAGCAAACTCCTGATTGATGCTTTTGTGCTAGAACTCAAGACAGCATACTACTCGGTTTATGGTGGCCTGAAGCCAGACTATGCTGAAATCCTCAGCTGGGCAGGGAACATGGCCTTGGAAAATATTGCCAATAGTAATGCCTTGTATCACAACGTCGAACACACTATCTTCGTGACGCTAGTGGGACAAGAAATATTGCGGGGCAAGCATATCCGTGAGGGTGGAGTGTCCTGTGAGGACTGGCTGCACTGCGTAATTTCCTTACTTTGTCACGATATTGGATATGTTAAGGGAGTTTGTCGCCAAGATCGGATTGCTTTGAGAGTGTATGCCACTGGGAAGGATAACATGACAATTACACTCCCAATTGGCTCCACAGATGCAGGTCTGACCCCTTATCACGTCGATCGGGGTAAACTCTTTATCCAAGAGCGATTCGGTGGTCACAAACTGATGGATGCCCAAACCATCAAGGAAAATATTGAACTGACTCGCTTCCCCGTGCCTTTAGACTCCGATCACCAAGATACCACCAATTATCCAGGTTTGGTAAGAGCTGCCGATCTCATCGGTCAACTAAGCGATCCGCGCTACTTGGAAAAGACAGTCGCTTTATTCTACGAGTTTGAAGAGATTGGTGTGAATCAGCAATTGGGTTATCGCCATCCCGATGAGGTACGGCTGAACTACCCGAAATTTTATTGGAAAGTAGTCTATCCCTACATCGCAAACGCCCTAGAGCATTTGAAGTTAACCCAAGAAGGCAAGCAAATCATTGCCAATCTCTATGCCCATGTATTTGAAGTCGAACACGAGACTCAATCAAAATCTGCTTTGCTGTACTGAGGGGTGAGGGGTGAGGGATG
>DNXU01000478.1 GCA_003505715.1 Cyanobacteria bacterium UBA8803 | reverse complement strand
TTTCGACTGAACGAATCGCACTTCAATGCAGCATTGCCATCACGGTCATGATGAGTACCACAAGAAGGGCAATCCCACTCTCTTATATCAAGTGGTAATTCATCGACAACATGACCACAACACGAACATTTTTTAGAACTAGGAAAAAATCTGTCAATTTCTACGAGTTTACCTTCCTTGCGTTCTAGCTTGTACGCAAGGAAATTGACAAATATTCCCCACCCACCATCGGATATTGCCTTTGATAGCTTACGGTTCCGCACCAACCCTTTAACATTGAGATTTTCTACAACAATGACTTGGCTTTCGTCTACCAATTTCCTGCTGAGTTTATGCAAGAAATCTTGGCGGGTATTTGATACTCTCTCGTGAACCTTAGCTACAAATTTTCTGTATCTTTCCCTAGTTTTACTCCCCTTAGTTTTACGAGCCAGTTTTTGTTGTTTCCTAGCCAGATTTTTCTCGTGACGTTTGAGGTGTGTGGGGTTTGAGTACTTATTCAATTCTTGGCCATCATGAACAATAGCAAAGTCTTTGATCCCTAAATCGATACCTAGAATCTTATCTCCAATACTGGCATCACGAGAGTCTTCTACCTCACATAAGATAGAGGCAAAATACTTGTCTGATGGACTCTTGCTGATTGTTACCGTCTTGATTGTCCCAGCAATTTCACGGTGAAGTACTGCTTTGATTTCACCGATTTTGGGAACAACAAGTTTATGCCCATCAACGGTGACGTTTTGAGGGTACTGAATTGACTGTTTGCCTTGCTTTGACTTGAATCTAGGTTCCTTGGCTTTACCCTGAAAGAAGTTCGTATAAGCTTTATTGAGATTGATAGCTACGCACTGCAATACAGCAGAGTAGCAATCCTCTTTCAACCAAGGAAATTCTTTCTTTAGTCGGGGTAACATCCCTTTGTAAGTTGCCAGCTTTAAAGCCTTTCCAGTTTCTTGATAGTGCTGAATGCAGGCGTTGAGAGAGAAATTCCAATACCATCTAGCACACCCAAATGACTTCGCTAGCATCAATTCCTGTTCTGGCGTTGGATAAAGCCGCACCTTAACCGCCTTCAGCACTTTAATCACCTCCTTGTTTATAGGTGTATTAATTTTAGGATACACTGATTATAGCACAGATTCCGGAAGTTATATGAAAAAAGATTTTGTAAGTAAAGGTAGGTCAGTCAGTGACCTTAAAGTTCATTTGGTTTTGACGACCAAATACCGTCGTAAAGTCTTCAACTCAGAAATGCTTAATCGATTACATGAAATCCTTGAAGAATTACTAGGTAAATGGGATTGTAAACTTATTGAGTTTAACGGAGAAGCCGACCATGTTCATGCACTCTTCCAATACCATCCTGATCTAGCTCTCAGCAGCTTAGTCAATAATCTTAAGTCTGTAACATCCCGCAAACTTCGGCAAGAATTTGCTGATTACTTAGCCTCTTTCTACTGGAAAGACGTTTTTTGGAATGGCTCTTATTTTGTTGCTAGTTGCGGTGGGGTTACTATCTCTACCCTACGAAAATATATAGAAAATCAAGACCAACCTGAGAGCTAGAGGGATTGGTCAACTCCGTACCTCCGCCCTCCCCGCGATTCATCCCACATCTGACCCGTTAGGGCAGTGTGGGATGAATCGCGATTTAAGCTAAATCCGCTGCCAGGTTAGTTTTGAGGTCGCTTTATCCCAGTGCCAGCGTAATAGTTGAGCGGGTTGGTTGGGGGTAATTCCTGGTAAGCTGATCGCTTTCCGGGGAGATTCGGTGGCTAGGGCGATCGCGCTTTCTACGCTACAAATCCCCCACTCTACTAAATTCTGCACTCCTGCTAATAAGGGTAATGTTGTCCCTGCTAGGGTGCCGTCTGGTAGTTGAGCTGTACCTTGTTTTACTTCTATTTGGCGAGTGTCCCAGGGATAAATCCCGTCCGGTAGTCCTAACGGTGCTAGGGCATCGCTGACTAGGAACAGTCCTTCCTCATGACTGCTGGCTCGTAGTAGAATCTGGAGCATGGTCGGACAGATGTGTTTGCCGTCGGCAATCAGACCGCAGCGGACGTTGGGATGGGTTATGGCTGCGCCTAGTAATCCTGGCTGTCGGTGGTGCAGTCCCGGCATGGCATTAAAAGCATGGGTTACCATTGATGCTCCTAGAGCAAAGGCGGCTTCGGCTTGGGCAGCAGTTGCTTGGGAGTGGCCTAGGCTGATGGTAATTCCTAGGGAATTTAAATAAGCGATCGCTTCCCCAGTTGGGTCTAACTCCGGTGCTAGAGTCATTACTTTGACTAGATTGCCATAATTCCCTAATACTCGCTTGACATTTTCTAGCGTAAGTGGTAATAGATATTCGGCAGGATGTGCGCCGCGCTTTTGGGGATGCAAAAAGGGGCCTTCTAAATGTACGCCCCAAATTTTAGCGATCGCTCCCTCTTGTGAGCTTGAGGCTAAAAAATCAGCGATAACTGACAGGGCTTGCCC
This sequence comes from Cyanobacteria bacterium UBA8803, assembly GCA_003505715.1. Classification (GTDB taxonomy): domain Bacteria; phylum Cyanobacteriota; class Cyanobacteriia; order Cyanobacteriales; family Coleofasciculaceae; genus UBA8803. The sequence continues at coordinate 2,972 of DNXU01000478.1, read as the reverse complement.
TATCTTCTCAATGGAGGTAGTCACCAGGGTGGGTAAAAATGCATCAATTCCCTGATTCCATAAGAATTGGCCAATTTTATGTAGCCTTTCGCCATCTGGCGGACTCAAATCGGGAAATGCTAAGCCTAGCGCTCCATTAATCTGCAAATCAACACCTCCTAGCGAAACCCAATCCCCTGCCACATCAAGCTGGCAGTCGTCCTGTTTGACTGGGGCTATCGGCGTGATCTCCATAATCTTACCCGCCTCGTCAATCTGGATCTGCTGCAAACCTTGATAACCGGGCACTCTGGCATTGATAATAATTTTTTGTTGTTTGTTTGTTGTTTGTTGTTTGTTGTTTGTTGTTTGTTGTTTGTTCATAATTACCAATCGCCAATTACCAATGACCAATTACCAATCACCAATTACCAATGACAACCCCTTAGTTGGTATTATCATGGGCAGCGATTCTGATTTGCCCACCATGCAGGAGGCGATCGCCGTTTGTGAAGAATTCGGCGTTCCCTGTGAAGTGGCCATTGTTTCTGCTCACCGTACCCCGGAACGGATGGTAGAATACGCCAAAGCGGCGCATCAGCGCGGACTCAAGGTGATTATTGCTGGTGCAGGGGGAGCTGCCCATTTACCGGGTATGGTGGCAGCACTGACTCCTTTACCAGTGATTGGGGTGCCAGTACCCAGTCGCTATTTACAGGGTGTTGATTCTTTGTACTCTATCGTACAAATGCCGGGAGGAATTCCGGTTGCTACTGTGGCAATTGGTAATGCTAAAAACGCCGGTTTGTTAGCGGTGCAAATTTTAGCGTCTCACAATCGGGAATTACTCGAGCAAGTTCAACAGTATCGCCAAGATTTAGCCCAATCGGTGAGTCAGAAGCAAGAATTGCTGGATAAGTTGGGCTACCAACAATACCTATCCCAAGGATGATGTATGCAGTAAAAGTATAGCTTGATACAGAAACGTCAATTGAAAAAATTTAAGAATCAAAAATTCTGAATAGACAACTAATGTTCTCTTAAAAGAAATTTAACATGTTGACGACAGAGCCACTTGTTTGTAGGGTCTTGTTTAAGACATTAAAAGTTGGCTTACCTAACCTTGCCATTCCAGAAAGCAGGTGTTTTTACGGTAGCTAGCTGTAGGTTCTTTGAACCTGTAAATCGGAGCCGAGTTCTCTTAAAAGGATTCCCCAAAGTAAAGAGATACTTCTCCCTTCAAATCAAATAACTGAATTTACAGGTTCAAAGAAAAAACGTTGCCATGTGTTCCAAAGATCAAGGAAAGTTCACGAAGATGCCTAAACGAGAGTTCGAGAAGAGTTTCGAGACGATAAGGTCGAGCAGGAAAAATAGGCGATTGTTGAGTAATCGCCAAACTAAATTATTTGGGCTTGCCCTATCCTTTAATCAGCTAAAAACATCAATTAGTGATTTGTCGGGGAGCTGGAAAGCCTGCATTCCCCTGACAGCAATTATTTTGTTGCTATGGAATGTGGCAGCTGTAGCTCAGGATGCAGCTGCTGAAGGGCCATCGACGGCTGACCTCAAGGTAGGTCTAGATACCATGTGGGTCATGATTGCAGGAATGCTAGTGTTCTTTATGAATGCTGGCTTTTGCATGTTAGAAACGGGATTTTGCCGCCAGAAGAACGCGGTCAATGTTCTGGCCAAGAACTTGATCGTGTTTGCGCTATCTACTATAGCATTCTGGGCGATTGGCTTTGGCTTGATGTTCAGCAATGGCAATGGTTTTATTGGCAACAGTGGCGGGTTCTTTTTGAGCGGACTAGATAACAGTCCTGCCACCGGAGATGCTTACCAGGGAATTTTTAGCTCGCTCAATTGGACGGGAGTACCCCTGCTGGCTAAGTTTTTCTTCCAGTTAGTGTTTGCTGGCACAGCCGCCACAATTGTTTCCGGTGCTGTGGCTGAACGGATTAAGTTTCTTGACTTCCTAATTTTCAGTCTCTTACTAGTAGGGATTGCCTATCCAATTACGGGACATTGGATCTGGGGCGGTGGCTGGCTGGCTAAATTAGGATTCTTTGATTTTGCCGGTTCTACTGTAGTCCACTCCGTTGGTGGGTGGGCAGCATTAATGGGGGCAGCATTTCTCGGACCGCGTCTGGGGAAATATCAAGATGGTCAAATCACGGCACTGCCCGGTCACAATATGAGCATCGCGACGTTAGGGTGCTTGATTCTGTGGTTAGGATGGTTTGGGTTTAACCCCGGCTCAACCATGGCAGCCGATCCTAATGCGATCGCTCACATCGCTATCACAACCAATACCGCAGGAGCCTTTGGTGGTGCTACTGCGACAATCTTAGCTTGGTTGTATCTCGGTAAGCCGGATCTGTCCATGGTGATCAACGGTATCCTGGCAGGTTTAGTTGCAGTTACGGCTCCCTGTGCTTTCATCAACGTTCCCTCCTCTGCCATCATTGGCATTGTGGCAGGCATTCTGGTAGTTTTTGCAGTTACCTTCTTTGACAGAATTAAGATTGATGACCCCGTTGGTGCGACCTCAGTTCACCTGGTTTGTGGTGTCTGGGGCACCCTTTGTGTAGGTTTGTTTAGCATTGGTCCCAATGTTGCCCTGCGGGGAGAGACTCCGTTATATACAGCAGGCCCAGCTGCCGGGTTATTCTTTGGGGGTGGTGTAACCCAACTAATTCCCCAGCTGATCGGTATTCTAGCTGTAGGAGGAATCACGGTTGCCCTCAGCACTATTTTTTGGCTTGCCCTCAAGTACACCCTAGGCATCCGCGTCACTCCAGAGGAGGAACTCGAAGGCTTGGATATTGGCGAACACGGCATGGAAGCCTACAGTGGATTTCTTAAGGAAGCAGGCCCAGGCAGCGTTCCCAGTATGGCTGGTATAACAGGTAGCAAGGGTAGCGTATTGGATAGCCCAACCCAGTAAATTTGTAAGGGGGTGAGGGAGTGATGGGGTGAGGGGGTGATGG
>DNXU01000028.1:31635-33071 GCA_003505715.1 Cyanobacteria bacterium UBA8803 | reverse complement strand
ACACCCTCACACCCTCACACCCCCACACCCCTCTTCTTTTAAGGTCGTTGAATAATCTTTTCCAGAACCCGCCTTTTGGCTTTAGGATCGATCCCAATTAGGCGCACGTACTCGCCTTGATGCTGGGTGAGGCGTTCTGCCAAATCAGCGATCGCTACCGACGCCTCATTACCCTGTAGCGTACCCCCATTGGCCCAGGCATTACTCCGGACTCGACGCTCATTGCCATGTTCTATACTCAGGGAATACCCTTGGCCTAAAAGTTCGCGAATCTGTGCCTGGGTTTCTGAATCTAAGGGAAGGTTCGCTAGGGACTCATGGCGCATCCCGCCATTATGGACTTCCTTAACGCCATTTTTTACGAGGGGAGTATGGGCGATTTCCTGAGGGTTTTCTGGCTGGCTGGATGAGGTGGCAGTATCATCACCAAGTACTAACTCCGTCTCGCGCAGGGCTTTATTGTACTCCCTCACCAGTCCCCTGGTTTCCACTCGCTGTTGTTCGCCCATCATCAGGTGCCCGAATTCAATTAAGCGAAAGAGGGTAAAATTGGGCTTTGCAAAGGTGGGTGGCACTTCTGTACTCTTGACGATCCGGAAGGAAATTCGCTCGATCCCAACCTCGTGGATGAACTGGAGGATTTGTTCGTCGTAAACCCGCGATCGCAAGGCACTGAAGAAATCAATAGATTGATTGGGAAAGTTATCCACCAACTGTTCGATCTCGTTACCAGATAAACCATCTTCGGCAAAAATACCACTAGCAATACCAATGCGGTCGTCACGGTCGGGTTCCCAGTAAAATTTTTCCATCCGACCATCGCGAATTAGGGGAGCATAGAGAGTGGAAAAGTCATTGCCTGTAACGATAATTGGCACGCGATGCAGGGGAGTGGCATCGTAACTGCCGGGGAGTTGCACGTCCGTTGGCTGATCGGCAATATTCATCAACGTGGCATTCACCAGCTGAGTATTCACTGTATATTGCGTGCCGCGATCGAACCGTCCCGCTCCAGCATCTAAATCATTAATCATCAAAATACACATCCGACCTTGCACCCGGATCATCTCGGCAGCTTCCCGATAGCGCAGGCGGATCAGACGGGCCGGATCGCCAGCATCTGGACTTTCCAATTCCCCTCCAGAAATATGGACAACTCCCACCCCCATTTGCTCGAAGACTAACTCGCATTGAAAAGACTTACCCTCACCCTTACGCCCATGAATGCCCAGAATCAGAGGGACGCGGACATTTGGGAGATCGAGGAAGTTTTTAGTGATGTGAACTGCTAGCTTATCCCGGAAGCGGGGAGCAATGTAGTAGGTCATTATGTAAAGCTTTATTGCGATCGCTCATTTAATCATAGCTAAATGGTTCATGGTTCATGGTTCATGGATTTTTGGTAACGATCGACCACAACCACCAACCACCAACCA
>DNXU01000028.1:27783-31554 GCA_003505715.1 Cyanobacteria bacterium UBA8803 | reverse complement strand
ACCAACAACCAACAACCAACCACCAATAATGAACTACCAACGTCAAACCCTAACTTTACCTAGCCTGCAACTGTCTTACCTGGAGTGGCACCAAGGAGATGAACCTTTACTGCTATTGCATGGTTTAGCTGACCATGCTTTAGTTTGGTCAAGCTTAGGAGACGATTTGGCCGATCGCTACCATATTGTTGCTCCGGATATGCGGGGTCATGGCGAAAGTAGCAAGCCTGAGGGGAATTATACTTTTGCCGATGCGATCGCAGATCTAGAAGCTTTGATGGAGTATTTGGGATGGTCATCTGCTCATGTTGTCGGTCACTCTTGGACGGGCAAATTAGCACTGATTTGGGCGAGGCAGCATCCAGAACGGTTGCGGAGTATGGTTCTGGTCGATCCGATTTTCATCTGGAAAATATCCAGCCTGCTGAAGGTGACGTTTCCTTTGTTATACGGCGTCTTGCCCTTTCTCAAAGCCATGGGGCCTTTTGTTAGTTATGAAGTCGCTGAAGCCCAAGCGCGTCAGTTAAAGCAATATAAGGGCTGGAGTCCTTTGCAGCAAAAAGTGTTTCAAGCTGGCATTGAGGAAAAATCTGATGGTCGTTGGGGTAGCAAGTTTACTGTAGCGGCCCGCGATGGTATTTTTGATGATGTGATGGGAGTAGCAGGATTTACTGTGCCTATCGATATCCCTACCCTGTTCGTGCAGCCAGAAAAAGGGGTCAATCGTATGGATTGGCAGCTTAAACCTTACAAAACTTACCTGAAAAACTTACAGATCTGCAAAGTTCCCGGCAATCATTGGCCGTTTTTGGTAGAGCCTGAGGCATTTAATCGGACTGTTGCGGGGTTTTTGGTGGCACATAAGGGAGTTTAAAATGCCTTTTGCCCCTCGGCCCCCAACCTTTACCTATTATAAGGAGAAGGCGATGGTTGATTTGCATTCAACAACTAATACCCAGAGTTGTTGAATAATCAGGGTATCGATGCGTCCTCGCAGTAGTTCGTCTCTGATGGACTTTATCAAAGCTAACGAAAGAGTTATCGTCTCGCAAATGGGATCTTTACGGATCTTTAAAACCTGGCAAAAAAATAGAGAGTCGCATTCGTGACTCTCTCGATTATCAGGGTGCATCTAATAGTCTTAGTATGACACTCAGGGGTGAGGGGTGTCACCCCCTATTTTATTAAGACTTGATGAAGTTTGGCTCATACCCTTATAACCGAGCTACTTTGATGAAAACCACAAAGACACAAAGGACACGAAGGATGAGTCGAGAGGAAGCCAATCGGTTATCGAATGTGATTATTGGAGCCGCGATCGCGGTACATCAAGAGTTGGGGTCGGGGTTGTTGGAGTCAGCCTATGAAGCGTGTTTGAAGTATGAGTTAACCCAACAGGGGTTGTGAGTGGAGAGTCAGGTGCCACAACCTGGGATTTACAAGGGCATCCATCTGGATTGCGGTTATCGTTTAGATCTACTGGTTGAAGATTTAGTCATCGTCGAACTCAAAACGGTGGAAAGCCTACAACCCATCCACGATGCCCAACTGCTCACCTACCTCAAGCTCAAAAAACGCTGGCTTGGACTCCTGATCAACTTCAACGTCCCCATCCTCAAACAAGGCATCAAACGCCTCGTCAACAATTAACCTTCGTGTCCTTTGTGTCTTTGTGGTTCCCATTATGCGAAATACTAATGGAGGCTCAAGTTCTGAGAACTCTTGCTTATTCCTCTGTTGGAGTAGCTTTCAAGGTTGTTCAATCTGCTGGACTTCCTCTACCGTCAAGCTCAGCACCTCTGCTACCTGTTCAACGCTCAACCCCATTGCCAACAAGCGGGGTATGGCATCCTTTTGTGCTTGTTCTATACGTTCAGCTTTGGCTCGTTCTTGTTCAGCGCGTTGGCGTTCTTGTTCAGCGCGTTGGCGTTCTTGTTCGGCTCGTTGTTGTGCCAGTTCGGCTCTTTCTGAACCAATCAGCAACAAATTACCCTGTTCATCCCACCACCGCAACCATAGCTGGGTTTGGTTTTGATAACTACCCTGCCACAATCCTAACTCCACTGCCAATGGTGCGATCGCATAATGACCTCGTTCGTTTGGTGCTAGTTGTTGGTAAGAGCCATCAATCAACCGATAAACTTCTAAAGAGCCGTTACTGACTTGGTAAATGCCATAATAAGGAATGCGTATAATCCGCTCGTATACCCAAAATTTTCCAGGCTTAGTTACCTCCCCTGTCTGAGCAAAGGATAAGGGAGTGCGATCGCGTTCTTCTGCACCATTCCCACTAGCAAATTCCAATGCAATCAAAGGTGCCATGAACTCCCGCCACAGCACATAGGAACGGCGAATTTGACCGTCAACCAGAGGAGGTACATGGGGCACATAGAACCAATCAGGAGCTTCAGCTCCTTTTTCAGGGGGATCGGTTTCTCGCCAGTAGATACCGCAGTCTTGCCCAATAGCGTAGTGCCCATCGGGATGTAACTGTTGTAAAACTGGGCCGATGGAATCAGTGAGAATAATGCTTTGGGGATGCTCCTGAAAGTTTTTCACAAAAGTACCATCCGACTCTGGTAACTGAGTGTGGTCGGGGAAAGGAGGGGGTAATTCGATGCGAGTAACAGTTTCTGTCATGGGAAGCTAAGAATATCCCGTGATAATTTTCTATTGTGACAGACTTATCGAGACATAGTTTTTCTACTATGGCAGCAAGTAAAGTTTGGTGTTGATTTAGAGGAGTGCCGCCCTTTTCCATCTAATATGAAGAGTAATTTTTTCCAATCATTCCTGATACTTATCTGAGGTGGGATATGTACGAGCAGGTGAAAAAGCCAAGTTCTTCCTGGAGTCCCCAAGTTCAGAAGAAAGCCTCTAAGTTTGGGCCACAGGCGTTTAAGAGTCAGCCCTTACCTAGTAAAGCACCCCAGGAGATGCCAACCTTCACACCTATATCTACTGACTGGATGACGAATAATCCTTTGATGAGGATGTTAGAAAATGCTGCGCAGAATCAGGCAGAAGCAGTATCCCCAGAAGAAGAGATATCAACTGAGCAACCCACAATTCAGCGTCAGGAAGAGCAGCAAGCACCAGATTTCTACCAGCAGCCACTAACAGTTTCTCCCCAACCTCCAGGGAATTGGTTGTCAGCACAGCCGCTACCCATCACTACACCCCAACCTGTTTCTGGGCGTCCCCTCGATTATCCTGTGATGAGAAGTGCTTTAACCAATCAATCCCAACAGATACAAGCAGAAGCAGATACTTCCCAAGAAGAGGTAGAGGCAGAAGACAGCATAGTTGGGGAGTTAGGGGAAGGGAAGATTCAGCCCCTGTGTGATGATTGTGCGTCTCAATTGCCAGAAGAGGAGAAGGAACCTGTCCAAGCCAAGCTAACTGTAGGACAAGCTGGGGATAAGTATGAGCAAGAGGCTGATGCTGTAGCGCGTCAGGTGGTGGAGAAGATTAATGCGCCAGTAAGTGAGCCATCTGTGCAACGTCAGTCTGAGGTAGAGGGCGCGTCACAACTAAATATAACAGTAATGCGTCACAGCGAGAGTGGCAGTGGTGAGGGAATGGCTGTAACTCAGGATGTAGAAGCAGGGATACAGCAGGCAAGAGGTGGGGGGCGATCGCTTGATGAATCTGTTCGGGAACCCATGGAGGGTGCCTTTGGTGCGGATTTTAGTCGGGTGAGGGTGCATACAGATACTAACTCGGATGTTTTGAATCGCTCGCTTTCGGCTCGGGCGTTTACGACGGGGC
>DNXU01000028.1:24267-27707 GCA_003505715.1 Cyanobacteria bacterium UBA8803 | reverse complement strand
ACTCATGTGGTGCAGCAGACGGGTGGAGCACAACTTCAGCGTAAGCTAGATGAAAACAACATACAAAGGTCAGCTGAAGCAGAGGCAATTCAGCTAACAGAAACACAAGTTCAATATGCAATTGTATATAACAGAGAACGGCGATATAGTGTCGAGGCTATTAAGCAAATACAGCGTACTGTTGGTGCAAAAGATGATGGAATAATTGGCTCAAACACTGTTCTAGCAATTGCCAGCTGGCAAGCTAAAAACGGACTTGATGTTGATGGTAAGGTTGGTCTGAACACCTTTGCTAAAATTTCTAGTTTCTCTCCAACTCATGAGACAGAAACTCCTGGAGTGGCACAGGTAGAAGAAGAGCTATCGCAAACTGAAATTGGAATGCTGACTGAATCTACTACAGCCAATGGCGTTGGAGAAACAATTGTTACAGCAGCACAGAGTCAGATTGGAAAGATTGACTATGGACAGCAAATACCATCCCTAGAGAAGCCGAACAAACTAGAACCTTATGGCTGGCAGCATCTAGGTACTATCTATCAGGAAGGAGCTAACAAACAGTGGAATCAGTCCGAACTACTCAAGAGTTGGAGACCTGGAAATACGGACTGGTGTGGCATATTTGCTACCTACTCCTACCAACTAGCAGGAGTGAATACAACCTGGAGTTGGGGCGTTGGGCTGACAGGCAGTTCGGTTAAGAAATTTTGGCCTTATGACCAAGCTTTCAAAAACTCGCGATCTGCTTTCGAGGCATCTATCCGACCAGGTGACATAGCTGCAATTTCTGCAAAACAACATCACTTTATTGTAGTTTCGACAGAGCCTGCCTCTGGTGCAATGCATACAGTAGACGGAAACCAAGAGTTGGGTCGCATAAAAGCGCGTTCTGATCATAAGCTCTCTGAGGTTGTTGCTTACTACACACCTACAGTAAACGCAGGTGGAGGAACCGCAATGCCATTGAAGCCATTTGTGGGAAAATCCATATTATTTTCCCGATCTACTGGAAGTTTAGTTGATAAAGGTTCTAAGCCGGATGATATTGACCTAACATTATCCCAATCCTGCACAGCGAAACCAGATGAAGTAAAAGCATGGCGTGAGCTTCTAGATGTAGCAAACCGGGGAGCTAGTCAGGAGATTAAGGTGATTCAGGTTACTGATCAGGATATTGCCAAGAACAGGAACATAGCCAGAGATCCAAAACTCGAAAATACTAAGGCAGTGATGGCCAATTTGACAGATAAGCAGAAGTGTGTTGTAAAAGCCATCAAAGACAACCGAGATACCATTGAGACAAAGATGTTCACATTCGGATCATATAAAGGAAAATACGGCTACATGTATGGTGACCCCCAGGCTCCTGGTAAAGCTCAACCGACTGCGTTTGCAACAATGGGGAACGAGGGGAACGACAAGCTCCGTCGAGCCATTTGGGCAGAACTTATGGAGACTGAGGGAGGGTCAGGAGCAATTAATGCTTACGACGGAGCAAGACTTAGCTGGGGACCAGGCATGGCAATGGGGGGCGCACTGTCAAAAATATTGAACAGTTTATTTAAAGATCAGGCAATCTTGGAGCAGTTCCTTCCTTACGGCATTACCTGGGAGAATAATTCATTTCTGGTTGTTAACACAGCGAACGGTTTCATCGAATCGGGGGATAATGCACTCAACCTGATTCAGGCAAATAAGCAGTTGCTTGGTGTTTTTGTGCGTGCAGCACAAGTTGCTGACAGCAAACAAAAGGTTATCGATGCTCAGTTTACCGAAATAGATAACCTTATTAAAAAGATTCCGCCATATGCTGCTAACTGGGACATTGATGTTATCAGGTTTGCATTCCATCTTGATTACATGGCTCCAAAGTATGGTTGGTCTAAGCATAAAAGTGAATATGAAAAAACGGGTGGAAAAATCCAAGATATAATAATGCTCTGGGGAAAACTAGCATCAGGTGGGAAAGAGCCAAGTGGTGCATATTTACTCTCTGCTGATGGCTGGGCATTGACGATTGACCAATTTAAAAAATGGGGTAATGGTGTCGCATGGAAGGCTCTAGAGAAGGTATGCCCAATTAAGCTACCACTCAATAAATCAGAAATTAAGGATGCAAAACGAACTGAATTCGTTGACTTGCTTTTTATTCGCAATCTCAAAGGAGACGGTTACTATGCGTTTCCCTTTATGCCGAGGCCAACTGTCAATGCTCAAGTACCTGTAAATGCTTCAAAAACGCTATATTACTATTACTATCAGCTTAATGGCCTGCCCATGAAAGATATGTTGGGTAGACTAAAAACTTACGATCCTGCATCACTGGATAAATTATTGGCAAATTATGACCAATTTATTCCTGATTTTGGGATGCGTACCAAAATAGGCATTCAGGCAGCTATAACTAAGACTAAGAAGAAAAATAATAAAGTCTTCAAAGAAAAGAAGGAAGATCTGTTCTCCAACCCCGAATTTGCAAAGTTACCTCCCAAACAGCAAGACGAGATTAAAACATTCTTAAAATAAGAGAGACACAAAATTACCAAATTAACAAGCTTTTAGAGTTGTTGAATTGCTGAAATAATAGTAGATTTAACTTACTTGCAGAGGGAATAGTTAAATGTTATCGCGGGGTTATCGCGGGGACAGGATGAAGCATTATATCGCTCTTCTATCACTCTCATGAGAGAAAAATTAAAGCCAAAATCTGAAACTCAGACATTGTTAGAGGTTTGGACTTTAATTCCTCACACAAAACCTGAAACATTGATTCTTGCGTAAAGTCTTTTGCTGTAAGGATTTCAGAATATTCTCTGGAGAGAGTGATGAAAGAGCGATATATTATTTATTTGAGATGTAAATAAAATAATATATTATAGGATAAGCCTTCCATGAATTGTGCTGTTCACGAACTAAATAAAAATCCTATATGCCAAAATCAGCATTTGCCAATTTTTAATCTGAGAGAATAACAATCATGTTAAACATAAGTTTCTATGCAGAAAATGGCTCTGCGTCCCAAAGTATTCGGGTGGGAGAAGAATTTTATCAGTGGTTAGCCCATTCAGACTTTGCTCAAGTAGGACACTCCCAACTTACCACTATTTGTCTTGATGGGGAAGAAATACAGCTACCACTAATTCCCTTAGCCAGCACTACAAGAAGTATGCTGATTGCCTTTTTTAATGAAATGATTTTGAAAGAAACAGCAGCCATGTTAGCTGATTTAGAGAGAACCATCTCTAAAGAAATACTAGAGCCACGAACTTATCGAATTAAAAAGCTCTTGGAGTTGTTGAATTGCTGTAAAAACAGTACTTTTGCTTACTTGCAGAGAGAGTAGTAAAATTGGCGATCGCATATTTTATCTAATGGCAGTGGTGAGTTTCATATCATGTCCGGTTGATTAACCATACTAAAACCTGCCGCAGGGCGGGTTT
>DNXU01000028.1:0-24227 GCA_003505715.1 Cyanobacteria bacterium UBA8803 | reverse complement strand
CCCTACAGATATTATAGGTGTTTAACCGGACATGATCTTATTTATAGAAGGAAAGGTGCTATCGGAGTTGAGATCAAACCGGAGCTGTAAATTTCCTTATTCCCTATACCCTCACAAAATACAAGTTGTCTTGAGGACGATAAAACCCTCATTTTGAAAAACGGAACAGTCCTCAACTACTCCTGATAATGCTGGTATTATCCCTTGTGCTAAATTCTGTTGAGCTTCTCGGATAGCTGGTTGATAAGGTTGGAGCCATTCTTGCTTAGCTAAATACTCTGGTGTTAGGGAACTCTCCTCCAGTAACCACAAGTCTATGCCGAATTGCTGGATAAAATTCCTAACCCGTTCGAGATCCGGACTGTACTGCGCCTGAATTAACTCAATGGTACGCTCCCGAAATTGGCGATAGTAACCCCAATGATAGGGAATGGCGTATTCTCGACCTACTAAAATAGGTCGTTGGGCAAAGGTGGGTAAGTTATTCGCTTCCTCTGCTAAAGAAGCAATTAAACTATCTTTCGGTTGCGCTTGCAAGAACTGATAAAGGGCAGGGAAATGGCCTACTTTATACTTAGTGAGGGGAAAATTGTCCACAAAACAGGGATAGAAGACTAGGGCTGCGGCAATTAGAATGGTTGAGGCTATAGCTAACAACTGAGTTCCTGCCCAGTATTTAAAAATATTCTTACTTCCTGCCCGATTGCCTAGGTGGAAGGCAGCATCTAGAATTACGGTCAGCACGATGCCTGCTGCGATCGCAAGTACGATCCGAGAGGTATGCTCGGTATATCGGCTGGGCAGATGGAGTTTGAACAGCAGCGCATGAGCGGCAGCAAACATGCCGACGGACACTATTATAATTTGGGATAAGAGTCTAATATGAGGAGAAATCTGCCTGACTAAAGGAAATTGAGTGGCAAATTGGCAGAGTATGGGCAATAATACTCCTAAGGTTAACGTTGCTGGTCTGACTAAGCCGACATGCAATAGACCGCTTCGTTCCCCTAGGAGGAAAAATTCCCAAGGATTATCGCGAAAAAAATAACTGCGTCCCTTAACTGAGAATTCCGGTAATGCTTGAGCTTGAGCGACACTGAGTACGGGATCGAAATCTGAGGGGGTGAGAGCGTAGAAGCAAAGTAGTGCCGCTGACAAGAGCAAACCTAGAATACATAATAGATAATCTTGGCGGTTGGGGGAAAGGCGAACCCGCCGATGTTGCCATTGCACTAGTCGCAGGATTAAAAGGCCAGCAGCGATGAAGATATATTGGGGATAGAACAGCCCTACAAGTACCAGCGCTGCTAAACAACCTAAGAGCGATCGCCGTAATAAATAGTATAAAAAGGCGAGGAACAGGGGATAGACAAAGGCTCTAGGCGTGGCAGATATCAAATCATCTTTCATCCAGAGACTTTGATTGAGCAGTGCCGAACCTATAAAAGCCGCAGCAGGTACGGGCAATATCTCCATGCAGATGCCGAAACAGTAGGCGATCGCGATCGCACAGATAATGGGGGGCAGGAGTTTGTTGAATAGGAAGGGATTGATGCCTAAAATAGCAGCTACTCGGTAAGCTGTTGTATATCCGACTGGTGCTACAGATTGGAAATAATTAGTGATTAGATCGTCGGGGAATAACTCCGGATCGATGAACCTTTGCATCCAAAATACATGCTGCCTAGCATCGTCTTGGACAATATATTGACCGTTAAATGCATCTTGCAGTCCTAGGATACTGTAAATGGCGGCAAAAGTCAGGCTGAGGCTGAACCAAAATAGGAGTTGGGGGTTAAATCTATTACTTGTTGGCGTGGTTAGCTTTTTTTGTAGGTAACTACTTAGCATAATGATACAATATATACCTGTAGGGGCTAAAATATATGCCTGTAGGGGCGAGTCGCTGTGAAGATATCAAAGAAAAAGCGATAACCTGAATTGACTCGCCCGCTCCAGGAATTTAGTTTATCTTTAAGCTGAACTCCATCCAGGGTGACCCAATAAATTCTGTTCATGTTCACCTCATTCCAAACAGCGGGTCGCTTCTACAAGAGTACTCCTTCCCATATATAAGGTGGTGGAAAAAGGCATTTTTTGTACTTGGTAATTGCTAAAAAATAAAATCCGCCTGGACGTTAGCTCCATAGATTTTATTGGCGATAGCCATATCGAAGAGTGCAATAACCGATATGATCGGAGGATGACCCAGCAAGAAACTCGAACCCACAACACCAGCAATGGTCAGAACACCTCCTCAACAAAAACATCAGCCAATTCCACCGCTCGAAAGTGGCGATCGCTTAAATCGCTACGAATTTGAGCGGCGCTACAATGCCATGCCCCATCTCAGGAAAGCTGAATTGATTGAAGGAGTTGTCTATGTGCCTGCTGCGTTGCGCTTTAGAAGTCATAGTCAACCCCACGGAAATTTAATCATATGGCTGGGCAATTACAAAGTTGCCACACCGGGTATTGAGTTGGGAATTGAACCTACGGTTCGTTTGGATTTGGATAATGAACCCCAACCTGATGCAGTACTGATGATTGAGGAACACTCTGGAGGTCAGGCGCGGCTGAGTGAAGATGATTATATAGAGGGGGCACCGGAGTTAGTCGCAGAGATTGCCGCGAGTAGTGCAGCGATCGATTTAGGTGATAAACAACGAGCCTATCGTCGCAATGGTGTTAGAGAATATATCGTTTGGCAAGTGTTTGAGCAGAGACTCGACTGGTTTTATTTACAGGAGGGGGAGTATGTGCCACTGCCAGTGGATGAGAATGGGGTAATTCAAAGTCAAGTGTTTCCAGGCTTGTGGTTGGCAGCAGCTGACCTATTGACTGGGAATATGGAGCGAGTGCTAGCTGTGTTGCAGGAAGGGTTGGCGGCATCAGAACATACTGCCTTTGTGCAGCAGCTATCGGAGTAAGTCAGGCAGAGAGCCGACTGTTCAATCTCAACTAGCACTTCGGTTTCCACAAACTCAACCAGTTTTCTGCTTCCCAACAGGGAGTAATCTAGAAAAGGGTTACAATACCTCCAAAAATCCCACACCAATCTAATTGGGCGAATGGTAATCGCTAAGTTCACGAAGTCACCGTTAACAGAGGTCGTCTGTGGAGTCGAATTCAGCGCTCCAGAGTTCTCTAGCGTGCATTTTGGTCTGTATTGGCAGACAATTCGAGAGCGGTTTCCAGTCCTGCCACTGGATCGCCCTCCAATTGGTGAAATTGAGCTACTCCCTATTCTTCCCAAGCTCCGTCGAGTCTGGTTTGAATCTATTGATAAACGTCAGTTAATCCAATTGCAGGCAAACCGTTTTCATTACAATTGGCGTCGTCAAAATGAAGCTGAGGAATATCCTCATTTTGAAGAAATTTATGCCAAATTTGAACAAGAATGGCAAATTTTCCAAAATTGGTGGATAGATCTTAGTGGATTGCCATTGCAGCCCCTTAATTACGAATTGACTTATTTAAACCAACTTGACTCAACGTTTGGTTGGAATGATCCAGGAGATATACATAAGATATTTACTTTTTTAGGTAAAGAATGGAATCAATTTCTTGACAAACCAAATGTTTGTAGTTCTCAGCTTGAGTTCAAACTTCCAGACAATCTAGGAACTTTAGTTGTATCTCTAAATCAAGAACTAAGAATTGAAGATAATTCTTTTGTGGTTTTTTTTGTATTAACATCTCGAAGCATTGATACAAATTTAAATCTTAAAAATTGGTTTAATGCATCTCATGATTACACTGTTAAGGCTTTTTTAGATTTACTTCAGGAAGAAATTAAGCAGGAGTGGGGATTTAGATGGCTAGCACAATAGAAAAAACAACTTCTTTTCCGGATTTTTCTACTCAAGCTACTGATAGTTCTCTAAAAACAACTTCAGTTGACTCGCGATACAGCGATCCAGATTTACTTATTCGAGAGTACTTTACCTCTTCTTCTGCTCAACGAGCAAAGTTAAGAAAACTGATTTTTCAAAAAATTAAATTATGGCAATCTGTTCTAGCAATTTTAGCTTGGAGCATAAGGAAAGAAGTTTCTGATGCTTATGATGGTGCCGTTGATTTGTTAGCAGAATGTACAGATATATATTTCTTACAGAGTGCTGCCCAATATCTGGAATCTGCTAGTTTATTATGGGGAGCATCCTCATCAAATATCGGGAATTGGTCTAGGCTAGATGATTCTTGGGAAGTATTAATTAAAGGAATTGCTTGTGCTTATCAAATTCCTGCTCAGGAAAGATTTAAATTAATTTTGAATATTGTGCAAATTAGCAATAGGCGGATTATAAAAGCAGCAATTATTGATGCATTGGTTATACTATCCGATGAAATGGATGCTCAGGCTATTAAGAATGTAATCAGCCGTTTTGCCTCTCTCCATGAGGCAGATTATTATATTCGTAACTATGCTGAAGAGGCTCTTCAGGGACTTGTGTAAGTAAAGTTGAAGTGGCTCTTGGTATGATACCTACCTTATCGGAGTTTGGTATTGAAGCTCCTGCATATATTCGGAAAATCGATAGCCGTGCCCGGTGGAATCCTGAAGGTTGGAACACAATAGAGGAACGTGCCAGACTTGTTGCTGAAAAACTCTTTCGTGAACCGGCTAATCTTTATAGCGTTTGGCTAGTTAGCACCGATCGGGAATTCTACAGTGTAGTAGCATCTTTAAGTGAATATCGAAGCCCCAAGAATCAAGATATTGATTTCATATGGATGACGGAAAGTGAGTTGCAAGAGGTTGGAATCAGTACTGAAAATAAACCAGAAGGAGGGTGCTTACATGCTCAAAGCTTACACTTCAATGTTCAGATTGATATACGTACTGCTGAGAGACTATGTGGTTACCTAATCCGGAAAGGAAGAGAGCCAAAACGTTGTAAGAAATATAACACAACTCTAATCTTGGCACATCAAAAACAGCTTGGGTGCAAAGCAACTCCTAGTGATTTAGAGCATTGCGAATGTGAGCAGCCGCAAGGGCGGGTTTTGACTTAAGCCATATCTGCGGAGCCCACAATATTGGTCGCTAAACCCGCCCCTACAGATACTATGGGTGTTTAACTGCATATGATCCCTCTTTTGTCACTCTGGGCTGAAACAGCATAAATTCGTCGAATTTCCCCAAAGTGATAGAAGAGGGTTATTCAAGAATGTTGAAATTTCAAGTTCTGGGAGCCGCTGGACTGGTCGGCAAACGCTTGGAACTCAACAGCATCATGACTACAGAAAAGACGCACCCCCTTAGTGCGATCGCTCGATAACGCACGTAGTCGATCTTGATTGTGGAGCCTCGCCGAGCGATCCACCTCCATCATCCATTGGTAGAAACGCATTCCCGGCGTGCAGCGTCGCTCATCCGAGTCCATCTCGTGTCGATAAAAGTAGGCATCGCCTGCATTCAAGAGCCAACCCTCCGGTGTCTTAATAGCAATGCCAGCATGACCCCGCGTGTGACCAGCAAGCGGGATAAGGAGAATCTCCGGCGGCAGCCCGTCGAGATCCCGAACTGCCTCAAAGCCAAACCAGGGTTCGCCTCCCGCTGAATAGAACTTCCAGCGTTTGACCTCGTCCCATTGGTCAGGACGATAGCGCTGGCTGGCAATGAAACCGCGCCGATCCTGTGCTGCCTCAATTTCAGTCTGCATTACGTGTACGGTTGCTTCAGGGAAATCCTCCAACCCACCAGCATGATCGAAGTCGAGGTGGGTAAGTACAATATGACGCACGTCCCGTGCCGAAAATCCCAGCCGTTCCACCTGAGCGATCGCCGTGTACTTGCGATCGAACTGAATACCATTGAAATGAATAAAGAACGGGCTGAGCCGGGAGTAAGGCGAGTTGACATCGCGCAGACCGAAGCCAGTATCGATCAGAACAAGTCCTTGGTTCGTCTCGATGAGCAGGCAGTGACAGACGAGGCGAGCCGTCAAACCGCGACTGAAGCCATCGAAGAATGCCCCACCGATTGGGCACATACAGCCACAATTGAGATGATGAATGTGCATAAGTGTTCTGCCCTAAACTACTTTTTGACTACGGGTATTGATGTCTGCACTTCACTCGACGCCAGGTTGTCCAAGCCTCCACATCTAAGCTAATCCACTAGCGGAATATAGTAGTAATGGTGCGTTAGCTTTCGCGTAACACACCCTACTAATAGATGCTCCCCCAGCTTGACCAACTTTTCCGTCCTCATCCTTATATCAAGTTGAGTTCAGCCAAATTATTTTCTGCTGAACTCTAAACTTCTAAGTTCTAACTTATCCGAGGAGGTTATTGATTTGGATGATTATGTCGAGAATTTGGGTAATTGTACCAGCTCCATCTAGTAATCCAACCAACGCACACAGCAGGTTACCCAGGAGGTTACCAGCACCGGACACTGCGTTAATGTCCAAGACAATCTGTGACAAATCAACGGTTAGACCTAGTAGGTCAAGATTGATGGGGCCAATGTCTAGGAAGAGGATGTCACATGTTGCTTGTTTAGTACCGCTGCTGCTCAATGTGGCGGGGATGTTGGCAAATGCCTGATTGAACTCGGTAATAGTGCCGTTTTTGCTGGCCTCACCTTTAATAACCCCACTGACTAGAAGCTGACGGTTAGCTTCGTTTAAGCCAAACTGGGTAATGGAGACTTTTCCCGCTACTACAGTGCCGTCTGGTAGGGTATTGCTGAAGGGAACGTTCTTAAGAAGTTTGGCCTCTGACTTAGCCAGCAACATTATGTTATTTGGTTGATTGCTGGTTGGTCTTGCCATCACAGCGCTAATGGGTGCGAAGACAAACGAGGCGATGACTGCTCCAGTAGTAGCGATCGCAGTTAGCCGATGATTCATATTTTACTCCGTGTCTTTATTGCATAAGCTAGGGCAGGCCAGGATGAAATACATGACCATCTGCTTAACAGCAGGGAGAGATTTTAGCTGGTCAGTTCTTTTTACCAAGCTGCACTAGTCCTAACGTTCGTGTTAAATCATCAACGGAACCCTCCCTATAAAGGATCTATCAATAGGCTAATTGTGGGATCTCTCAATAGAGATAGAATAAATAAGCTTTTATTTTCTCTAATTTAAATATCAACTATCTAAAGTAACTAATTGAAAATACAGTAATAATAATTTGGTAATTCTTACTGAAGAAGAGTCAATCCAGCTTCTAATAACCTTACCTTGACTCAATTTATTTGTGGATGAGTTTATGGGTAAAAAAATAGCCTGCCTGTGCAGGCTATTTTTGTATATCCCTCTTTTGTCACTCATTGAAAAGAATTTTTACTGATATGCTGAGGTTTTTTCCTGATAGTCAGGAGAATTTTTTTCACGCCTCGCCTAAAATTAGCCGCTGTCGGTGAACGTGCAATAACTGAAACTCCTGTTGTAGCACCTGCTCTAGCATATAGACAATATGCTCAGACCTGAGGAGGGTGCCATCATTGCGGCAGCTACCGACATAGCGTAGCACGACAGCATCCTGTCCCGGATCGGTTTTAGAGTCAACTAGTTCTAACTCAAACAAGCGATCGCGTAAATTCACCTGTTGCTTCTTCCCGGACTTAGTCACCTGTTCCCACTCAATAACTTCCCTAGCCAGAACCTGCTCGATCCCATCTTGCCATCCTCCGACAGCAGTATTTGCAGTTACCGCCACCGTCACTAAATATTCTCCCTGTTCTAAGAGTCGGGTGGTAGCCGGAACCTTTAAGTCAACCTCCTCCACCCGATACAAGGGAATATCAGGGGGTAGCTGAGCGGCTAGTTTTTCTTTAAACTCTTGAATATCTATCGGCTGAGTTAACTCAAAGTCCACAATCTCGCTCGTACTAGATGCGCCTAGGGGTAAGGCATTAGCGATCATAATCCGGGGACTGGGATGGTAGCCACCGCTAAAGGCGATCGGTACAGAGGCTCGTCGGATAGCGCGATCAAATAAACGCACCATATCCAAATGACTCACTAAGGTCATATCCCCCAACTTACCAAACCAAACCCGCAGGCGTTGAGCTTTGGTAGTCTCTGGGGTGAATTGGCCGGCAAATTCCGGGAGAGGTGGGGGTGGAATAACAATGTTGTGCCCGAAGTCCGTACCGCAGACACCGCAGTGAGAACAGCCTGCAAAGGAACAGTCTGGCACGGTGGCAGCGGCTAAGGCACTTTGTAAATCAGCAATTAACCAGTTCTTGTCAATTCCAGTATCGATATGATCCCAGGGGAGGGGGGAGTCGGCAGTTGGGAGATGGGAGTGGGGGACAAGGTTCCATTCACCCTTTTCGACTTGGCGGTATTTCCAGGTTAAGCCAGCTTCAGCGATCGCATCTCCCCAAGCGGCAAAAGCTCGCTCCAAACTGTCCCACCAAGAATCCATACCAGCACCCAGTTCCCAAGCCCGACGCAGGACAGCACTCAACCGCCTGTCTCCCCGCCCGATAAAGTCTTCCATCGCCGATATCCGGACATCGGTGTAATTGACTTTCACCCCTTTAATCCGGCGAAATGCCTCTTTTAGCAGTGCCTGTTTGCGTTCAAATTCTGAGGTGGAAACGGAATGCCACTGGAAGGGGGTGTGGGGTTTGGGTGTAAAATTAGAAATAGTAATGTTAAAGTTGAGCCGTTTTCTGCCCGATGCCCTGCACTCTTGCTGCAACCAGTTAACGGTTTCGGCAATACCCAATACATCCACATCGGTTTCACCGGGCAAACCAATCATAAAGTAGAGCTTGATTTTATCCCAACCCTGCTCGAAGGCCGTCTTCACACCCCGGAGCAGTTCTGTGTTGGTCAGCCCCTTATTAACAATATCCCGCATCCGCTGCGTGCCAGCTTCCGGGGCAAAGGTTAAGCTGCCTTGGCGCGTACCGCCCAGGATATTAGCAATATTTTCATCAAAACGGTCTACCCGCTGACTGGGGAGGGAGAGGGAAATGTTCTCATGCTTAAGGCGATTTTTGATTTCCATGCCTACGGCGGGCAAGGATAGGTAGTCGGAACAACTCAGGGACAACAAGGAAAATTCATTATATCCTGTGGCTCTCATACCCTGTTCAATTGCTTCTACCACCTGCTCCGGTTCCACATCCCGTGCCGGACGAGTGAGCATCCCCGGTTGGCAGAAACGACAGCCGCGAGTACAACCCCGGCGCACTTCTATTTTCAGGCGATCGTGGACAGTTTCCACGTAAGGCACCAGTCCGATGGAGTAAGCTGGGATGGGCGTTGCTACCCGCCGCAGAATACGTGCTGGCACATCCGCACGGTTGGGATGTACCGAGCCATCTTCTGCCATATCATAAAATTGAGGCACGTAGACTCCCGGCACTTGGGCTAAATCCAGCAGCAATTCAACTCTACTTAAACCCGTTGCCTTACCCTCTTCTATCACTAAGCCAATTTCCGGCAGGAGTTCCTCCCCGTCTCCCAAAGCCATAAAATCAAAAAAGTCAGCATAGGGTTCGGGATTCGAGGTAGCCGTTTGTCCCCCAGCAAAAATGAGGGGAATATCCTGAATATCGTGATTGGCACGCTCTTGCCAAGTCAGGGGAATTCCGGCTAAATCCAGCATTTCCAGGATATTGGTGGCCCCTAGTTCGTAGCTGAGGCTAAACCCCAAGATATCAAAGTCAGCGAGCGATCGCCGATTTTCGACTGCAAATAAGGGAGTATGAGTGGAGCGCAACTTTGCTGCTAAATCAGGTGCGGGTAAGTAAGCGCGATCGCACAATTGCCGGGGTTGAGCATTCAAAATATTGTAGAGAATAATATGCCCGAGATTGGAAGCGCCGACTTCGTAGATTTCTGGGTAAGTTAACACCCAACGCACCCGTGCAGCGTCCCAAGACTTGTGTACCGCACCCAACTCATTACCCAGGTAACGCGCTGGCCCGACGATGTCTTTGGTGAGTAGGTCTTCGATGATAACCGTCATAGCGTCCATCCCGCTTTTCCCTGTAGTCTTTTCGATTTTAGCTGGCTGGGAGCAAGTTTTTCAGGATGGTACAAATCGCCTGGGGACTTCCTCAATCGTAGAGACGTTCCGGTGGAACGTCTCTAGCAGGTTATACTGTTACATCGGGCAAAGTATGTTATATTCTCATCTAGGTCTACCGTGGATTTAGGGAGTGCCAAAAAATAAATTATCCATTCAATCAGGGCGAGTCAAGCTATACTGAAAGGCTAGCGCTACTATTTTGAAAAAGCGACTGGCCCCTACAGTTGGATACTTTCTTATTTGGGAGTCCCTTAGAGAGATGTAGGTTAGGCGGCGTTTAACACCCAAAGCTAGGCAATTAGCCTCGCTTCTTGCTCGTAAGGCTTGATGGTAGTGGCAAAAGTCTCGCGGTTGTCAAAAATCTCAAACGCTTGGTCTAACTGAGTCAGCTCAAAAACAATTCTAATTGAGGGTGCTATGCTGCACAGACTCAAGCGTTGCTTCCGTTGTTGAGCCAAACGGAACGCAGAAACTAACGCAATCAAACCAGCGCTGTCAATAGATTCTACCTGCTGCATATCTACCAACAAAGCCGGATGTTGCTCGGACAATATACCTTTAGTTAGCTGCCGTTGAAATTCAATTGCATTGGATACATTCAGAGAGCCAGAAAGCTCAATAATTTCCCATTCAGGGTTCATTGTTGCAATGGTCATAGTTTGCTCCTCACTAGGTTCGTTATCAGGGCAGAAGCAGGGATGAGAAATGGAAAAAGCTGGTATTCCTGCCTTCATCCCCATCTGGTTCATCCTTTCTTAGGTTAAGGTTTGTATTCTTTTCCAGTTTTAAGTAAAATTTTTTATAAAATTGTGTAGTTATATACAGAATTAATTAATATTTAGGTTTAAAAATTTTTTTCTCAGCTAGCAACAGTGGCCAGATGAGAGTAAGCTACTAGATAAGATTTGTCTCCCTTGGCAAAGATGACTAATATTATATTACAGTGAGATAAATTAAAACCTATCTCTAGATAGAGAGAGCTGAAATCAGAGTATTCTTAAATTAAGAAACAATTTTTTACACTGGACGCCATGGGCTATTGCCCACAACTCTCATTATGAATATTTTTTTCCCTTTTCTGCCTCTCTCTATTTCCTAGTTAGGATATTGGCTATTTCCCGATTCGGATAACAGCAAGGATCAAAATGAAGGTAAATAATTAAAAACGATCCATCTTGTCTTAACAGTGATTGAGATCACTCCAAAAGAAGACTCGGATCACGTAAAAGAATAGAAATTCCGAAGAGAATTCCTTAGTATGGAGTTCTAAGCAAATCAAGCGTGAAAACGACATACATTATTCGGCAACTTGTAGAAAAAGCCCTTTATATTAGGAAACTAACTCCTGAGATAGAAAACGAAATCAACTATGAATTAACCCGAATGGGTTACATTTCTGATGTTGATTACGAAGCTCTTGAATTGTTAATGTCTGAGATGGATGCAGGGAGAATTCAGTTAGTTCCTAACGCCTAGCGCGATCGCCCAAGTGGGGTAATTATGATAAACACTGATTAATTCATTTTTCATCACACCAAAGGCCGAAGTGGCAACGGATTTGGGAACAGATTTAACCGATGTAGCACAGATCTTCTAAATGCTTGCTACAGAGCAAGGCTTTTTTGGTAATAGGTAATGGGTAATGGTACAACGAGCAATCCTAATAGTATGACAGATGTGGGATGCACCCCATTTCCTGATTAGCTTCGCCCCTCCCCCTTGCTCTTCTCTACTTGATAGTAGAAAGATAGATTTCAGGGATATGAAATTTCAATGGACTTAAGCTATTAGCCCGGAGTTTAAACTCCGGGCGGACTTCGGCAAAACGAATCAGTCCTACTCTCTCAGAGAGCCTGAGGGCTCTCAACGGAGAATAAATTAAACCTTCGCCTCTTCCTTCACCAACTTATCCCAACCTAAATCCTTCAAACTGCTATTCCGACGCAGCGGACGAGTCGCTAACTCCAAAATGTCACGGGCATTAGTAAAGCCGTGAATTTGAGCAAAGGTAAACTCAACTGACCACTTGGTATTAATACCCCGTGCCTCTAACGGATTAGCATGAGCCATACCCGTAATTACTAAATCTGGCTTCAACTCATAAATCCGCTGGATTTGATTGTAGTTATCCGGTTTCTCGATAATTCTGGGAGTCGGTACGCCCATCTGTTGGCAAGTCTGCTCTAACAATGCTAACTCAGCTGCTTGATAGCGCTTATCCATATAAGGAATACCGATTTCTGGACAAGTCATGCCGCAGCGAATCAAAAAGCGTGCTAAGGAGATTTCTAATAGGTTATCTCCCATGAAGAAAACTGACTTGCCCCGTATTAGCTGGATATAATCTGCCAAGCTTGCCCAAATTTGGGCTTCCCTTTCCTCTAATCCTTTGGGTTCAATGCCAAATACCGAGCAAATCTTCTCGATCCAAGCGCGAGTGCCATCAGGGCCAATGGGGAACGGTGCGCCAATTAATTTGCACTTGCGGCGGCGCATTAAGGTAGTAGCAGTACGAGATAGGAAGGGATTTACACCTGCGACATAATATCCTTCTTCCAGTACTGGCAGCTCAGTATACCGCTTCGAGGGCAACCAACCCGATACTTTTATCCCCTGCTTTTTTAGTTCAAGCGTCAAGTTGGTAACAACGGGGTCAGGCATTGAGCCGAATAATACTAGGGGTGGGTGATCGGCATATTCAGACTCTTCGGCAACTACTTCTTCTTTCTTGCGTCCGAAGTTGAGGAGTTTAGAAATTGCATTGCGTTCTTGTTTCTCCTCTTCCACTACTGGCGGTTTAGTGGGACATTTGTGAACCATTGCCGCTAGTACGGTATCTTCACCTTGAGTGAAGGCATAGTCTAAACCATTAGCACGAGCGGTAACAATGGGAATCCCAATCTCAGCTTCTAGTTTAGGAGCTAAGCCTTCCAAATCCATCTTGATGATTTCGGTGGTGCAAGTGCCGATCCAGACAATTACGCTGGGGTTGCGATCGCGTTTAATCTGCAAGCACAACCGCTTCAGTTCTTCATAATCATTCAGCTGCGCGGAGATATCCCCTTCTTCCAACTCCGCCATGGCATAGCGGGGTTCTGCAAAAATCATCACCCCCATGGCATTCTGGAGGAAATAGCCGCAAGTCTTGGTGCCAATCACCAAAAAGAAACTATCTTCAATCTTCTGGTAAAGCCACGCCACGCAACTAATCGGGCAAAAGGTATGGTAATTCCCAGTTTCGCATTCAAACTCTAAAGCTTGGGGTGCTTGAGCAACAGTCATGACAAATTCTCCTCTCCTCAGTTCTCAGGGAAGTTTTAACAGTATTAGTTGTTAGTTATTCCTTATTTCCCCATGTCTGATGAAGGCAGAAGAAAGAAATTCATCCCTCATCCTTCATCCTTCATCCTTTTGATTAGACCATCATCAGGTCGAGTTCTTCTTTCTCGCTCACCGCTTGCGGTTTCTGGGGGTTGAGGTAGAAGTCAGACAGCAAGGAGAATAACTCGCGATCGGGAGCATCGCTGGGTACAACGCCCTCCGGTTGTGCCAAAATCTGATCGGCAATGTTGAGGTAGTAGTCGCAAACATAGTTGAGAGAGGGATCAGTCTCTGCCATTTCAAATAGAGTTTTACCCTTCACCCGCGAGACGCGAATATCTTCAATAAGAGGTAGAATCTCCAGCACTGGCATCGGCACGGCGTCAACATATTTGTCGATCAAGTCCCGCTTAGAGGTACGGTTGCCAATTAAACCCGCTAGACGCAGGGGGTGAGTCCGTGCTTTCTCCCGCACGGAAGCAGCAATCCGGTTAGCGGCAAACAAGGCATCAAAACCGTTATCTGTGACGATCATGCAGTAGTCGGAATAGTTGAGGGGTGCAGCGAAACCACCACAGACTACGTCACCGAGAACGTCAAACAGAATCACATCGTACTCGTCAAACGCATTCAGTTCTTTAAGCAGCTTTACCGTCTCGCCTACCACGTAACCACCGCAACCAGCACCTGCGGGAGGGCCACCTGCTTCGACACAATCTACGCCGCCATAACCTTTGTAGATTACATCTTCCGGCCAGACATCTTCGTAGTGGTAATCCTTTTCTTGGAGCGTATCGATGATTGTGGGAATTAGGAAACCGGTCAGGGTAAAGGTGCTGTCGTGCTTCGGATCGCAGCCAATTTGCAGCACTTTCTTACCCCGTCTTGCTAAAGCTACGGAGATATTACAGCTAGTTGTGGATTTACCGATACCGCCTTTTCCATAAACTGAGAGTTTCACGCTTAGTTATCTCCTATCGTTCGGATCAAAATTTGAATATTGTCTAAAGCAGGGATGAAGGACTAGCACCTAGGCTTTGGCTTAGGAGCCAGCCCTTGGTTCCTTCCCTCAGGGTATTGATTGCATTATTGACCAACTGCAATGGAAAAAAAAGAGGTGTTTTTACTGGAAAGGGGCTTAAAAAAGCTTTAGAAATTTTATTAAATCATTTTTTAAACCTAAATAGCTCTAATCATATCTCAGTCTAAATAAAATAACAATAATAGCTTTTGTGTATATTTTTAATATAAATAGAAACAAAAGACAAAAAATTTGGAGATTCATCCTGATCCAGAAGCAATCTGCACCGTCCTACAACAAGAGTTGCAGTCACACTCTGGCAGCAAATCCTCTGTGTAGATAGGGTTTGGTGCGATCGCTCTTAATCACTAGCAGGGGAGGTACGCCAAGACATTAGCTAAGCTAGATGAGTGGCTGAAAGCGGGATCGCTAGCTTCGCTAACAAAGTGAGGAGTTATGTAAATAAAAATTAAATTTTTCTAGAGTGCTTATACTAGGGCCCTTGAATGTAATGTTAGAGGAATCTCAGGTCACATTTCGACCAGAGCTGATTCCACAGCCAATCCTCCATTTGTTGATCGTGGATGATGTGATGGCAGATGTGGAACTGATCGTGGTGAGTTTGGAAGCAGCTGGTATAAACTTTACCTACGATACGGCAGATACGGCTCTGACTTGCCAAGAACTTTTGCACTATCGCAACTATGATGCCGTGTTGTCTGATTATCGCCTGCCCGATCTAAATGGGTTGGAAGTTTTAAAGTTATTGCAACACTCCGGACAGGATATTCCCTTGATTCTGGTGACAGGTGCTTTGGGAGAGGAGGCGGCGGTTGAATGTATTAAAGCGGGAATGACTGATTATGTGATCAAAGAACGGTTGTTTCGCTTGCCGATGGTTTTAGCTAGAGCTTTACAGGAATTTGAGGTACGGCGTCAAAAAGAAGCGGCAATTGCTCAAATTCGTGCCGCTGCATGGCGAGAAGCGATGATTAACCGGATTGTTCAAACTATGCGCGGTACTTTGGTACTAGATGAAGTGCTGCAAACTACCGTAGATCAATTGCAGGATGTACTGCAAGTGAGTTACGGTCTGATCTGTCGGCCTGAATTTCACCATCAAACTCGGAGTTGCTATGTCAGCCAAGGGACTAGGGAACGGCAGGGTTTGATTGAAGTTCATTATCACTTCTGTGGATATTACCAACAGAGGCTAGATCGAGATGAGGCAGTGGTGCTGAACCGCATTGACTGCCAACCCAGAGGCGAACTTGAAGAAACTGCTAGAGATTGTGGTATTAGATCCCTGACGATCGTGCCTTTGATCTACCAACAGTCCTATCTCGGCGAAATTAGTCTGCATCAGTGCGATCGCCAACGAAACTGGACGGCAGATGAATTGGCGCTGGTGAGAGCCATTGCCGATCATTGCGCGATCGCGATCCATCAAGTACAACTATACCAGCAAGCCCAAACTGAACTTGCCGAACGCCAGCGTATGGAAGTGGCGCTGGCGCAACAGGCTTCAGAATTAGCTCGTTCCAATGCCGAATTGGCACAGTTTGCCTATGTGGCGTCCCATGACTTACAAGAACCTTTGGGGATAGTAGCCAGCTACACCCAACTACTCGCCAAACGCTACCGGGGTCAACTGGATGCTAAGGCTGACAAATTCATCACCTATATTGTGGAGGGGGTAACCCGGATGCAGACCCTGATTCAGGATTTGCTGGGGTACTCGTACCTGGGTAGAGCAAGCAAGAACTTTCAGCCTACTGATTGTAAGGCAGCGTGCGATCTAGCGATCGCTAATCTCAAGATCGCCATCCAAAAGAGTGGTGCAACCATCACCCTTGGCGAGTTACCAACGGTGATGGCTGATGCTACGCAACTAGTACAACTGTTTCAGAACCTGATCGGCAATGGGATTAAGTATCGCAGTAATAAGCCACCGTTCGTGGAGGTTAAGGCTCAACGCCAGGAGGACAAGTGGCTGTTCTCGGTGCGCGATAATGGTATTGGGATTGAACCACAGTATGCCGAGCGCATTTTTATGATCTTTCAGCGCCTGCACACGAGGGAAGAGTATCCCGGCACTGGTATTGGCTTAGCGATTTGTAAAAAGATTGTCGAACATCACGGCGGTAGGATTTGGATGGAATCGCAACTAGGGCATGGGGCGACGTTCTACTTTACCATTCCTCAGGAAGGATGAGGGATGAGGGATGAGAGGGTGACAGTTGTTAGTTTTGTATTAAAGGAGAGGGGATGAGACATGATTTTGTGTATCTCCGCAGAGTTGCAAACTGCTATAAGAGATGAAAACCAGAGGAAAGAAACAGTCCCCTGAAGGGAACATGCTGTGGCAAAGGGATCATTCATCTCTCTTCCTTTAAATAGGGGGAGGAAAAAATAATGACGAGTATTCCCGGTTATCAAATTACTGAGAAAGTTCAAGAAGGGTTACATACCGCTATTTTTCGCGGGTATAGAGAACTGGATGGTCAGCCTGTTATTATTAAAACCTTGCTCAGCGAGCGGCCAAGCTTAAAAGAGGTGGCCTCCCTGAGACAGGAATACGACATTGCCAAAAGTCTCAACGTTGATGGAATATTAAAACCCCTAGCCTTAGTTAGTTACAATCATCAGATTGCGCTGATATTTGAGGATTTAGGTGGAGAATTCTTAGCCAGTTCGATCGAGTTGAGAATCCTTCCCTTAGCGGAGGTTTTATCCCTTGCCATTCAACTGGCAGCGATTCTGGCAAGGCTGCATAAAAATAAGGTTATTCATAAGGACATTAACCCCCACAATATAATCGTTATCCCCAAAACGGGCGAGGTACAAATCGCCAATCTCAGTATTGCCTCTCTTCTGGATCGGGAATACCAGAGTGTAAGTCAACCTGGTTTATTAGCAGGAACTCTAGAGTATATGTCACCGGAGCAAACCGGGCGAATGAACCGGGTAATTGACTACCGCAGTGACTTTTATGCTTTAGGCGTTACCTTGTATCAACTTTTGACAGGCCAATTACCCTTTCCAGCTAAAGATCCGATGGAATTGGTACACTGTCATATTGCCAAACAATCAGTACCTCCCCACGAACTTAATCCAGACTTGCCTTTAGCTGTTTCAGCTATTGTGATGAAGTTATTAGCCAAAACAGCTGAAGAGCGATACCAAAGCGCTCTAGGATTGAAGGCAGATTTAGAAACTTGTCTGCTGATGTGGCAGGCAACAGGTTACATTGACAACTTTTCCCTCGGTCAGCAGGATTTCTCCGGTCAATTTCAAATCCCGCAAAAACTCTACGGTCGAGAGGCAGAAACTGCCCTACTGATGGCTGCCTTTGAACGGGTTACTCAGGGCACAACTGAGTTGATGCTAATTAGCGGTTACTCGGGCATTGGTAAATCGTTCTTAGTCCACGAGATCCACAAGCCCATCGCGCAACATCAAGGATACTTTATTGCTGGCAAATTCGAGCAATTCAAGCGCACCATTCCTTATGCTCCTCTGATTCAGGCTTTTCACGAACTGATCCAGCAAATTTTAACCGAGAGTCAGAAGCAGATCGAGATTTGGCGAACGGAACTTTTGCAAGCGCTTGGTGCTAATGGTCAGGTCATCGTTGATATTATTCCAGACCTAGAATTAATTATCGGGCCGCAACCTTCTGTTCCCGAAGTACTACCTATCGAAGCCCAAAATCGATTTAATCTCGTCTTCAAGCAGTTCGTTCACGTATTTACTAGCCAAGAGAAACCTCTGGTTTTATTCCTGGATGACTTACAATGGGCTGATTCAGCCTCTCTCAATTTAATTCAGTTGCTGATAACAGATCCTAAAAGCCAATATCTCTTGCTGATTGGAGCCTATCGGGATAACGAAGTTAGTGCAGTGCATCCTTTGATGCTGACATTAGACAAAATTAATAATTTGGCTGGCAATCAGCAAGAGCGCAGAGGCGAACTTGTCAACCAGATTGTTTTACAGCCAATTAATTTAACCAACTTGAACCGCTTAGTGGCTGATAGCCTGAGCTGTTCTGAGCAACGAGCAGAACCCCTTTCTCAACAGGTGTTTCATAAAACTAAAGGCAATCCTTTCTTTGCCACTCAATTTTTGAAATCTTTGTACGAAGAGGAACTATTGGAGTATAAAGCTGAGGAGGGATATTGGCAATGCGATATTGCTCGAGTCAAAGCCTTGGCGATTTCTGATAATGTGGTCGAATTTATGGCGCATCAGCTGCGCAAGCTACCCAGTCAGACCCAAGAATTATTAAAAATAGCGGCTTGCCTTGGCTATCAATTCGATTTAAAAATGCTGTCGATAGTTTGCGAAAAATCACCAATAGAAACAGCTACAGATTTGTGGGCAGCCTTGACGGAAGGATTAGTTATCCCCCTCAGCGAGATTTACAAGTTTTTCAAATTACAGAACCCCGAAGTCCAAGAAACTACCTACTCTTTAGATAACCCACCCGTACAAAGTCTTGTAGATCCTGATTCCTGTGCTTATAAGTTCCTGCACGACCGGGTGCAACAAGCCGCTTATTCTCTAATCCCAGAAATGGCTAAAAAAGCAACGCATCTGAAAATTGGGCGGCTGCTGTTAAAAAATATTCATCCTTTTGAGCTGAATGAAAAGATATTCGATCTGGTCAATCAACTTAATAGCGGAGTCGATCTCATTGCCGAGCAACCTGAAAAAGATGAACTGGCTGCTCTCAATCTAATCGCGGCTCGAAAAGCCAAGTCATCAACTGCTTATGAACCCGCTCTCAAGTATTTGACAGTGGGGTTAGGACTGCTTTCAGAAGCTAGCTGGAACACTCACTATGATTTGACCCTTAACCTCCATATTGAAGCACTAGAATTAGAATACTTAAATACCAATTTTGACCGAGCCGCTCATTTATCTCAAATTATTTTAGCGCAGGCTAAAACTTTACTCGATCGAGTTAAAGCCTATGAACTAAAGATTCCCTTCTTTTATTCTCAGAACCAAACGCAATCAGCCATAGATACAGGTCGGCAAGTTTTAAAGATGCTGGGAGTATCCTTACCTGCAAGACCCAGCCAAATTGATATTTTACGGGAGTTAATCCGTACCAAATTAACCGTGGGAAACAGGGGAATTGCAGCTTTAGCTGACCTACCCAAAATGACCGACCCGTATCGTCTTGCTGCCATGCGCATCTTAATAGCGATCGGGCCTGCTGCTGCCAATGCTAATCCCACCCTTTACCCGCTGGTTGTCTTTCAAATAGTCAACCTCTCCATCCAATATGGTAACTCCTCCCTGTCTGCTTACGGATACTGCATGTACGGGATGCTCCTGTGCGTGATGCTAGGAGATATCGATGGTGGCTATAAATTTGGTCTACTGGCTGTAAGGCTATTAGAGCAATTTGATGCCAGAGAACTCAAAGCTAAAGTCAGTTTCTTATTTAACACCTTTATTCGGCACTGGAAAGAGCATTCCAAGGAAACTATAGAATCTTTACTTGCAGCATTCCAAAGCGGACTGGAAACTGGAGATGTAGAATACGCATTATATTCAGTTGTGGGGTACTCTAACAACCGCATTTGGATTGGTGACTCTCTAGAATCTGTAGCAAAAAGTCAGGATCAGTATCTTGATATAATCCTCAAATATAAACAGGAAGTTATTGGAGATTTTGCTAAGATATGGCACCAATTTGTGTTAAACTTACTAGGTCAATCTGCCGATCCAGTCCTTTTAGCGGGCGAAGCTTTTGATGAAGCCGAACGCCTGAAGCTTTTCAGAGATACTAATAATCAATCGGGCATGGCTCTGGCCTATTTAGCGAAATCCATACTCTTTTATTTGTTTAAAGATAGCGATCGCTCTGTGGCACAGGCTCAGTTAACTGCAAAATATCAACAGACTTTGAGTGGAACGCTTTTTATCATTCAACATAACTTCTACTATGCCCTGGCTCTCCTCGCTCTGTATCCTAAGTCTTCAAAAGGCGAGCAAAAAAGGCACCTAAAACAAGTTGCCTTCTATCAAAAGCAAATCAAGAAATGGGCAGCTTTTGCTCCGAGCAACTTTCAACACAAGTACGAGCTAATCGAGGCCGAAAAAGCCAGAGTATTAGGAAAAATTGTTAAGGCCATGGAGTATTATGACCGAGCGATTACTGGGGCGAGGCTTCAGGGGTATCTTCAGGAAGAAGCGCTAGGGAATGAGCTAGCAGCGGAGTTTTATTTATCTCTGAAACGAGACAAGATTGCCAGAGATTATATGGCTGACGCTCACTATAGCTATGGTCGCTGGGGAGCCAAAGCCAAAATCAGCGATTTAGAAAAACGGTATCCCCAGTTACTTGACAGGACAGTTTTGGCAAAAGTCGTAGGAATCAGATCCAAAACCGGGAAGGATGCAGAGGTTCTCGACTTGGCAACGGTGATTAAAGCCTCACAGGCTCTATCAAAGGAAATCGTCTTGGACAAGTTACTGGAAAAGTTGATGAGGGTTTTAATTGAAAATGCCGGAGCCGAAACTGGTATATTCGCGATTAAAAGAGATAGTGAGTTCTTGATTGGAGCGGTGGGAACCGTTAAGTCTGTAACAGTACTGCCCTTTACCCCCATTCATGCCTATTTTGATATTCCAATCAGTCTGATTAACTATGTAAATAGAACCCAAAAAGATGTAGTTTTAGATAATGCAGCTCGCGAGATAATTTTCGCGAATGATCCCTACATCAAGAGAAAACAAGCTAAATCTATTTTATGTTCACCTATCCTCTATCAAACGAAACTTACGGGAATCCTTTACCTAGAAAATAACTTAATTGCAGGAGCATTTACTCCAGAACGATTAGAAGTATTAAAGGTTTTAACCACTCAAGCTGCCATATCCATCGAAAATGCCCAGCTCTACACCAACTTACAAACCTATTCGCAAGAACTTAAGGTGAAAAATACAGAACTGTTGGAGACTAACAGAAAGCTAGAGGCAGAAATTAGCGATCGCAAACAAGCAGAGACAGCACTCTATCAACGGGAGCAGGAATTTAAAGCCTTAGTGGAAAACTCTCCAGATATCATTGCCCGGTTTGACCGACAAATGCGTCATATTTATGTCAATCCAGCCGTGGAACGAGCAACGGGAATACCCTCTTCTACCTTCATCGGTAAAACTAATCAAGAGCTGGGCATGTCAGAGAAACTCGTATTTGACTGGCACGCTAACCTGCAAAAGGTTTTTATTACAGGTTGTGACGTGTTAATTGAATTTGATTTTCCAACTCCTACAGGAACTAGAAGTTATCAGGGTCACCTCGTTCCTGAATATGCCATGGATGGAACGGTCGAATTTGTGCTGGGTGTCAGCCGGGATATCACCGAACACAAAAGGATAGAAGCAGAAATTAAGCAACTGAACGAGACGCTAGAAGCGCAGGTAACTCAACGCACTGCCGAATTAGAAACCTTATTTGATACGCTGCCTGACTACATCTTTGTGATCGATCGCCAAAACATGCGTATCATCTTTTGCAACCAGGTTTTTGCTGAGTGCATTGGCTATGAAAGCCGACAGCAAGTGCAGGGAAAAACCATCTTTGAGTGCTTTCCACCTGCTGATGCTGATAACTATGCTAAGCAAAACCTGCAAGTGTTTGCATCAGGAGAAACGCACCATATCCAAGAAACTGTGGTATTAATGGATGGAATTCACCACTGTGACACGATCAAAGTCCCCTTGAGGAAACCCAATGGTGAAGTTTATGCTGTACTCGGCACTGCTCGCGATCTCACGGAGTTGATTAAAACCCAGCAGGCGTTATCCCAACGTACTGCCCAATTAGAGGCAGCCAACCGAGAACTTGACTCGTTTTCCTATTCAGTGTCCCACGATCTGCGATCGCCGTTGCGCCATATCAATGGCTTCGTCCATGCTCTAGAGCAACAGCTGTCCCGTAGTGGCGCACTCGTCGATCCGAAAGCGACTCATTACTTACAAGTGATCCAAGATAGCGCTCAAAAAATGGCGCAATTAATTGACGGCTTGCTCAGCCTATCACGCCTAGGGCGACGGCAGTTGAATAAGCAGCCTGTTGACCTGCAAATATTGGTTCAAAATGCGATCGCCTTAGTCAAGTCTCAAATACTAGACGATACCGAACACTCGATCGAGTTTGAGGTAGGGGACTTGCCGACGGTGATGGGGGATGCCACGTTACTCCAGCAAGTCTTTAGTAATCTAATAGATAACGCCGTTAAGTTTAGTCGCGATCGCCACCCAGCCAAAATTACGGTTGGCACCTTAGAGGACGGCACAGTTTTTGTCAGAGATAATGGAGTTGGCTTCGATATGGCATACGCCGATCAACTCTTTGCACCCTTTCAGCGGTTGCACTCCGAGAGTGCCTTTGCAGGGACGGGGATTGGGTTAGCGATCGTGCAGCGCATCATCCACCGCCATGGCGGCACAATTTGGGCCGTAAGCCAACTCCAGGAAGGAGCGACCTTTTATTTTAAACTCGATTAAATCAGCGCTAGCTCATCCCTAGAGAGGATGAATGTTGTGGCACTCTTGTGTGACATTCTCTCTAGTCTGTAACTCAGATACGCTTATACCCTGCTAAAGCAGCTTGTGTCAACTAAAAATGACCTTGAAGGCACTACAGATTTTGCTGGTTGAAGATGACGAATTGTTTCGCCTCGGTCTGTCTATGCGGTTGCAACAGGAACCTGGATTTGAAGTTGTTGCTGAGGCTGAAGATGGTGAGACAGCAATAGAATTGACGAATCAACGCTCGTTCGATATTGTCCTACTTGATGTCGGACTGCCGGGAATTGGTGGCATTGAGACTTGCGAACAACTTAAGGAGCAACGTCCAGAGCTACCCATCCTAGCTTTAACCTCTCGTTTCCAAAAACCTCTGATTGCTAAGTTAATTGAAATCGGTGTCAAAGGCTACTGCCTCAAGGGAATTAGAGCAGAACTTCTCATCCTAGCACTGCGTTCTGTGGCAGCTGGAGCTTCCTGGTGGGACGAAGCAGCTACCAAGGAGATTCAATCTACTTTTGTACAGGGTGCACAACCTGCTTCTACCCCATCAGAGGCTCAAGAATTACCAGTAAATCCGCTCACGAGGCGCGAACAGGAAATCTTGGCAATGATTGCAGCCGGACGGAGCAATCAGGAGATTGCAGATATTCTCTACATTGCTCCTGGTACTGTCCGAGTTCATGTCCATTCCATCTTGAAGAAACTGGAGGTGCGCGATCGCACTCAAGCCGCTGTCTTAGCCATTCAAAAAGAACTCATTCCTCCAGGTCTTTTAACAGATTAACTATAGAGAGCGCCCCATTGTTTACCAAGTCTCTCATTACAATCCAGGTTGTAGGGTAATTGCTGTAACTTCCGGAGGGCAAAACAAGCGCCCAGGCGGAAAAGTACCCAGACCCCGATTGACATAGAGCTTGTTAGCTCCCACCTGATGCAATCCCTGTGCCCATTCCCAATGCTTGACAACTTTAGGCCATTTGCCCTTCAAAAAGGGTATCCAAGGCCATAGAAATTCAGGAATTTTATGACGGGATTCATAGATCCAAGTCGGTACAGAACCGCGCCCCGGCAGCACGATTTGACCCCCATGAGTATGACCTGAGAGTTGCAAATCAACTCGCCAGCGTTGCAATAGCTCTGCACTATCTGGATTGTGGGATAAGACAATGCGGGGAATTTCAGCATCTAGCTGATTCATCACAGGAGCCGGATCGAACTCAGACGACCAAAAATCGGGGAGTCCTACTAGCGCTAGCCCTGCTCCTAAAGGATAGACAATCTGATTCCAAAGAACCTCAATTCCCACCTGAATCGCGAGGGG
>DNXU01000237.1:2747-3800 GCA_003505715.1 Cyanobacteria bacterium UBA8803 | reverse complement strand
TGACTCCTTCACTGACTTTAATCATCAGAGTCGAAGGCATACGGATATTAACTATGGGCGGAGGGAACCCCGTCCCTGCCAATGGAGCCTGTGTAAGACCGGATAGCCGCAAGACTTCCGCCGTGAGCGTCAGCGTTCGACTGAGCGCTCACGCCGAAGTCCGAACGGTGAAAGGGCAACGGACTGTGAAGTTGGAAGCCTAAACCGACCCGATTAGGGCGGTGTAGGTAGTTCACTACCAGATGTAACGGATTAACGGACGGAGTATCCGTTATCAAAATCCGTTGCCCCATGGGCTGGTAAAGTAATTAACTATCCGGCATCCTTCTCACAAGCCAAGTTTATGAACACTATTGATGACAAAACCATTGTTAAAGACTATTTCAACGCCACAGGATTTGAACGCTGGCAGCGGATTTACGGCAATGGGGAGGTCAATAAAGTCCAGCTCGATATCCGTAACGGCCATCAGCAGACAGTCGATACTGTCCTGAGTTGGCTCAAAGCGGATGGTAATTTAGAGGATTTATCTATCTGTGACGCAGGTTGTGGGGTGGGTAGCCTCAGTATTCCTCTCGCTGAAGCGGGTGCCAAAGTTTTTGCCAGCGATATCTCGGAAAAAATGGTGACAGAAGCTACTCAAAGAGCTAAAGACACTTTGAGTAACCCGGCAAATGTAACCTTTGCCGTGCAAGACTTGGAACACTTAAGTGGCAGCTACCACACCGTCATTTGCCTAGACGTGCTAATTCACTATCCCAGAGACAAAGCGGCAGAAATGATTACCCACTTAGCCACGCTGGCAGAGTCCCGCTTAATCCTCAGCTTTGCCCCCAAAACCCTTGCTCTATGTTTGCTCAAAAAAATTGGTGAGTTGTTCCCAGGCCCTAGTAAAACCACCCGCGCTTATCAGCATCGTGAAGCCGATATTATCAAAATCTTAGAAAATAATGGCTTTTCCATTCAACGCAGCGCCATGACCAGCACTCGCTTTTACTTTTCTCGTTTATTAGAAGCGACTCGTTAAGGGAATTGGTAATGGGTAATTGGTAA
>DNXU01000237.1:1652-2671 GCA_003505715.1 Cyanobacteria bacterium UBA8803 | reverse complement strand
AATTGGTAATTGGTAATGGGTAAAATCAATTAAGCACCACCGAGGGCGGGTTTTGGACAAAATTGGTTGGCAAGATGCTAGCTTCCACGGCTAAACCCGCCCCTACAGGCACAGACAACCACCAACCACCAACCAACAACCAATGCGATTATTTAGCGATCGCCTGGGCGTACTAGCGACCATGCACCAAAAAGAGAGAGTCATGGCACCTATCCTGGAACGGGAATTAGGCATAAAACTCTCAGTTCTGCCAAATTTTAATACTGATGCCTTTGGCACTTTTACGCGAGAAATCAAACGCATTGGCAATCAGCTAGAAGCCGCCAGATTGAAAGCAGAAAAAGCTCTAGCCTTAACGGGTGAAACTCTAGGTTTTGCTAGTGAAGGGACGTTTGGCCCCCATCCAGTTTTACCTTATATCGCTTGTAATCGAGAACTTGTTATTTTATTAGATCAAGCCAACGATTTAGAACTTGTCGGGCAATCCTTTTCTACCGAAACTAACTACAGGCAAAAAGAGGTCGAGACGCTTCAAGAAGCCTATGACTTTGCTCTAGAAGTAGGTTTTCCCGAACATGGCCTAGTAGTCATGGTTAATGCTTCATCCCAAGACAGCGGTCATATTTTCAAGGGGATAACCACCCCAGAGCAACTGACAGAAGCCTTTAACTTGGCTTTAAGGGAGTCGCCTAATGGCAAAGTTCATGTGGAGACGGATATGCGTGCCCTTTACAACCCTACCCGCATGAAAAACATCGCCCAAGCCACTCGCGATCTGATTATAAAAATCCAACAAATTTGTCCGACCTGTGCTTGGCCGGGGTTTGATATTGTTGAACAAAAAAGGGGATTACCCTGTGAGCTTTGCCATCTACCCACTGAACTGATTCTCTCAGCAATTTATCAATGTAAGAAATGCAATTTCAGCCAAGAAGTCCTCTTTCCAAATGGGAAAGAAAAAGCAGATCCAGCCCAATGCATGTACTGCAATCCGTGATGGGTAATGGGTAATGGGTAAT
>DNXU01000237.1:0-1584 GCA_003505715.1 Cyanobacteria bacterium UBA8803 | reverse complement strand
ACCAATTACCAATTACCAATTACCAATCACCAATCACCAATCACCAATTACCCGACTATCGATTCAGGTAAATAAATCGGGATACCGCTCTTTTGCCCAAACTGGCAAGCCTGCTTCTGGATTATCTAGATGGCGGTCAAGGAGTTCGATAATATTGGGCATTTGATTTAACAAATCGAAGACTACAATATTGCAATCGAGTCCCTTGGCATCTTTAAATCCTTTAACGTTTTGATCCAGTTGCAGGTAGAATTTGGGATTAATCTCGCTCCCAAAACCCACGATCGCAATTTTGAGTTCGTCTTGGTTTCTTAGCCTGGTACAGGTTGTTTCGATTAAGTTCACGAATTTATCGCGATCGTCAAACTGACCGTCGGTGTAGATAATGATGAAGGCTCCCTTGTGAGATTCGCGATTGGCAAACCACTGATTGATGACTTGTTCGAGGGTTGGGGTAATGAACGTACTAGCATCGGGTTGGTTCTCATCGAAGATGCTGGGAACTTGAGAAGAATCTTCAATGTAGATTGTTTTTTCACAGGGACGGTTAGGACTGAAAAATGTGAGCGCAATTTCA
Source organism: Cyanobacteria bacterium UBA8803 (assembly GCA_003505715.1). Classification (GTDB taxonomy): domain Bacteria; phylum Cyanobacteriota; class Cyanobacteriia; order Cyanobacteriales; family Coleofasciculaceae; genus UBA8803. Next base: position 1,007 of record DNXU01000237.1, on the reverse strand, counting down.
CTACAAATTTTCTGTCCCTCTAGATTAGTTTCGTTGAGAATTCGGTAAACGTGGCCTTCGATGACTTCTGGAAGTGCTTTCCAGCGAATATTATTATTAAGTTCCGGATCTCTTCTCACCATCGAACCACTCTGATCGATGAGCATGAAAACATCTCGGTTGAATAGTTTTTTACTCGGCATACAACTCCCCTAAAGTTTCACTTGCTTGTTACTTGCACGAGCATGTCACCAATGGTAGGTCTGTCGAGCTTGATTTGCTCGCACTGATATGCTCCCGTTCGCTTCATCATTTTCAGCACGAGGCTCCAATCGCAACTGAAAACTTATTTTCCTGCGCCGCTCTTTTGGCAACATTGACTTTTATTAAGTTTTGCCAATTAACGCAATATTTAGTATTTTAAGCTTTTTGGGCATAAAATTACGCTGCTGCATCAGAAAAGGCACCGCAGGCACATAAGCTACCCCTCATATCCTGTCCAGTTGCATCGGTAGCGATGCCCTCTCTCTCATCCCCCTCCCGTCCTCTCCCTCGGCTCTCTCCCTATTTGAGACTAAATGTCTCAACAAACATTTGATATTTTTATCACTAAATATTTATAAATAAACTCGTAATTTATTTTATGATTATTTGATATGTTGAGAAAATATTGCTAGTATAATTAATAGTTAAGTGAGTTATTTAATTGTTGCCCAAATTTAGATGGGATAATCTCTATAAATTAAGGTTAGGAGCAGAGAACAATGTTGGAAAATTTATCAAGAGATCCACCCTGGAAATCAGCTCCAGTTACTGAAGATACCGTTATTCCCGATCCTTGGGAATTAACCAGCCCAATCCCTAGATTTAACTCTATTAATAAATCTTGGCAATTCCCCCAAGAACATCACCCCTTGATTAGCCCTGCGGAAAGGGGAGCTACTCAACAGTTACCTGCCCCAAGAGCGGAAAAGGAGTGAGGGGATGAGGGGATGAGGGGATGAGGGAGTGAGGGAGTGAGGAGTGAG
>DNXU01000240.1:2536-3421 GCA_003505715.1 Cyanobacteria bacterium UBA8803 | reverse complement strand
CCAAGGTTGGGGGGTAGGGGGGCAAGTGCGGAAGTCCTAAAGCTGATATCCTGAAGCTACCGAGAGATAATCAGTGGGTTTAACTCAATCTCTGCCCTCATCCCAAAATCCCCCTCTCCTCCATTGGGGAGGAGGGGAGTGTCAACGATAATATTTGAGTTTTTAAGGAATGTCAGTTACTACCAAGCCTTCCCTTAGGGAACAACAACACCCCCTCATCCGCCAATTAGCCGATTGTATTGAGTCTAACTGGCAGCGCTACCTTGACCTAGCACCCTACCCCCTGCCAGCTGAGCTAGGCTATGTAGAAGGACGCTTAGAGGGAGAAAAACTCACTATTGAAAATCGCTGCTATCAAACGCCTCAGTTTCGGAAAATGCACCTGGAACTGGCAAAAGTGGGTACGATGCTCGATATTCTGCACTGCGTTATGTTTCCCCGCCCCGAATATGATTTGCCAATGTTCGGCTGCGATCTAGTAGGGGGACGAGGACAAATTAGTGCGGCGATCGCCGATCTTTCGCCGCTCAACTCCAGGCGAGTTCTAGCCGAAACCTATCGCCAACCCTTACAAGCTCTACCTGCACCACAATTTAAAGAACCACGCGAGTTACCAAGCTGGGGCGATATTTTTTCAGAATTTTGCATCTTTATTCGACCAGGTAGTCCAGAAGAAGAGGTTCAATTTCTATCACGGGTTGATGAGTTTCTGCGCATTCACTGCACTCATGCCCTTAAGGCTACTCCAGTCTCTGGCGAGCAAAAAGCGGAAATTCTCGCAGGTCAACATTACTACTGCACTAAGCAACAGCAAAATGATAAAACTCGCCGAGTCCTGGAAAAAGCCTTTGGTGCTGCTTGGGCAGAGCATTATATGACATCGGA
>DNXU01000240.1:937-2441 GCA_003505715.1 Cyanobacteria bacterium UBA8803 | reverse complement strand
GATGAGAGGGAGAATTATTTTTATGCTGGGTTAAGTGGGCGGCTGTCTCGAAAATTGAATAACTTTAACTTACTGGAGGATGGCTTTACTACCCCCAAATTGAAACTAAATGGTTTATCTTGGAAGGTATGGGGCATAAACCAGAGATCAAAGATTGGCTATTCTCAAAAGCGGTAGCACGATGGGCGATCGCACTGGCTGTCGTTGGAACCATTGCTACCGGAGCCGCCACTATTTATATCCTTAATCGCACTGAGCAGCGCTCAAAGGAGTCAACTCCCTCCCCTAGTGCCACACCTGCCATAGAAGCCGTTACTGCCTTAGGAACTCTGGAACCAGCAGGAAAGGTAATTAAACTCTCGGCTCCCAACTCACTACAGGGAGCTAAAGTAGATCAGCTACTCGTTTCTGAAGGGGAGCAGGTGCGTGCCGAACAAGCGATCGCGATTTTGGATAACCGCGATAGCCTGCGAGCAGCAGTAGAACTGGCTCAAAAACAAGTCAAAATTGCCCAAGCTAATCTGGCAAAAGTCAAAGCAGGTAAACAAGCGGGCACCATTGCCGCTCAAGTGGCTACGATCAAACGCATAGAGGAAGAGTTGAGAGGGGAAAAGGACGCTCAACAAGCCAAAATTAACCGTTTGCAAACTCAGTTGGAACAAACTAAACAAGCTCAAGATGCTACCATTCAAGCTCAAGAGTCCACTGTGAGGAGATTAGAGGCTGAGTTACGCAACGTCCAAGAAGATTTGACACGCTATCAGCAGCTAGTGCAGGATGGAGTAATTTCCCAATCTGAATTGGAAAGCCGTCGATTAAGGGTAGAAACAGCTGTAGAGCGCCTCAGCGAGGCACAAGCTAACCTCATTGAAGCACAGGCAAACCGCATTCAGACATTATCTACCATCAGCACCCAACTTGAAGAAGCGATAGTCAACCGCAACAAAACTGTAGCAGTTCTAGAAGCTCAGATTAATGAGGCAAAAGCTAAGTTAGACGAGATTAAGGAAGTGCGTCCAGTTGATGTCCAACAAGCAGAAGCAGAGGTAGAACGTGCTTGGGCAGATGTGGAAAAAGCCCAAAAAGACTTGGAATCTGCTTACGTGAAGGCATCAGAAGCAGGCAAGATTTTGAAAATTCACACCCGCCCTGGAGAAATCATTGACCAAGAAAAGGGCATTTTGCATCTAGGACAAACTAACCAGATGATGGTAGTGGCAGAAGTCTATGAAAGTGATATTGCCAAAGTCCATTTCGGCCAACGAGTTGCTATTAAGAGTGAAGGCAAAGCCTTTGCAGGAGAACTACGGGGCAGTGTCAGCTACATCGGGCAGCAAATTGGCAAAAAAGATGTTCTCAATACCGATCCCGCCGCTGATGTCGATGCCAGAGTTGTAGAAGTCGAGATTCGTCTGAATCCAGAAGATAGCAAGCGGGTTAAAAATTTAACCAACTCAAAAGTTGTTGTAGAAATATATTTATAGTTGTTGGTTGTTTGTTGTTT
>DNXU01000240.1:377-607 GCA_003505715.1 Cyanobacteria bacterium UBA8803 | reverse complement strand
CAACCAACAACCAACAACAAAATGAAAACACCGCTAGCCTGGTTACAACTGAGCCGTCAAAAAATGCGGTTATTCGTAGCGATCGCGGGAATTGGGTTTGCTGATATTTTGATGTTTATGCAGTTGGGGTTCCGAGATGCTCTCTTTGATAGTGCCGTGACCCTGCACAAAAATTTGCAGGGTGATATTTTTCTAATCAGTACCCAGTCCACCTCAACCGTTGCTCTGAA
>DNXU01000240.1:0-178 GCA_003505715.1 Cyanobacteria bacterium UBA8803 | reverse complement strand
CTCGTTCAATTATGGTTTTGGGATTTAATCCTGACAACAATGCCTTGAATTTACCGGGCGTAAATAGCAATATAGATAAGATCAAGTTGGCTGATGTAGTTCTGTTTGATGATGCCTCTAGACGAGAATTTGGCCCCATTGCTGAGCTGTTTAATCGCGGAGAAGATGTTGTTACTGA
>DNXU01000207.1:16447-28046 GCA_003505715.1 Cyanobacteria bacterium UBA8803 | reverse complement strand
TGACTCCTTCACTGACTTTAATCGCCTGATTCCATACAGCGCCACTCACAGCATTACTCGCCACCTCCAATGCTGCCTGCCTCGCAGCATCCGATGCCATCTTAAACGCCGCGATCAACGGACTACACCACCAAGTACTCGAAAAAACACGATCACAATCATTACCCGTGATCTTTCTTTGAAACTCCCACCAAGCATAACCCGCAGCATTGCTCGCAGTAGGCCACAACTTATACTGCCCATAATCGCTCACAATATCACTTGCAGCCGCTGGAGTAGCCTTCAGCGCCGTCTCCAATGCAGCCTTCTTTACAACCTCCCACTCAACTTTCAACTCAGCTTTCCACGCTGCTTCCAGAGCAGCCTCTTTCACAGTGTGCAAGGCATCATTCCATGCAGCATCCGTTTTTGTCTTCCACGCACCATCCCACATAATTCGCAGCGCCCCCCACCTAGTCCGCCGCCGAGCCGAAGGTTTTGCAGGCCGAGCCAAAGGGTCAGCCTGCAAAGCAACACCCCTCCGCGCATTTTTTTTAGCTCTCAATTTTGCAGGCAACTCAGCCTTCCACGGTACTCTCCTGTTCCTGTCAGCCTTCCATGCAGCATCAAACGCAGCATCAAACGATCTATAAATCTCAACTGGGCGATTCGGCAGATTCAGTGCTATGAGATGCCGGGAAAACGCATCTCGAATTCGCTGTTCGCAAATCTGCGGGTTTTCGTAATCGATCGCTGCGAGTCGATCAATGATCTGTTGAGCCTTGGGCAATAGATCAGTCGGCAACATAGCGCCCTCCTTCGGGTTCGTACTCACGTTGAATTCGTACCATCCAGTCACCTTTAGGAATTGCGATTGGCTGATGTTCTTCGTGAGTCAACAGTGCCGTGGGCGATCGCACCTTGAGATACAGCGTTCCTGCGTGTTCATAAAGTTCTGCCTCGCCCTGAGTGATGCAATGGCGATGCCCCGTCACCTCTCCTTCTGCCAGCGTTAAATGCGGGAGTTTGGCGTTCTTCACCATTTCAGATGCGGGTATCAAAAGTACATCGCCTTGACGTAGTGGTTGCATTGCTGGTTCTTGCCTCCATTCAACCCAGGATTAACGTTTTATAATTATACTACATTTGTAGTATATTGTGTAGGATAATAGTTTCATCTTGAAGAAAAGTAGGGCGATCGCAATGACTGACCCACTCAATCCCATAACTTTCACCCGCTTTGCCGATTGGTACAGCTATCGTCAAACCACAACAGCAGTACCCTCAAGAGTACTATTCAAATGTATGGAAATATCTCACTACAACAGCAGTACCCTCAAGGGTACTATTCAAACGTATTGAAATATCTCATCTTAAAGAATAAGTGCGATCGCATCTATAAAAGATTGCAGGATCGTCGGAGTAGTTTTTTGGACTAGCTACAAATAAACAGTGCGAGAGTTAATTGTATGACTATCCAACCTAATCTGAGCGAGTTAACACGTTTTGCCGATTGGTGCCGCGCCAAAGATAGCCTACCAGCAGAAGCGAAGCGTACCGTCGAAGCATTACTAGAACTGATTGAATGGAACTATGTCTGGAGTTGGATGCCTACTCAAGTCATGACAGCACTGAAGTCTGAGATTCAAGAACGCATCTTTTTAGCCAGCAAAGAGTTAGGTCTGAGCGACTACTACAACGAGTTTCCTTTGGAGGATGTAAAGAGTTTGTTACCTGACAATCTCAGGACAGACATAGAGAGTGAAAGTTCAGAACGCATTTTTTTATCCTGTACAAAATTAAGTCTTCAGAACTTCTTTTGCGGGTCTTCTGACTCCTGGGGGTATTCCTACCAGCTTACGGATCTGCGTCCATTAGCATCGTTCACCCAGCTAACCAGCCTGTATCTTAATGGTGACGGTAACAACAGCTACGGCAAGCTATCCGACATTAGCGTTCTTGCGAACTTCACCAACCTCGCTGAACTCGATCTCGGTCAAAATAGCATTACAGATCTGAGTCCTCTTGCTGCTTTGAGCGAGTTAAGGGTGTTAGATCTCTCAGATAATCCCATCACAGATTTATCTCCCCTCTCTACCCTGAAGAATCTGACGGATCTGCAACTTGATGGAATCCACCTGACAGAGCAGACAGATTTTAGTCCGTTGCTGGCTTTGACTCAACTACAATCTCTGGATCTATCCAGAAATTTGATTGGCGATCGCTCTTTAGAAACCATCGCTCAACTCACGACGCTGAAGAATATAAATGTTAGCTACAACCGAATTACTGATATCAGCCCTCTGACAACCTTGCCAAATTTAATACATTTAGATTCTGTACGTGCATGGGATTGGTAAAACACATCCCTAAATTATTAAAATTCCGATTTGCTGACTTGAAGAAAAGTAGGACTATCCCAATGACTGACCAGCCCGATCCATTAACTTTCACTCGCTTTATTGACTGGTGTCGCGTTAAAGATAGCCTACCAGCAGAAGCAAAACGCACTGTCGAAGCATTGCTATGGCTACTTGAATGCCATCTATGGGCATATCCTGAGAATGCAAATGAAGCCCTTTGGCTGGAATGGAAGGAATGGAAATCAAAGCGATTCTCGCTGGATCAGTGTAATTGTGAGTTAGCCGATCGCATTCTTTCAACCTGTTATTTCGTCGAAACGCCAGATTGGGGTGGTTATTCCTTTCAACTTACCGATCTACGCCCATTGACTGCACTGACTCACCTAATCCGGCTTGACCTGAATGGTAATCGTAAAGGCGAAGGTAATGGAAAGCTCTGCGATCTCGCACCGTTAACCGCACTCACGAATTTATTAGAGTTGAATCTTCGCGGCAATGCGATCGTCGATCTCAGTCCCCTCGCAAAGTTAACCAACCTAATTGAACTGAATCTTTCATCAAATCAAATAACAGACATCACGCCGCTGGCTGCTTTGACAGAGTTAACTAAGTTAGATTTGTCCAAAAACTCCATTAGGGATTTATCACTTCTGGCCGAAATTACTACACTAGAGGATCTGGACATTAGCTACAACCAAATTACCGACATCAGCCTTCTGGCAACCTTGCCAGATTTGAGGTACTTGAATATTGAAAACAACGACATTACGGATTTCAGTGCTTCAGAAGACTGGCACGATTTGGCAAACCCTCGACTCACAATCAGACAACCTGCGGATTTAGAGCGGTTAGCCACCTTAACCGATTTGACAAAGTTAGAACTGGTGATTGACTATCCTATTAAGGATGAACCCTGGCTCGATTTAACGCCTCTGGGTCGGCTAACTCGACTGACTTGGCTGAATCTGTATGGCAATGGAATTGATGATTTGACTCCGTTGCAAACGCTAAGTGAGTTAACCTATCTGAGGCTTAGTAGCTCATGTCTGGCTGACTTAAGTCCCCTCAGATTTCTGAGCAAACTGACTGAATTAAATATTAGTTGTTCAAAGTTTCTGAGTGATTTGAATCCGCTTGCTGCTTTAACTAAACTCACTAATCTAGAGATTACATGCGAATCGCAAATTTCGGATTTAAGTTCATTACAGGGGCTAACTGAACTAACTGATTTAAAGTTTATGCGTGCAAAAATTACCGATATTAGTCCCCTAGCATCGCTTAAAAAGCTGAAGTATTTGGATTTGGGCAACAATCAAATTACCGATATCACTCCCTTGCGATCGCTCACGAATCTTTGCTCGTTAAGCATAAGTGGCAATCCGATCAATACCAGTTCTTTACTCAATTTGACCAAACGGAAGAATAGGATATACATATATTGATCATATTTTCACCTTTGAGAAAAGAAGGACTACCCCAATGACTGACTAACTCAATCCAATAACTTTCACCCACTTTGCTGATTGGTACAGTTATCAGTTAAACCGCAACATCAGTAACCTCAATAGTACTATTCAAATGTATTGAAAATCTCACCACAACAGCAGTACCCTCAAGGGTACTATTCAAAAATATTGAAATATCTCATTCTAACCAGCTTACGGATCTGCAAATCGAGAAAATCATTGATATTTTCAGACAAACAATATTGCTGCACTAGCTATTTTTCAAGTATTTACTCAAAAACTCTAGCTGATTTACCATTTCTTCTGCTGTTTTACGGACAGTTAATTCCAAGATGGCTCGAACTTGCTCACCAACAGAATAGTCTTGTGAAAGTAGCGCAATCCCAGCGTGAGATTCTTCTCTGGTAACGAATTCGATATGTAACTGGCAAAAGTCGCCGATATTGTGACTGTACAAGACTCGGTTTTGAGTGGCAGCCAGCCGAAGTTGCTCTTCGTCTATTAACCCTTCGGTTTGAGTCTCGTTGACGGTAATTACATCAACTTGACGCGCTCGTAATGCCCGAAGTAGAGATTGATCTTGTGAATCTTCATCCAGATAAAGCCGAATTTTACTCATGGGTTTTCACCCGAATTGCTATACAAAGCCTCCAGACGTTTAGCTTCTAATGCTTGATGGAGCAAATCGGCTTCAATTTCTGCGGTGTTGGCGTGGTAATAAGTGAGCGCCGCGTAGACTTCGGCAAGAGTGAGGTGTCCGATGCGAGAGGCAATTTCTTCAGCGTTGAGTCCTCGCTTGTACCATGTAACAATTCGCCGAACCGTTACTCCTTTACCGACGATATGAGGACATCCGCCGTGCAATCCAGGGGTGCGTGCGATCAACGTACCAATGTCGATCCAGATGGTTGTTGTCATACGCCATTTGATTGTGAAAAGACTAATACCTTCTTATAGGATAGCGATCACTATACGATGTAGCATGGCTGCCTTGTTAAATATTTTCAGTACAATTCTTGGTAAAACCCTGACGGGGGGACAACTATGGCTGAAAGCTAGACAGGCTATGGTACTGTTGCGATCGCGCGTTGGGTGTTGAGGGATGAAAGAGGCGCGATCGCTCTGTATAGGGCTTAAAATAGAATTTTCGAGATCGGTAGATTCCTTTAACAGTTGAGTTGAATCAAATGGAGCAAAAGGGCAGAATCAATGGTACAAACCTTTGCCATTAGCCAAGCACTTGAAAGTTTGAGCCTGGTTGAAGAAAAATTCAACCTTGTTGAAAGTTCAGACGATAGTTTTTTTGTTGAATGGCATCAAAATCTACCAGAATTGAGCGCAGCAGAAAAAGCGAAATTAGATCGCTATAAAGAGCGATTTTTAGCCCATCGATATCGCGGGAATTTATCGGAAGGTACTGTGGATCGTTTACTCGTATCTCCCCTATTAGATCTAGCTGGGCTGTATGAGCCTGATTTTTCGATTGATACAGAAAAATCTGTTGAGGTTGTGGCTGAAGATGATGGTACAGTCTATCGTGGTAGGATTGATGCTTTAATTATCGAACATCAACTTTGGGTGCTGGTGGTTGAGGAAAAGGCAAGCCGAGTGGATATGGAAACAGCAATACCGCAGTGCTTGGCATATATGGCAGGAAGTCCAAATTTAGAAAAACCTGTGTATGGTTTGGTGACAAATGGACATCAATTTGCTTTTATTAAACTGCAACAGCGAAGTCAGAAAGAATATGGAATTTCTGATACTTTCTCACTGCGATCGCGCCAGAATAATCTGTACGATGTTTTGCAGATTTTGAAGCAAATTCGTGAGCGTCTTTAAGAATGGGGCGATGGCTACCAAAAGTTGGAAGTTTGGGCTTTTTCAGTAACCGTTTGCCTTGAATCAGCACGCGCCGAAGTTCTGCGTTTGGTTCTTCCAGCAGCCATTGCGATTAATTGAGTGATGCAATGTCACTAATAATCTGTTGAGCCTTGGGCAATAGATTAGTCCGCGACATAGCGCCATCCTTCGGGTTCGTACTCACGTTGAATTCGCACCATCCAGTCACCTTGGGGAATCGAGAGCGGCTGATGTTCTTCGTGAGTCAACAGTGCCGTGCGCGATCGCACCTTCAGATACAGCGTTCCTGCGCGTTCATACAGTTCTGCCTTGCCCTGAGTGATGCGATGGCGATGCTCCGTCACCTCGCCTTCTGCCAGAGTTAAATGCGGGAGTTGGGTGTTCTTCGCCGTTTCAGATGTAGGTATCACAAGTACATCGCCTTGAGGTAGTGGTTGCATCGCTGGTTCTTGCCTCCATTCAACCCAGGATTAACGTTTTATAGCTATACTACAATCTGTAGTATAATATGTAAGATAATAGTTTCATCTTGAACAAAGGTAGGGCGAGCGCCATGACTGACCAACTCAATCCCATAAATTTCACCCGCTTTGCCGATGGGTACAGCTGTCGGACTCAAACCACAACAGCAGTACCCTCAAGGGTACTATTCAAACGTATTGAAATATCTCATCTTAAAGAATAAGTGCGATGCCGAAGGCGGTTCGCGTAGCGACCATCGCACCTCAAAAATCTACAAATTTTGTACAAGAGGTGCGTAACATTGCCGCTCTTAATTGAGGTTTTTAGACTAGCTATCAATAAACAGTGCCAGGGTTGATTGTATGACTGACCAACTTGATCTATCCGAATTGAAGACATTTGCCGATTGGTGCCGTGCCAAAGATCGCCTACCGTCAGAAGCGAAGCGTACCGTCGAAGCATTGCTAGAAAAAATTGAATGGGATGAATCTGAATATGAATGGGATTGGTCGCCCGATAGCGGAGATTTTGAGCTTGCAGAACGCCACTTTTTAGCTGACACAGAATTAAGTCTTCGCGACTGTTACGGGGATTCCTTTCAGCTTACCGATCTGCGCCCATTGGCATCGTTCACCCATCTCACCAGCCTAGATCTTAATGGCGATATGAAGGGTCAGGAGCGCAGCGAACTGTCCGACATTAGCGTTCTTTCGAGCTTCACAAACCTAACTGAACTCAATTTGAGTGGTAACAGCATTACTGATCTTAGTCCTCTTGCTGCCTTGACCGAGTTGAGGGAGTTAGATCTCTCAGGAAATTTCATCACGGATCTGTCTCCTATTAAAGCTTTGAAGAATTTGACCGATCTGAGTCTCTGTGGCGATCAGGCTTATCGACTAACAGAATCAATCGATTTCAGCCCTTTGCTTGCCTTGACTCAATTGAAAGACCTCGGTCTGTCGGACAACGAAATTAGCGATCGCTCCTTAGAAACGATCGCCCAACTTACCACACTGGAAAGGCTATGGATTAGCCACAACCGAATTACTGACATCAGCCCTCTGGCAACCTTGTCGAAGATGATAATCAACTCCATGCCATGAGCGAACCTGCGATCGAGTTTGCCGATGGTTGGCATAGTGGGTATTACCAGCATGGGCAACAGTTACCACCTGATGTGGTTGCTATTGTAAAAGGCTGGCATTTGATTGAACAAAAGGACTACGACACCGTTCTGACCTATTGTGAGGACAGTATTGCAGCCTATCCCAAGCAATCTGCTGGGTTTTTAACGATTCGCGGTGTGGCGCTGATGCAGTTGGGATTGCTGGAGTCGGCAATGGAGACATTTGATCAAGCCATTCAGTTGAATCAAAATGACTCGCTGGCTTGGTATAACCGCGCTTGTTTGCGTGTCAAGCAAGGACAATTAGAGGAAGCGATCGCCGATCTGAAGCACGCGCTAGAACTCCATCCAGAGTTGGTCGATACAGCGATGAACGATGAAGATTTTGACCCAATCCGCGACCAGATTCAGTTCCTCAACGAGCAGAAATCTCAGATTTGAGGTGTTTAAGTATGACTAATGAAGCTCAGCAGTGGCAGCAATTCGTGACGCATCTTCAGGCTGACATTTTACCTATTTATGCTCAGCATGAAGATGAGTTTGATTATCCTAGAATTCATGGTAGACTGCATATTTGTCGCAGTATTGTGCTGGCAGAATGTATAGCTACTTTGTATAGTCAATTTGTTGAGGTCGATCGCTTTGCCATTCGATATGCGATCGCATTTCATGACTCGGCTCGGCAAGATAACGGTGTAGATATCTGGGAATCAGTGAGTGCAGAAAATTGCTTCAATTATCTAACAAAAACACTAGGTATTGATGAAGCATATGCGAGATATGTTTCCCAATTAATTGTGAAGCAAGAAATCCCGCGAAATATCAACCAGCAAATTGCAGATGATGCAGATACGCTGGAAATCATGCGCCTGACAAAGCAAGTTGGTTTTAATCCGTCTCATCTGCATTTTGGACAGAATATCCCTGAGTTATATGAATTGAGAGAAACATTAATTAATGAAGCTTGGCAGTTGATTGATATCACAGAGCAGATAAAGGGACGACTATCGCCTAATACCTATCTTCAAGATACAATTGCCTTAGCTCAAGCCTATCCGCTTTTGGCATCTGGATTGGATAGGCTGGAAACCCTTAGTTAAGGTAAGTTGTAGACCAAATGTTGCGATCGCACATATCAAGGATTGCAGAATCGATTGGTTCACTCAATTAGCAAAGGATGGTTGAAAAATGGACAGTAATACTGCAAACGACGGAAACACACCTAAAGCCCTTGAGCCAATTCAAAGAGCAACAGTAGAGGAAATCCTGGAACACTATCGAGATCATCCTCAAGCTTCTGCTATGCTGGACAATCACTACCATAACACTGCTCATGATTGCCATGAACAAGAAGCAATTTTTCGGCAAATTATGACACTTGAGGATTACTATCGAGATCATCCTCTTCCTCTGGCTCTACTACAGGATCGGGTTGAAAATGATATCTATCTTGGGATTAGAGAGGCAGCAGTCGAGGCAATTGGTAAGTATTATCACGACGATCCTCAAACCTATTCCTGGCTGTGCGATCGCGCTCTAAATTCTAAAGATGGCTCTGTTCGGCAGGCAGCAGTCGAGGCAATTGGTAAATATTATCACGACGAGCCTCAAACGTATTCCTGGCTGTGCGATCGCGCTCTAAATTCTGAAGATGGCGATGTTCGGCAAGCCGCAGTTGAGGCAATTGGTAAGTATTATCAGGATAATCCCCAAACGTATTCCTGGCTGTGTGATCGCTATCAGAACGATGAAGAAGCAGGGGTTAGACAAGTAGCGTTAAGACAAATTGCCCAACATTCTCCAAATAATCCGCAAACTATTGCCCTACTGCATGATTGTCTCAACAATACATCGCAGTCAATATACATTCGGAAAACGGCACTCCTGCAAATTGCCGAACACTATCATGATGACCCTCAAACCTTACCGCTATTGCAGGACTGGCTGCAACGACGAGAGCAGGGCGAGGGCGTTTGGGGAAAAACTGTTGGAAAAGCTGTTCAAAAAGCTGTTCTAATAGCCCTAGTGGAATATTACAAAGATGATCCCAAAGCTGTATCAATTTTGCACGAGTATGCCCGACAGGGTGAGAACGATGCAGTTAGATTGCTGCTCAATTATCCAAGCCATCCAGAGACGTTTGCAATACTGCGCCATCGAGTTCAATCAACATTTGACAAAGGCTCATCTTCTTACGATTACGACGCATTGAAGATCTTTGTTAAACACTACCACGAGCATCCACAAACTCTATCGATGTTGATGGAGGGGATTCAGACGAAGTTGAGCAAAGAGGATAGGGTCGATGGTGTTGCAAAATTTGCGCTTAATCTGTTGATGGAGTATTACTCGGAGCATCCAGAGACTTTACCCTTTTTGCTTAGCTCGGTGGAACGCAGCAATAACACGTTTTCAGAAACAGAACGACGGATGATTGACTTATTGGTCAGGCATTATCGCGACGATCCGAGAGTTTTACCGTTCCTAAAACAGATTGCTCAAAATCATTCAAATTCATATCTAAGAACAGACGCATTGTACAACATGGCATGGGGGTATGGCAGTAATCCTGAAACCCTATCATTCCTCCAACAACGTATCCAAGCAGAACAAGGTTGCGATGATCCCATAATGATTTGGTATGTAATGGGTGCCATTGGTAACTCCTGTACATATAATCCACAAACCCTGCCTTGGCTCAAAGAGTTGGCACATGATACTGGCAATGACAAGCTACGCAACGCCGCGATTGAAGTGCTGGGTGAACATTTCCTGAGCGATCCCGAGACGTATAAATTGTTGAGCGATATTGCCCGTCATGAACCCGATGAACAAATACGATTGAATGCCTTCCGTGCGATCGCAAAATATGACGCTCAAACAAAGAAGGAGCACCCTGACGAATCAGAAACTTTGCCAGAGATTTCAATTGAAATTCCAGAAATTCCTACTGAATGCGACAGCGACTATACCAGGTTATGTGAACTGCTGAAGGCTCAACTATGGAGAGAAGCTGTAAGGTACACAAATGCTCTGATTCGGGAAAAGCTGGAACGAAAAGCAGGTAGTGTCATCCGTTTGGAAGAAGTGTTAACGCTTTCATCTGAAGTCCTGCAAACGATCGATCGACTGTGGACAAGCACCAGTTGCGGACACTTTGGTTTCAGCATCCAACGAGAAATTTATCTCCAGTGCGGCGGTACACTCGACGGCAAATATCCAGGCGATGAAGTTTGGCAGGCATTTTGTAAGCGCGTTGGTTGGATTGTTGCTGGCTTTTTAGGCAACTCTGAAGACATTAAATGTCATCTCAGTGCCCCGGCAGGGCACTTGCCGCTCTGGGCAAAAGTTGGGGAGTATGGGGATTGTCGGTATGAATATATCTTCTCTGACCGGAAACCTCCTGAAATCGATTACACCAAATTACGCAATCTCCTGGCAGCAGGGCAATGGAAAGAAGCAGATTATGAAACCTACTTGCTCATGCTGCAAATAGTAGGTCGAGAACCGGGAGAGACAATTTCTGAAGACCAGTTGAGCTGTTTTCCCTGCACTGAACTCCAGACAATCGACCAACTTTGGATTGATGCTAGTCAAGGGCGGTTTGGTTTCAGTATTCAAAAAGATATCTATCTGCAAAGTGGTGGATTGCTCGATAGTAAGCATCCTTCTACCGAAGTTCGGCAAGAATTCAATAGGCGAGTCGGCTGGTATGTTGAGGACAGTGGAATTTGGTATGAGAATTTAACGTTTAGTGAGGATTTAACGTTTTTAACGTTTAGTATTGAAGCCCCTGTAGGACATCTGCCAACACCTTGCTGGCGGACCTATTATCGTAGTATCTATGGGCCGATTGTTATCGACCCTGGTTTGTACAATTGTATTTTCCCGCGCCTGGAAGCTTGCAAAACTTCATAGTGGCTCTCACAAGGGTGGAGATATTGGGTGAAATTCGCTGTTTGCTCTTTTTAAGCAGACAGCGATCGCTTACAAGATAAATGGTTTGCGATCAAAGTTTAGAAGGAGATTATGCTAGTTTCGGCAGAGTGATCACTGCGATCGCCTTCAGCATTACAAGTTATGACCAAACCCGTACAACCAAAAACTTTAACCGTTTATCAGGATGCAGATGGGAACGAGCCATTCACAAACTGGTTTAATAGTTTACGTGATGTTCAGGGGCGTAAGAGGATCGGTGCCCGGTTAAGACGGCTAGAGCAAGGGAATTACGGAGATTGTGAACCCATCGGTGAAGGAATTTCAGAATTACGAATGTTCTTTGCCCCAGGCTACCGCGTGTATTTTAGGGAATAGGGTGACAACATTGTGCTTTTGTTGTGTGG
>DNXU01000207.1:10054-16395 GCA_003505715.1 Cyanobacteria bacterium UBA8803 | reverse complement strand
GAGCATTTAAGTCATGCGTAAATACAGAACATTTGACCAAGTTGAAGAAGAATACTACCGCGAACATCCAGAGGAAATTGACAGTTTTCTAACTGTTACTTTTGAGGAATATGCAAAGGACAATGATACAGATGCTCTATTGTCCGCATTGCGTATGATTAGCCGTGTCAAAGGAGTTACAGCAACAGTAGAAGTAACAGGCATGAGCCAGAAAAAACTACAAAAAGCATTGTCAGAGCAGGAAAACCCACTATTTGAGAATGTCAACGCAATTTTACATGCTATGGGCTATCAGCTTGTTCCACAGGCTTTGGCAATGGATGTCAGAGACTATTCGTGATAAGTATATCGACAAGAGACGACAATTGCGCGATCGCATATATCAATGATTGCAGAATCGATTGGTTCACTCAATTAGCAAAGGATGGTTGAAGAATGGCTAAAAATACTGCAAACAACGGAAACACACCTAAAGCCCTTGAACCGATCCAACGAGCAACAATAGAGGAAATCCTGGAACACTATCGCGATCATCCTCAAGCTTCTGCTATGTTGTTCAATTACTATAACAATGCCCCTGATTGCCATGAACAAGATGCAATTTTTGGGCAAATTATGACCCTGGCTGATTACTATCGAGATCGTCCTCTTCCTCTTGCTCTACTACAGGATTGGGTTGAAAATGATATCTATCATGGGATCAGACAGGCAGCAGTTGAGGCAATTGGTAAGTATCATCACGATGATCCTCAAACTTATTCCTGGCTGTGCGATCGCGCTCTAAATTCTGAAGATGGCAATGTTCGGCAAGCCGCAGTTGATGCAATTGGTAAGTATTATCAGGATAATCCCCAAACGTATTCTTGGCTGCGCGATCGCGTTCAAAATTCTGAAGATGGCTATGTTCGATTTGCCGCAGTTTATACGTTAGGCGACTACTACCAGAATCAGCCTCAAACGCTAACTTTGTTATGCGATCGCCATCAGAATGATGATGATTCTACGATTCAAAAAGAAGCACTGGAACAAATTATCGAACATTATCCAGACGATCCACAAACCTTATCGTTGTTACAGAGCTGTGTGCAAAGCGACAGAGAGGGTTTGATAATGATCGCTGCGAGCGCACTTGCCGAACATTACACAGACGAGCCGCAAACTTTACCCTTGTTGCTAAAGGTCATTCAAACAAATTGTGACTCATCTCAGCGTAGCTCATATCGGCATATTTTAACGCTGGATAATCTTAAAGCCTTGGCTTTAAGACTGGTTGTTCAGTACTACCCGAATGAACCGCAAACTTTACCCTTGTTGCTGGAGATCCTTCAAACGAGCAAGCCGACTGATTTGACGACAAGGACAACCATAGAACTACTTGTCCAGAACTACCCGTATGACCCGCAAACCCTATGTTTCTTACAGAACTTTGCTCAGAAATTTATTAATAACGAGCAATGGGTTTTGAAGTATCCAACAAATGAGATTAAAGCACTGCTCAAAGCAATGGTCGAATATCACTATGACGATCCACAAACCTTATCCTTGTTGTTACAAATAATTCAAACGAATCGGAAGCCTGAAATCTTAGCAAGTGCTGTGGAGTTGCTTGCCCAACACTACCACAATAATCCTCAAACCCTGGTTGTATTACATCAGCTTAAGCAAAACCAGTGGTGGGAGAGTACCTGCACATTAATTGAAGTCCTGGTTAAGTATTACCAGAACGATCCTCAAACTTTGCCATTCCTGCTTGATATTGCTCACAGTCAGGAGAAAGATGACTTTAGACGAGGACGCGCCCTAGAGCCACTGGTTCATCACTATCGAAATGCTCCATCGGTTTTGCCTCTTTTGCAACATCTCGCCCAGAATGAGCCAAATTCGAGAGTCCGACAAGATGCACTGATACTTCTAGCTTGTGGGTATCGAGACTCCTCTGAAACCCTACCATTTCTAAAACAATGCATTG
The DNA here is from genome assembly GCA_003505715.1 of Cyanobacteria bacterium UBA8803. Taxonomy (GTDB): domain Bacteria; phylum Cyanobacteriota; class Cyanobacteriia; order Cyanobacteriales; family Coleofasciculaceae; genus UBA8803. Next base: position 14,426 of record DNXU01000207.1, on the reverse strand, counting down.
ACCAATATGTTAAAGAGCAACAGGACGTTAACTATTCCTGGATCTTGCGCCAAATCGGTGGATGCTATGCAGGAGATTCTCAATTCTTTTCCTGGCTAAAGGAGTTGATTCAGAACACCCAAACTCCCGGTAGATTACGGGCTGCATTCGTGGAAGTGCTTGTCGATTGTTTTTTGAGCCACTCGGAAACTATCGAATTATTGAACAATATTGCCACCCATGAACCTGATGAAGAGGCACGATTAACCGCTATGCGTGGGATCGCAAAACACGCTGAACAAACAAAGAGCGATCGCCCAGATGAATCAGAAACCTTACCAAACATTTCAATCGAAATTCCAGAAATTCCTACAGATTGCGACAGCGATTATACAAAGTTATGTAAGTTGCTGAAGGCTCAACTCTGGAAACAAGCTGACACCGAAACATACGATCTGATTCTGAAAAAGTTGGGACGAAAAGCGGGTAGTGTAATCCGTTTGGAAGAGGTGTTAACGCTTTCCTCGGAAGATCTGCAAACGATCGATCAATTGTGGACAAGCACGAGTTGCGGACATTTTGGTTTCAGCATCCAACGAGAAATTTATCTCCAGTGCGGTGGCACGCTCGATGGCAAATATCCAGGCGATAAAGTTTGGCAGGCGTTTTGTCAGCGCGTTGGCTGGATTGTTTCTGGTTTTTTAGGCGAGTATGAGGACATTAAATTTCATCTCAGTTCTCCGGCAGGACACTTACCGCTCTTGGCAAATGTCGAGCAGTTTGGGGATTGTCATTATGAATACATCTTTTCTGACCGGAGAACTGGTCTTGATTACACCAAATTACGGAATTTCCTGGCCGCAGGGCAATGGGAAGAAGCGGATAATGAAACCTACTTGCTAATGCTACAAGCGGTTGGTGAATTTTATACCGGAGCTTCAGTTTCTAAAGAGGAATTGCGCCGTTTTCCCTGCACTGAACTCCAGACAATTGACCAACTTTGGATTGATGCCAGCCAAGGGCGGTTTGGTTTCAGCATTCAAAAAGATATCTATTTGCAAAGTGGTGGAGCGCTAGACGGTCAACGTCCTTCTACTGAAGTTTTGCAAGAATTCAATCGGCGAGTCGGCTGGTACGTTGAGATAAATAGAATGGTTGAGGTAATTAGAATGCAGGAGGGTTTTAGCATTGAAGCTCCTGTAGGACATCTGCCAACATCTTGCTGGCACGGCGATAACTGTAGTCCGTTTGCTTGGGTTATCCACTCTAGTTTGTGCGATTGTATTTTCCCGCGCCTTGAAGCTTGCAAAACTTCATAGTGTCTCTCACGCGGGCGGAGATATGGGCTGAAATTCGCTGTTTGCTCTTTTTAAGCAGACAGCGATCGCTTACAAGATAAAAGGTTTGCGATCAAAGTTTAGAAGGAGATTGTGCTAGTTTCGGCAGAGCGATCGCTGCGATCGCCTTCGGCATTACAAGTTGGGTATTGAGTTAAAAAAGCGATGAATATTAGCCGCAGGGATAGTGCTATGTTGCCGACTACTTGGCGTGAATACTCGCTGTTGAAAATTCAGGCAGATATCGATGTTGATCCCATCCATCTGCTGAAAATGACCTGCCCTAGCACGAATCATAGCAAATCCGGCTCGACAACCCCTCTTATCTTCTTCCTCTTCTTCTTTGTGTCCTTTGTGTCTTCGTGGTTTATTTATATAATGGGCATGGCATTGTAGCGGCGCTCAAATTCGTAACGGTTTATCAATGCTTGCTATAGCATTTGGCCTGGAATAAGAGGTAGTTTGATGACAAATTCCGTCCCTTTTCCCAAAGCCGAAATACACTGAAGTTCACCGCCATGCTTTTCTACTACAATTTGGTAACTCAGGGATAATCCTAAACCCATACCACTACCCACAGGTTTGGTCGTAAAAAATGGATCAAATATTTGCGATCGCACTTCCTCACTAATTCCCTGCCCATTATCACCAATCCGCACGAGTGCAAATTGAGGAATTGAAAATTGAGGCAATTCTTCCTTGCCCCGCCATTCCCCAGTCTCTACGGTGGTGCAAATATTAATTACCCTGGGAATTGGCTGATTTTCCACGGCGTCAATGGCATTATTGAGCAAGTGCATGAATACCTGATTCAACTGGCTGGCATAACAGGTGATTTTGGGCAGTTGAGCATAGTTTTTAATCACTTCTATTTCAGGGCGATCGCCGATGGCTCTGAGTCGGTGCTGTAACAGGAATAAGGTGCTGTCAATACCTTCATGGATATCGACAGGTTTGAGTTCTGATTCATCTAGTCGGGAAAAATTTCGGAGCGATCCCACGATCTGTTGAATGCGCTCGGCTCCTACTTGGATTGAATTGATCAGTTTTTGCCAATCTTTGGCCAGAAACTCTAGGTCGATCTCTGCTCTGAGTTGCTGAATTGTTGGTGTGGGAGTGGGATAAGTTTGCTGGTAGAGGGCAATGAGGTTAAGCAGATCGTGGAAGTATTGACGAGCCAGGGCAATATTGCCAACAATAAAGCCGACTGGGTTATTAATTTCGTGGGCAACACCTGCAATCATCTGTCCTAAACTCGACATTTTTTCACTCTGAACCAGAGTTGCTTGTGCCTTTTGCCAATTGTTGAGAGCTTCTGCCAGTTTAGCGGTGCGTTCTTCTACCTGTTGCTCTAATTCTTGGGTGAGCTTCTGCAAAGCTGCTTCAGCTGCGGTACGCTGTTCGATTTCCTGAAGGAGTCTGCCATTTTGTTCTTCGAGAGCTTTGGTTAAGGTGCGCAGCTTCAGATGCACTCTGACCCTTGCTAACACTTCCTCTTGCTGAAACGGTTTGATAATATAATCTACTGCCCCCAAATTAAGACCTTTGACCTTATCTACGGTGTCAGCAAGAGCCGTCATAAAAATCACAGGGATGTCTCTAGTTGCTGGATTCTCCTTCAGACGACGACAGGTTTCAAAGCCGTCAATTCCCGGCATTTTGATATCCAATAAAATCAACGCTGGTGGTTCATATTCAATTTGCTCTATTGCTGTTAAGCCATCCATGGCTACAGCGATTTCAAAACCACCGTGATGCAAAGTATCATATAGCACTCCCAAATTATTGGGGCTATCATCGACGATTAAAATAACATCTTTTTCTGGGGTATTCATAATTTAGGTCTTATTTAATTGTTAATTGTTCATCGTAATTATTCATCATGTAAAGCGACATCAGAACACATTAAAATCCTTATTTCTTCTGCCTTATTTGAATTGAGTTACCCTGGGATGCTTACATCAGTACAAACCCCAGAAAAACATCACTTACTATTCTAATTTGCCTCTCCTTATCTTTAATTCAATCGGTTATCAACAGCATAAATTACTAAGGAGTAAATGCCAATTTTAATTTTACATTTTCAAGGTTGATATTGTTTAATAATATTGCGAATCTTTTTTAATTGAAAAGCTTTAGCTAAGTGACGTAGCTCTTGAGTAAAGGGAATAAATTTGTCATCTAATTTTTCCAGGTTATCGATGGCTTCCAGTAGAGATTTGACACGGCCTTTCATTGCCAAATCCCACAGAATAGAGAGTTCCTCTGAGGGCGGAACTACCCAGGTTCGTTGGTTGGTTGTTGGTTGTTGGTTGTTGGTGGTGCTAACTTCTGAAGGCTTAACCTCGCTTGATGACGAATCTTCGTAAATCCATTCCAGCGCCAAATGTTGCTGTAGTATTTGGAATAGATCGTCGGCTTGCACTGGCTTAGGCAGAAAATCACTGCCACCAGCAGCTAAACTCTTTTGCCGATCGATATGGAAGACACTGGCAGATGAAACTACGATCGCGATATCTGCAAATTGAGTAGACTGCCGAAGGTGGTGCATCATCTCAAACCCATCCATCACTGGCATGGCTAAGTCCGTAATAATCAAATCGGGCTGATTGGCGATCGCACGATCTAAACCTTCTTGACCATTGCTGGCTTCTGTAATCTCAAACCCTATAGGATCTAGCAGATTCAAAATCACGGAGCGGTTTTCCCAGCGATCATCCACAATCAGGATTTTCCGCCTTCTGCCTTGATAACCCATAATCTTTTCTTGTGCAACTACAGTAGCCTCCTGTTCCCATTCTCTGACTTCAGGTAATTCCACATCCATCCAAAAAATACTACCTTTGCCCAACTTGCTTTGCACTTGGATAGTAGCACCCATCATCTGCACAATTTTAGAGCTAATCGCCAAACCCAGTCCGGTTCCTTCCACCTGACGCTTCTTGTTACCCACTTGCTCGAAGGGTAAAAAGATTTTCTCTAATTGTTCGCTGCTCATACCAATGCCCGTATCTTCAATTTGAAATCGAATTTTTTTGTTGTTGGTTGTTGGTTGT
>DNXU01000207.1:2987-9894 GCA_003505715.1 Cyanobacteria bacterium UBA8803 | reverse complement strand
GTTAGGGACTCTGATATAGCTTACTTTGAAGGTTACTCCTTCGGTATCAGTAAATTTAATGGCATTACCTAGTAAGTTAATCAGAACTTGGCGCAATCGTTTCTCATCTGCATGAATCCCAAGGGGTAATTCTACAGTTGGTTGGTAAATAAAAGAAATTCCTTTGGCTTGAGCGCGAATGCGGCAAATTTCTACAACACTTTTCAGGAAAAACGGAAAATGAAAATCACTAGGGTGAAGTTCCATTTTCCGGGCTTCAATTTTTGACAGGTCTAGAATATCCTCGATCAGGGTTAACAGATGGGAACCGCACTGGTCAATGATGCGAATGCCATCGAGTTCTCGCTCGGTCAGGGTTTTTGAACGTTGCAGGATTTGGGCATACCCCAAAATACCGTTGAGAGGTGTTCGTAGTTCGTGGCTCATATTCGCCAGGAATTCACTTTTAGCATTATTGGCGCTATCGGCGACTTCTTTAGCTGCCTTGAGTTCGGCAGTACGTTGTTCGACTCGCCGTTCTAACTCAGCATTGGTCTTTTCTAAGACTCTAAAGGACTCTTGCAACTGCTGTGCCATTTGGTTAAACGACTCAGCCAGAATTTCGATTTCACCTACACCCTTTACCTCTACCCTTTGGTCTAATTTTCCGTTAGCGATCGCAACAGACGCCGCACTTAGCCGCAGAATTGGTCTGCTGATCCAACGTGAGGTAAAGATTCCCAGTAGTGTTGCCAGCATCAAAGCTAAAAGACACAGCCAAATTGTCGTGCGGGTATTAGCGTTGATTTGTTCCATGAATTCGGCTTCGGGAACAACCACCACAATTAGCCAATCCAGCTCCTGGTGAGCCTGAAAAGGCATCACTTGTAGGAATTGCCGCCGATTATTCAGCATAAATTCTAGTTGCTGGCTGTTTTTGATGTTGTCAAAGTTATCAAATTTTTGTAATAAAAACTCAGTAGTAGCCTGGGTAAGGAGATCACTGCTTTCTATTGCCCTAAATCGTTCTGATTTGCCATCCTTGCCAGACACAAACGGTGTATTACTGGTTGAGGTAGCGATCAATAAGCCATTGCGCTCCACGATAAATATTTGTGCGGACTTGCCAATGCTTGAACTCGCACTCTTTAGGAAATCCCCAATTTGAGAAAGAGATAGAACCGTACTGGTCACCCCAATCAAAGTTTTATCTTCTCTGTATAGGGGCATTCTCGCCATAACCGCCAGCATATCCCCGTAAGCTCGATAAACTTTACTCCAGGTCGGTTGTTTAGCAGTTACAGCCTCTTGATACCAAGGTTTAGAGCGGTGATCGTAATAGGAAATACTCTGCAATAATCGTGTGCGGTTGCCCTGACTATTAGCAGCATACACGTAATATTTGTAATCAAGGGACTCGTGAATCTGAAATTTATCCTCCTGTTGACGAACCACCTGGACGTATTTGCCGTCCTGTGTCCCTATAGCAATAGCGCTGACTGGGAATAGTTCCATTTGATACCACAAATGGCGCTCGCAGTTAGATAAGTCTTTCAGATCTAGCTGACCTAGACGTATTTCATTCTTGTTAAGTTGATTCACTATCCGAGGAGTTTCGAGATAACTTTCTAGTTTCTGCTCAATACGGCTAGCCACTGCGTTGCGCAGCTGAGTGGCGAGTTCGTTGACTGCCTTTTGCCCGTTGAGTAAGGACAGCCACCCGATCAATCCCACGGCGGCAAAGATTTGCAAGACGAACGGAACTACGAGGACAAGACGCAATGGCAAGTGAAGTGAGGTTTGATGGGTTAGAGGATAGGGAGAGGGAAGAGATGGATTTTCATCCTTTTGTTGTGAGCCTTTGCTCATGGGTGCCTAATCTGCAAATGGGGAGTGAGAAAGAAAAATTTTTGCGATGGCATGATTAGCATCGCCTGCGCCCTGAGGAAAATGAAACAATAGCACGACTGAGGACATCAAGGATCGGCAATCTATTTTTAGCTCAAATTGCCGAGAACACCCAAAAATTATAGGTTGGGTTTTCTTACCTCAACCCAACCTACAACAACTTATAGAATCCTGGCAATTCGCCAAGTGTCCTATTCTGCTCCTGCAATTGGCGCAAAACCCTGACGCTGAATATTCTCTGTCACCCCACGGGGTTCTAAAAATTGCAGCAAATAATCGGGGCCTCCTGCTTTGGAACCTACGCCAGAAAGCTTGAAGCCGCCAAAGGGTTGCCGTGCGACGATCGCCCCCGTAATCGTGCGGTTGATATAGAGGTTCCCCACTTCAAACTCCGCATATGCCTGTTGAATGTGGGACGGCGTGCGGGAATACAAACCTCCTGTGAGGGCGTAGTTAGTGCCATTAGCCACTTTCAAGGCTTCTGGAAAATCCTTAACCCGAATTAGGGCAATTACTGGACCAAAAATTTCTTCTTGGGCAATTTTGGCATCGGGTGAGACATGGGTAAAGATGACAGGTCCGATAAAGTAACCTGTTTCAGGTGCGCTCATCTCTAAAGCCACCTCAGCTTCTTGACGCCCCTTTTCAATATAGTCTCGAATGCGATCGCGAGCTGTACTATCAATCACCGGACCCACTTTAGTACTGGGGTCTTCGGCAGCACCGATATTGAGCGATCGCGTGGCTTCCACCACTCGTTCTACAAAGGCATCATAAACGGACTCCAGCACGATCGTTCGGGAACAAGCCGAACATTTCTGACCGCTATACCCAAACGCTGACTGTACTACACCTGCTACTGCTTGGTCAAGGTCAGCACTTTCATCAACAATAATCGCATTCTTACCCCCCATCTCGGCAATCACGCGCTTGAGATGCTTTTGCCCCGGTTGCAATATTGCCGCGTCAGCATAAATCCGACAACCCACTTCCTGGGAACCTGTAAAGGCAATCAGGTGAACGTCGGGATGCTTCACCATATAAGCACCTACCTGAGAACCCTTCCCTGGCACGTATTGAAAAACGCCCTTTGGTATCCCTGCCTCTACCAAAATTTCCGTCAGTTTTGCCGCGATCACCGATGAAGTCTCTGCGGGTTTGAGCAAGGTGCAATTCCCAGCTACCAAGGCTGCCACTACCATCCCCGTTGCAATAGCCAAAGGGAAATTCCAGGGCGAAATCACCAGGGCAATACCTCGTGGCTGATAGATATAGCGATTCGTTTCACCCGCGATATCGTAGTTATGCCCTTGGTCAAGCCGTTCCATCTCATCAGCATAGTAACGGCAGAAGTCGATGGCTTCTGACACCTCCGCATCAGCTTCCCTGACGACTTTTCCCACTTCCAAGCAAACCCAAGCTGATAGTTCGGCGCGACGTTTTTCCATCAAGTCAGCAGCTTTGCGCAATATGCCAGCACGTTCCCTCACTGGAGTGTGCCGCCACCTTGGGAATGCCGCTTTAGCCGCTTGCAAGGCTTGTTCAGCTTGTTCTATAGAGATAAGTCCAACTTTCCCAACGATCTCACTAGGATGAGAAGGATTGACAGAATCCACTGTTGCCACAGTAGCTTGATACTCACCACCGATCAGCGGCAAGTAAGTCTTACCCAGTTGTTGGCGAACTTTTTGAAATGCTTGTTCTGCTTCCTGCCGCGCCTCTACCCTAGCGTAGTCCGTATCCGCTGCATTAATAAACTTACCATCCCTGACATCCGTTACCAAATCTGCTGCCACTGGTGCTGGCGGTGCCAGCAATTCCTCAATCGGTCGGTCTTCCAAGCTTTGCCGCAAAAACGAACTATTAGCTGTATTTTCCAACAAACGCCGGATCAGGTAAGCCATCCCCGGTAGCAGTTCGCCATAAGGTGCATAAACTCGCACCCGATGACCTCGTTGGACTAGTGCTTTAGCGAGTTGATCCCCCATACCATAGAGAACTTGCATCTCAAAACGGCGGCGCGGGATGTTCAGCTGTTCGGCAATAGCGATCGCTCTGGCTTGCGAGCGCACGTTATGAGAGCCAATTGCCCCATACAGATATTCGTGATTTTCCAGCAATAGCTGGGTCATTTGCTCGAAGTTGGCATCGGTTGCTGCTTTATCGTTATAGACGGGTTGAGGCCAATCCTTCTGAATTGCTTTAATGGTCTCTTGATCCCAGTAAGCCCCTTTAACTAAGCGCACGGTTAGGGGATAGCCGCGCCGTTTCGCCCAGTCAATTAACTCCCGCAAGTCTTGTTGAGAGTCCCGCAAATAGGCTTGGAGGGTAACGCCGATATCTGTGCGATCGCCAAATTCCTCCTCCCTCAATAGCTCTTTCAGGATCGAGAGGGTCATGTCTTTATAGACATACTGTTCCATATCAAAGTGGACTGCTGCTCCTAGCTCTTTAGCATGACGCAGTAAGGTGCGGATGCGATCGCAGACTCTGGCTTTGCTGCCTTGGGGATCGAGAGGATCGAACTGGGAGTAAAAAGCTGTTAGCTTGACAGATACTTGAACTTGTGGTATTAATACACCTTCTGCTAAATCAATCTCCTCCACAGTTGGCCAAGTCTTAGCTGCTTGGGTTAGCTGTGCCATCAAATCCAGATAATTTTGTAGGTAAGACTGTGCCTCAGCCTCGGTGATGACGGCTTCGCCTAACAAGTCGATGGTGAAAGCCATCTTCTCTTTGCGCAGTCGCTCAATTGTCTTGAGTACTTGGTTAATGTTTTCCCCAGCAATGTATTTATGAGCTAAGGCTTCCACAGCAGTGGAGACGGTTGTAGCAGCCAACTGTCCCGGCATTGAGTCGGGGTTAGCAAAGTTGAGTAGGGTTTTGAGGGCAGTCGGGAGTTCTACTGACTCATCCCCCAAGTATTCTTGCAAGTGACGGGCAATTTCGGTTTTGCTGCGCAGTGCAGGTAAGGTGTCGATGAAGCGAAACAGCTGCACCCGCAAGCCAGGGTTGCTCATTGCCCAAGCCAGTAATTTATCGTCCCAGCGCATTTGATCCCGCATCTGGGCGAAGAAGGAACGTTTGGGGCGCGTTGCTTCTAGTAGTTGTTTGGCGATTTCAGTTGTTTTAGATTCGTAGAGGTTTTGGGGAACTTGGACAACCACAGGTGGTAGGCTCCTTCTTGAAATAGGGAAGAGGGCAGACTTCGGCGTGAGCGCAGTAGTTGAACTTCGACAGGCTCAGTTACCCCTTGTCGAAGTTCAGTCGAACGCAGGCAGAAGGAATAAGAATTTTCATGCTTTCTGGTGTACGCAGTTCACGACCGACTACTCTATGTAGAGTAGCTGCGTAAGTCCTCTATTATCTCTCATGCTATATCCCCTCCCCCTATTACTCGATTGAGTTCTCAAAACCTAACCTTGAGAGCTAAATTCCTTGCTGTGAAGGCTCCAAGGCTCCAAGGCTCCAAGGTAGAAGGTAGAAAGTAGAAGGGAAAAAAGCATTTACAGTAAAGTTTTTAGCATTTTTGAACTGGTGGGTTATTTTTGCCGAGCTGCACTAGGCTCTGAGCGATTCGGCTACAGGGCGCAATTATTTAAGCCATTTGGCTGATTCACAATTAGAGTATCATTATCTTACAATCAAAATATATTTCCGCTGCTCACATATGTCAAAAACATTAAGTGTGCATCCCAAATATATCCAAGAAGTTCAACTTGCTTGGATGCATAAGAGTAACGGACAACAGGGGGACTTAACAGCACAATTAGGACGATCTCTGTCCATTGTTATAAATAACCTCTTCCTCAAAGGCCAACCTGTTAATCAGACCAATTTTCTTGAAATTTGTCAGATATTAGGTCTGGACTGGCGAGAAGTTGCGGGTTTAGATGGGCAGGACAACCGGGTCTCCTCTGAGCCTAAACGGGAAAATCGCATTAATACCAATGGCTGTGCTGTTGCCATCGTTCCCACACTGGAAAGAAGTCTCACGGTTGACCAGGCGTTAAATCAACTGGTTAGTACTCTCTGTGAGATGTTAGGTCAAATTACTCGCAAGGCTGGGAATTTGCTTAGTGCCGATCGCACTAGCATTTTTTTAATAGATCGGGATAAAAAAGAAGTTGGTTCGCTCATTGCCGAGGATGGCTGTGGTGGTTCTCTACTGATTGACATTCCCATGAACAAAGGGATTGTAGGTCTGGCAGCTACAACATCAAAAGTGGTTAATATTCCTTTTGATGTCTATGACGATCCCCGCTCCGAGCAGGCCAAGAAGACAGATAGTAAAACAGGTTACCGTACTTACACCATACTGGCTTGGCCTTTATTGAACAAGCAAAAAGAGGTCGTTGCCGTTGTCCAATTTATCAACAAGTTAAAACCAGATTCTAATCCTAAAGAGAGCTTATCTCAAAGAATCGATAAGAATGGCTTTACCCCAGAAGATGAAGTAATATTTGGCAAATTTGCCCCTTCAATTCTGGGAATTTTAGGGAAATGCCAGATTTGTCATCAACTTGCTCAAAAACTGACAGCTGGAGAACAAATCACTCAAGCTGGGGTCGTTCTCCAAGAGGATGAACTGGTTGAGGAACTCATCAGGCGAGAGCAACAGCTGCAAATGAGTCTAGATAAGTTATTTTGACATACCCCCTGCGCTAAAATTTATTTGTTGTAACACTAGGTCTCAAACACCAAGGGTATCGTCGGTAAAATTCACCAGCGATACCCTTGTCTTAATAAAATTTTTCCTATCCTCATTACCAAATTGGTTAGAGGGTACAGCCGTTGTGTGTTCTAGCAACGGCTCAAGCTAGTACTCTACTAAGGAACCCAAGCGTGAGAGAGCGCTGGGGTAATTAGAAGGACTAGACAAACACCTTACGATTATTACAGAGTAGGGCAATGGAGTAAAGGCTAACTACTTTAATTTTCATGACTAAGAGTGAAGAGGGATGAGAGAGGTAAGGAAGGACAGAAACTGACTAAAGCAGGACTTACGCAACTACCCTTC
>DNXU01000207.1:0-2971 GCA_003505715.1 Cyanobacteria bacterium UBA8803 | reverse complement strand
AGGGTAAACCCCATATATAGCGGCAATGGTGCTACTAATAGAGGCTGTGCGTAAGCCCTATCAAGAATTAGTTAGCCATCATGCTGCTCATCCCTCATCCCTCATCCTTCATCCCTCTATCAACGGCAAAGCTTGAGAGACGCTGCCTGAATATAACCCGTCAGGGGAGCAGAAATCGGCACCCAACCATTGGCACCGCGATTGACAATGGTTACCAGTTCAGAATTGTCCAGCGATCCGACAGTGTCGCTGTCAATCGATGGACTTTCCCTGACAGTAAGACCGTTCATCGCTCCAACTTGGCGGCAGTTTGGAGAAGTTGGTGAAGGCGGCTCAACTGCGCGATCGCACAACTTGAGATAATCTGTAGAGACATAACCCTCCTCTGGCTCTGAAATAGGTGCCCAACCATCTTTGCCCCGGTTCACAATCGTAACCGTCCCGCCATCAGGAACCACTCCAATTACCGGGCTGTTGAGGGAGGGGTTCCGACGAATGCGCAGACCACCATCTGCTTCGACGCGGCGGCAATTATTACTAGAGGTTGGGGGAGTATCGGGGGGAGGAGGTGGTTCTGCACAAAAACTGAGGAAAGCGCCAAAAACGTAACCTTCTTGGGGAGCAGAAATTGGCACCCAGCCATTGGTGCCTGTATTTTCAATCGTGACCGTAGTGCCATTGGATAGCGAGCCGATAATACGGCCATTAGGACTGGAACGGACATTGAGATTACTCCCGCTAGTCGAAACCTTACGGCAGTTTGTCTGGGTAGCCGCTAGTTGATACCCACCCTCTGGCTGGGATGAAGTTTGCCCTAAGGCCGAGGGCGGAGCAAAAGCCGTAACAGCTAGAGAAAATGAGGCACTCACCGCTAAAGATTGGTGCCAACTACTCATGGGGATAACTCCTGATCGTCAACAAAAGGATTTATTCTTTTTATCGTGTTTTCACCGTGGGTTATGTATTTACCACGAACGAGTCCCACCAACTTCTAGGATGTTTTGATAGTTAATGGCTAATAGAATACAGGCATTGCACTTAACTTGAGCGCGGAGGAAAGAAGAGAACCGGATGCCAGCAACGGCGCATCAAATCCCCAGCGAAACTGCCTACTGGCCACTCCAGAATTGTGCCCAGGTGGTCTGAGGAAATAGCGATCGCGCTGATATCCAATAACATAGCAGCGTCCAAAAGCTGTATATGGGGATTTCCCTGCCGCACCTCTGTATGGACTGCCAATCCTAACGACTCTAACTCTGCTTTAAGTTGTTCTAGCTCTACTTGAGCAGCTTGCCTCTGTTGTTCTTTAAGTATTGCGGTGCGTCCCCCTTCCTCAATAATCCACAAGAGCGCACACTGTTGAAGGGAACCAGCTGGGGATTTTTGCGCGTACTCCTTAACCCTTTGCACCACGTACTTGGCAGCTTTGCTCCCGTTGTAGGGAATCAGTACATACCGCAACAAATGCTGACAGCGTAAATCGAGTTCTTCACGGGTATAAGTAGAAATCAGTTGGGGTCGCAGGATCAGCAGGGGAGTCATGCCAGCTCTTGCCAATCCTACCGTGGTACTCCCAAAGAGCGTTTCTTGTAAAAAGCTGCGACTAGTGCTTCCGGTCAGGATGACATCAGACTGGTATTGCTGCGCTACTTTGGGAATATTATCTAAGGGACGCCCTGAGATGACTTCAATGTGAACCTCTATACCATCAGGGATATTTTTTAATCCGGCGCTCAAACGAGCTCTAGCTGCGGCGATCGCATCTTCGTCGATGCGCGGAATTTCTCCCTCTTCCCACACAGGAACACTATGGCAGAAGACGATCTGCTGGATGCCACCTGCTGCTAAACTGGGCACAAACTCCACAAACCGATATAAACCATCAGCAAAATCGGTGCAGATTAGGCAACTCTGAAACATATGTCGGGAGTACGGCGTTTTTCTAACACTACCACTTGCACTTCCCCTTCGGCTATGCTCAGGGTTTACCCTTATTATTCCCCCTAGCGTTGGAGTTTCTTGAGACGGTAACGGTTAGGAAGGTTTGTGTAATTGGAATACTTAGCGCTCTTAATCCAATGGTTTACTCTGGTCGGTCGCGCTCTTAACTCCAGAATTCTTCAAAATCAACGAAATACTACTGAACCACACAGAGCAGCCATTTAAATAATTTGTTTGGAGGTGACGCCCCAGCATCCCCAGCTCCTTTCCTCGCTGGAACCGAGCAAGAGACGGAGGTCGCCCACTACACCCAGGGCTACTACAACTCAAACTTGGGACTTGGCCCTAATCCCCACTCGTGCTTGAGAAACTCTTTGTACATAGTTTCCCGCATCACCATTTGCTCGTAGAGCTTGACCAGGAAGTCCTGAGCCTGCTCGCGGCTCATTTGTTGCACCTGAGTCTCAAACGAGCGAATACTGAACTGCTGCTCCAGGGAAAGTTCAATGGGTTTAGACATGTGTTTCACTCCTAGATTACTAGAGAGAATGTGCGTTTTGCTTACAGAAGCCTCATTTAGGTGAGGGCTGAGCATCAGTCAACAGGTTAACTGTCCCTCTGTTATTAAAAATCGTAACAAGTATTTGACAAAATGCACATACCCCCAAATGGGTACTTTGGTTAAATCCAAGGATAGAAAATCATCCTCGAAAGTTCCTAACGGCTATGGAAGCATTTGTATCAGGGTGCTACTGACTCAAACTGCTCAAAGTGAACAGTTGCTTGAGTGTATCGGCTAAAGTCATGGAATCCTGACATAAAGGGATCGCTAACTCTACCGATAAAGTCTGACCTGATGGCAGAGGGTAGCGTTCACAAACTTTACCGGGAAAGCTTTTTGAGCTTTTCCCCACCAGGGATGCTACTCGAAGGAAGTACTGATAATGACCCACTATCCACTCCTGTTGTGGCTCTCCCATAGATATGGTGATCAGCGCAAAACTAATTTATAGCGCTTCCCAAGCAAGTG
>DNXU01000202.1:15840-16054 GCA_003505715.1 Cyanobacteria bacterium UBA8803 | reverse complement strand
ACCCCCTCACCCCCTCACCCCCTCACAGGCTCAACGCAACGGGATTGAAACGTGGGGCTTCTCGCGGTTTCAGCTAAACTGGATGTGTAAGAACAGCAGTAGCGCAATGGTCTTAGCTCAACACCAGCACAGAGCAACTGAGACGCAGGTTGAAACACGTCCCCTGGTAGTGCAGATGCATCCTGTGATTAATTTGACAGATGACCAATTCTTT
>DNXU01000202.1:6723-15742 GCA_003505715.1 Cyanobacteria bacterium UBA8803 | reverse complement strand
GAACTGAGTGGTCAGCTTTTCAACTGGACTAAACAAGATGGCACGGGGAGAGGCTTTGATTCTAGTACGGGGTTTATCTTACCGAATGGTGCAACAGTTTCCCCTGATATCTCTTGGGTGAAACTGGAGCGATGGAATGCACTGTCAAAATACTCTAGGACAAAGTTTGCTCCTATTGCTCCAGACTTTGTGGTGGAACTGCGATCGCCTAGCGACACCTTAAAAGATCTGCAAGACAAAATGCAGCAGTACATGGACAATGGCGTGAGACTGGGATGGTTAATTGACCGGAAACGGCGACGAGTTTATATTTATCGCCCTGGTGTCGCAGTCCAACAACTAGACAATCCTGAGACTGTTAGTGGTGACCCCGAACTTCCTGGTTTTGTCTTGAAATTAGAAGAGATTTGGTAGTGACGGCGCTTAAAAAACTGATATCACCCATTACCATGTAACAGTTGGTTGATTTGATTTTGCAGTTTTTCTTGTAGTTGCCGTGCTTTTTGGTAAGTTTGCCATCGCTCCTTAGGGGAGCTAGACTTTGGCTGGGGTGGTGGTAGTGTTTCCTTCCAAGGTTCATACATGGGTTGAATGTAATAGCGCAACCTCGCTCTCATTGCCCAAATACCCATGGAAGGGAATAGAATAAAGGCCAACATCAGCAGCGAGAGAGGCAAGAAAGGCAGGGCAACTCGTCTTGAGAGTTTTTTGAGATTCAACGCTGGAGAATGCAAGAACTCGTTACCGATGCAAACTACTGGTAGAATGGGAATGTGGTAGCGATCGCTCAGGCGGATAAAACTAGGATCGAAGGTTTGTAGCTGATAGCGTTTTGACCAACCTTTCCCAGGGCCGCGCACACCCTCTGGAGCGTAAAGTAAAATTGTTTTCTGGGCTAGTGCTGCTTCAAAGTCATCGCTTTGGGCACGGACACCCCCTAAAGCTTGAGACCATCCCGGCGGTAGCCACCAAATTACCCAGGGATGTTCAAATAAAGAAACACTAGCTAGGGGTTGTATGACCCATCCTTGGGTTTGACCTAACAGATAAGCTAATCCCAAGAAGTCCCAAGGAAAACACATCCCAGCATGGTTCATTGCCACAATTAAGGGTGGGTTTTGGGGTAGGTTTTCCGTTTGATGTAATTCAGCGCGAAAATAATGGTTAACAATTGGGGCAAGGATTTCGTCTCGGAATGCTGCCTGATAGTCAGGATGAAACTGGCAACCTTCGTTGCGGGGTGTACGGCATCCTAGACGCAACCAGCGGATCAGTAATGCCAGATAAAATCCCCCCGGTATCAGAAACAATCCATACTCCAGCCAATTCCACCCTTCTGGGTCTTGATGATAGTGTTGCCAGTGGCGGTTGAAGAGAATCAGCCAGCCTGGAGGATACCACAGGCAAAACCAATCAAACCAAGTAAATCGATAGGAATGTCCTGAGGAGGCAGAGGAATGAGGGATGAGGGCTGAGGGCTGAGGGATGAGGGAGAGGAACAGGGTAAGAATTATTTTCATCCTTCCTTGTAAGGGGCAGATCATGGTGCCTATCTTGATTTTGAACAAGAACTAGCACATCTGCCTAATAGCATATATTTTGATATCGTGTCCGGTAGATTGGTGCAGTATTCTAATTAAATCCAGCTAGTGAGGCATAAAGTGTGATGGATGAATTTATGGCAGCAGCGATCGCCCAAGCTAGACAGGGACTAAATGAAGGTGGGATTCCGATCGGTTCAGTTCTGGTCAAAGATGGTCAGATTGTCGGTAGAGGACATAACAAGCGCGTCCAAGATAATGACCCCGTAACTCATGCTGAAATTGATTGTCTCCGGAATGCTGGCCGCATCGGCAGCTATCAGGATACGATCCTTTATTCTACCTTGATGCCTTGCTACCTTTGTGCAGGTGCTGTTGTCCAGTTTGGGATTAAAAAAGTCATCGCTGGCGAGTCCAAGACGTTCCCTGGTGCCAAGGAATTTATGGAATCTCACGGTGTTGAAGTCATCGATTTAAATCTGGAGGAGTGCGAGCAACTCATGAGTAACTTTATTCAAGCCCACCCCCAACTCTGGAATGAAGATATCGGCAAATAGTCCGGCATGAGTTTTTTAAAAGCTTTTGGCTCATTAAATATGGTGTAGAGAATATTATATTCAATTCTATAATGCAATTTAGCCACTCTAACTGTGATGGACATCACGAGTAGAATTGATATAATTAACATAAAATTGAGTTTGATAGCCCTCAAGACCCAAAACAGAAAATAATTTGAACTCAATTTTCCTGAAATGCTTCTGGGAACAGGGCTTCAGCTAACTAAGGACATAGGTATTCAGATCCTTCGAGCCAGCGTCTACCAGTGAAGATTTACAATAACTTCACTGATTTTTCGCGTATCTTCATCTGTACTTAAAATAGCTTAATGTTAAATCGATTAACCTGAAAACAGCAAAAGATCGAGAAATTCACCTCCGGTGCGATCGCTCCTACTCTTCTCACCAAATAAGCTACACGCATTAGCAACAGAGTTGAATTATCTGGATACCGTTTGAGTTTGATAACTGATACTAGAAACTTGTCAATAGGAACTATTCAATCATGACTGGCTCTCCCCTCAAAAAATATGTGATTACGCCGATAATGTTTTCGGCAGCCGTCTTTTCTGCCCTCACCTTACCCTTAGCTGTCGTCGGGCAAAAGCCAGTAACTATCCAATTTCAGAAGGAGCCAGTATTTCAAGGTCAGCTCAGAGATGCCGCCACTCCTTACCTGGGGTTGGCAACAGTACTGAGTTTAGGTACAGGTATCGCTACGATAGCCATGACCGGGTGGCAACAGTCTTCTCGTAAATCCCAAAAGACCGAGGAACAACTCTCAGAGTTAGAGCAAAATCTTAAGGAAAAGGAAAAATTGTTAGAAACACTCCAACTCCCAGAATCTCAGGGAGAAATCTTTGAAGTGAGTATCCTTGTGGAGGAGGCACTCAAGGAACTAGCAGCTGAAAATGCTCCCACTGCTGTTGAAGAAGATATCGAAGTTGCCAATTCCCAATCTGCCATTCCCAATCCCCCATCACCAATCCCAGCAGAACCTGTAAAAGAGACCTCAGTTACCCCACAAATTGAGCTGCCTGTTGCTCAACCCATGATCTTTAGGACTCAACCCCTTGAGGCGCAACCAATGATACCCCGTCAGGTGACAGTACAAGCAGCAGCGACCAAGTTTGCTGCTGCTCAAAACTTTTTAGCATACAACAAGGCCAAGACTTCCTCGAAACAATCCCTGAAGGTAACCTCGCCAACTTCATCCGAGGCTGAGCAACTCCAACATCAACTCGAAACGATGATGGCTCAGATGCAGGCTCTGCAAACAGCACTGCAAGCTACCCCCCTAACCCCACAGTCTGAGGGAAAGATAGCAGAGCCAACCAACTCGGCACCCCTGAAAGTGGTTAAATCCTGGGCTATACATCCGGTAGCTTCCTAGAATTTTGAGTTTTGAGTTTTGAATTCTGCATAAAGATTTAGAAACTCAAAACTTTGAAAACACAAGGAATGGAAAACCCTATTCTCCTGTCTCCCTATTTTCCAGATAGTCTCCCGAACGTCTGCTCCCATAACGATGGGCGGGTTGGCTTTCGATTCTGTTGAGTTTGAATGAGTTTGTTTAAGGCCGCACTTCTTATCCCTTCAATTTTAGTTACCTCAGCAAGCACTTCTTTATTAAGCTGGCTGTATTCCTTAAACTTCGGGATAATTTGATTGATGAAGTGAGGCGGGCAATCTTCCTCAAAAAAGTACCGATCTCCAGTCGGTACTTCTTTCGATTCTACCAAAAGAATTACAGGCTGGCTTTGTACAGTTTTATCATCTTCATCATAAACAATTTCTAGGTTAAAGTGGTAAATGCCCAATTGGCAGGTATTGCTATATTCTTGTGACTGTGCTTTGGGGAAAGATATAGTAAAAGTAAATCGATCTACGTCATTACAGCCAACACATTGAGAAATATTAAATTCTTCGCTATAAATAGTATTATTTGTAGGGTATAGAGGATTGAGCTGGCTAAATTCTGCTTGGTAAGCATTGCTAGTAAAAACAACTCCACGCTGGGCTAAATCCTCTAAAGTCCCCTTCACAATTGCTTCTTCATCTATAGCCACCTGATAATCATAACTCGGTTCAACAGCTCTGCTCATCCTAGAGCGATCGCCAGGGGCAGCACAAGGAGCAGGAGGACTTGCCAATAATACCTGGTTGAAGACCCAGCCTTGAAGGAACCAAGCATTGTAAAAGTGAAATTTAGTTTTTTTAAGAAAAGCAACTTGACTGCCAATGTTGCGAACTTTGATGTCAAGTATGGGTGATATCTTAGAACCACCAATCGCGACATCTACAATTTTGATCGGAGAATCTTTGGTTTGGGTAACAGGACGATCCGATAAAGTTTGATAGCCAGCTAGGAGCAGCCAGTCAGCTACATCTCTCCAGTCTTTCAGGGTATTAAGAGTGCGCCCAGTCAGTGTTTCCACATAACGATACAACCCCCTCGAAAGGTCAACTCTCAGGCCCCGCAGTTCCCGATTAAGTACAGATGCGATTTCATTAGGACTGTGCCTGCAAAGCAACCCTCGCAGGCAAGCCATTTCCACAGCTGTGAGTTGATATCGCTTTCCAGACTGTTGTTTGACTCTCGCTAAGTCTCGGTACAGTCGTTCTAAGTCCCAGTCAGTTGCAGCTTGTTTAAACGGTTCCTCAATAGGTGCCATTCCTCTTTAGTTTCCTCAAGCGAGTAACAACATCCTAACAAAACTCCTAATACGGATTAGGTGTAGAGCAGCGGTTGCCTTAGTTAGCTTGGTTTTGTACCTCAATAACTCAAGCCATTTACTACACAGCCATAAATTATGACTACACTTCAGTCCAAAACCCCTCATTTAGGCGGTTTGTACGCGCAATCTACTACCGAACAACCGCTCGTATTTCCCCTCAAGCATACCGAAGTCCAGGCAAAAATTACTGGCAACATGTCACGAGTTGAAGTAACTCAAACCTTTGAAAATGCCTTCACCACGCCGTTAGAAGCGGTCTATGTATTCCCACTGCCGGATGAAGCAGCAGTGGATGATATGGAAATTAAAATCGGCGATCGCATCATCAAAGGTAATATCAAAAAACGCGAAGAAGCTGTCGCCCTCTACCAACAAGCCAAACAACAAGGACGTACTGCCGGATTACTCGAACAAGAGCGGGACAATATTTTTACTCAGTCCCTGGCTAACATCAAACCGGGTGAGCAAATTGATGTCACAATTCGTTACACGGATAGCTTGAAATTTGCAGGGGGTGATTATGAATTCGTCTTTCCAATGGTAGTAGGGCCACGTTTCATCCCTGGTAGGCTAATTGATGAGAACGGCGATACCGATGAAGTTCCCGATGCTTCCCGAATTACTCCTCCCATTATGCCCGAAGGAATGCGCCCTGGACATGATATCGGCATTACGGTAGAAATTGATGCAGGTGTGCCTATTCTTAAGGTAAACTCGCCCTCTCATCAGTTGCGCCTGGGATATGCAGGCCAAACTGTTAGAGTTCAACTGGGTGGGGAAGATACTATTCCTAACAAAGACTTAATTGTGCGGTATCAAGTAGCAGGTAATAACACCCAAGCAACCGTACTAACCCAAGCCGACGAGCGCGGCGGACACTTTGCTATTTATTTTATCCCTGCTTTGGCCTACAGTGCCGATGAGATAGTCGCTAAAGATGTAGTGTTCCTCATGGATACTTCCGGTTCCCAGCATGGCGATCCGTTATGTAAATGCCAGGAACTGATGCGTCGTTTTATCAACGGACTCAATCCCAACGACACTTTTACAATTATCGATTTTTCCGATACCACCCAACAACTCTCAGCAGCACCCTTAGCCAATACACCCCAGAACCGCCAGAAGGCGATCGCCTACATCAATCGCTTACAAGCTAACGGCGGTACTGATTTACTCAATGGCATTCGTGCTGTCATGAATTTTCCCGCACCCCCAGCAGGAAGGTTGCGGAGTATCGTGTTACTAACCGATGGCTATATCGGGAATGAGAATCAGATTTTAGCCGAGGTGCAGCAGGCACTAAAACCGGGCAATCGACTCTACAGCTTCGGCGTTGGCAGTTCCGTCAACCGCTTTTTGCTCAACCGCATTGCCGAAATAGGGCGGGGAACCTCCCGTATTATTCGGCAGGATGAACCAACCGAAGAAGTAGCAGAAAAGTTTTTCCGGCAAATCAACAATCCCGTGCTGACAAATATTCAAATCTGTTGGGAAGGTGCTGGGGAAAATCCGCTAATTTATCCGGCAACAGCACCGGATTTGTTTGCCGAACAGCCCTTAGTGTTGTTTGGCAAAAAATCAGACCGCACGGCTGGAAAACTCCACGTTACGGGTATTGCCGCTAGCGGATATTACTATCAGCAGACCTTTACGCTCAATTTTGAAGAAATCGGCAATCTCGCTATTGCTCAGTTGTGGGGACGGGCGCGGATTAAAGAGTTGATGAATCAAATGTTTAGCGTTGAAACCAAGGCTGGAGTCGAGGCGGTAACGGATACAGCATTAACTTATCAGTTGTTATCTCAATATACAGCCTTTGTTGCCGTCAGCGATGACGTGCAAGTTGAACCGGGCAGCGCATCTATTTCTATGAACGTGCCAGTTGACATGCCAGAGGGGGTTAGCTATCAAGGAATTTGCGGTGCCCCAACTGCCTTCTTTGCACCTACTTTATACAAAACTATGGTAGAACCAGCTAACTTGGCAGCGCCACCACCTCCAGCACCGCGATCGTCTCGTGTCTTATTTAAACGCGCTCTCTCTGCTCCCAACCCAACGCCTGCTAGCGCACCGATGCCAGCACCAATGGAGGCATACGAGCTGAGTGCGATTGATCCTAGTTGTGTAGATTGTTTCTTAGAGCGCGAACTGGCAGCACCTGCACATCACCAGCTTGAAGTCGTTCAAGTAACAGGTTTGGCACAAGGGGAAATTGCTGCTTTAACCCAACACTTACAACAGCTCACCTTACCTGCTGGATTTAGTGGCATAATTGTTTTCGAGTTTACAATCAGCAAAGGTCGGGTGAGAAAGATTCTCTTGGATGAGGAAGCTTCAAGTTTGAAGAAGACTAAGGTAATTGAGCTAATTAAGCAGAGTCTTCACACCTGGCATCCTCCCCAACCAGTTACTGGCACCATGGTTTTAACCTTGCGTATCCAGTGATAAAAAATAGGGATGAGACGGTGCATTAACTGTAGCATAACGCACCCTAAGAACTTCATCCCTCATCCCTCTCCCTTAGTGCTTGCAATGTTGAAAGTTGGCCACGAAACCGCATCAATGTTAACTCGTGATAGAGTACGGCTAGATGCAGATATTTACCGTCCCGATTGTGCTGGTGAGTGGCCCGTACTCCTCATGCGACAACCTTATGGCAGAGCGATCGCCTCTACCGTCGTCTATGCCCATCCTACTTGGTATGCTGCCCAGGGTTATATTGTAGTCATTCAGGATGTCCGGGGGCGGGGGACTTCCCAAGGGGTATTTCAGCTATTCTCTAGCGAAATCGAGGATGGGATTGATGCGGTCAACTGGGCAGCTCAGTTGCCGGGTAGCAACGGACTGGTGGGTATGTATGGCTTTTCTTACCAAGGCATGACTCAACTGTATGCCGCATCTGCGCGTCCGCCAGCCCTCAAGGCCATTTGCCCTGCCATGATTGGTTACGATCTGTATGCCGATTGGGCCTATGAAGGGGGGGCGTTCTGCTTGCAGGCTAATTTGGGTTGGGCGGTTCAATTAGCGGCAGAGACTGCCCGCTTACAAAGAGATGCTACTGCTCATCAACTGCTATACGCCGCTTCTCGGAATTTACCCTTTTATGACCTCTCTCACCCCTTTACAGAAAGTTTGAGAAAGTACGCGCCCAATTCTTTCTATTACGAGTGGCTAGAGCATTCCGAACCAGGGGAATACTGGGAGCAACTTTCCCCAAATCTGCAAGGCGTAGATTTGCCGATGCTGCATATTGGGGGATGGTTCGATCCTTACTTGCGCGGTAATCTTCGCTTGTACCAAGAAATGGCAGCCCGCAGTGCCTTTCCCCAACACCTTTTAATTGGCCCATGGGCACACCTACCTTGGGGGCGTAAAGTGGGAGCAGTAGACTATGGTGCTGAAGCTGCTAGTCCCGTAGATAGCTTGCAAGTGCGTTGGTTCGACCACTTCCTTAAAGGAATGGATACAGGATTGCTCAACCAACTACCCGTTTGCCTATTTGAGATGGGGAGTAACCAGTGGCGCTATTTTGAGGGTTGGCCTAGGAGCGATCGCAAATCCTATTTTCTAGCCAGTACGGGTTTGGCTAGCGTGCGAGAAGATGCAGGCACCCTGATTTCAGCAGAGAAACCTGTTCTGCCCAATTCCTGCGATGTATTAGTTCACGATCCTTGGCGGCCCGTTCCCGCCTGGGGAGGTCATGCCGCCATACCTGCGGGGGCATTTGAGCGTTCTGCGATCGACGATCGCACGGATGTCTTAACCTATACTTGTGAACCGTTAGTCGAGGATTTGCATTTAGCAGGGGAGGTGTCGGTAGAGATTTTTTGCCAAGCCGATACCCCCAGTTTTGACTTGTGTGCCGTGCTTTCTGAGGTTTTACCCAATGGCAATATCTACAATTTCACTCAGGGGTACGTGCAAGTTAATTCAACTCAAGGGACAACTGCATTAAGAATTGCCCTACAAGCCACTTGCGTGCGAATTGCTAAAGGCCATAGATTGCGTTTGAGTTTGAGTGCTGCTTGTTTCCCTGCCTATTCCCTGAACCCCGGCACGGGCATACCCTCTGTTGAAACCCGCTTGATAGAAGCACAAATCATTACAGTAACCGTGAGGAGTGGAGGGAATTGTCTTTCAAAAGTTCTGTTGCCTGTGGTTTCTTGATGAGGGATGAGGGATG
>DNXU01000202.1:0-6547 GCA_003505715.1 Cyanobacteria bacterium UBA8803 | reverse complement strand
CCTCATCCCTCATCCCTCACTCTATTCGCTAGACTTATCTCTAACTCCTTGAACAATTCTGGATAGTTCGTCTTTTTCATTAACGATCACGCGACTGGGGGAACCGCTGATAATTCGTTCGTAATGACGGAACGAATCTTTAATTTCTGCTCCTGCCTCACTGATGGTGTATTCGCGGATTCCTGTATCGTGCCAAGATCCTCGCATTTTAAAGACGTTAATTGCCCGTGACATTTGACCGCGAATTTCTACATATTGCAGCATCAAAATTGTGTCGGTGATTGTGGAAATATGGGAATCTGTAATGGAATGCGAACCCATAAACTGGTCGGTGGTATTAGTGAAAAAGCCAGTGATTTCCTCTTGCTTGGCGTATCCGGTTACTCCAATTACAAACTGCCGAAAGGCATTATTTGTAACTCCCCGCGCCAAAGCTGACAGGGAATCTATGGCAATTCTAGACGGTTTAAACTCCTCAATTTCGGATTGAATAATTTGGAGGTGATCTTCTAAGCCTGCCGATTCAGGATATGAACAGAGGATTTTCAGCAAGCCCTTCCGTTCCATATCCTCAAAATCAATTCCCCAAGATAATCCATTGCGGGTCAGCTGTGCCCTTGATTCTTCGTAGGCAAACAAGATAGCCCGCTCACCTTGCAAACAAGCATCTTGGATAAACTTACTTACTAATAGTGTTTTACCTGTACCCGTGGCACCTGTAGCCAGGATAATTGAATCTTTAAAAAACCCACCGCCGCACATCTCATCCAAGGTTTTGATACCTGAAGATACCCGCGCATTGGAAGAACGTTGAGTTAGTTGCATGGCTCCTAAGGGGAAAATATTGAAGCCTTGGTGAGTAATTGTAAACGGATATTCTCCTTTCATGTGGGTGGTGCCCCGCAGTTTGAGAATTTCAATAGTACGGCGTCGGCGTTCTCCTTCTAGAACGTTGCGGATAATCACTACGTTATCGGAGACAAACTCTTCTACTCCAAATCGCGCTACCGGGCCATATTCTTCAATTCGCTCTGTGGTCATGACCGTTGTCACGCCAATTTGTTTGAGGCGTGCTACTAGGCGAAAAATCTCTCGCCGCACTACTGAGGCAGCATCGTACTGCTGAAATATGGCTGTGATGGAGTCAATAGAAACTCGCTTAGCCTTATATTTGCGAATAGCGTACTGAATCCGCTCGATCAGGGCAGAAAGGTCAAAATTTCCAACTACTTCTTGTCCTTCAGGGTCAGGAGAAGCATCAAGAATAAATAGTTTTCCTTCATTAATTAATTGCTGTAAATTCCATCCTAAACTGTGAGAATTTTTAATAATATCGTTAGGAGATTCTTCAAAGGTTACAAATACTCCGGGTTCATCAAAATAGGTAATTCCATTGTAGAGAAACTGAACCGCAAACAATGTCTTGCCTGTACCTGATGTCCCGCTCACTAGGGTTGTTCTGCCAATGGGCAGCCCGCCATGGCTGATATCATCAAAACCTTCAATCATGGTGCGGATTTTTTGCACTCCCACCATAACAATTTCTTGTTGCTTAGGCTCAGTTGGGTTAAGTTTACTCATCTTTTCAGTTGTTATCAATAGAGAGGGCTCAAACAAAAAAATTAATTTGACGAACCCCGGGCTGGGGCATTATGCTATAATGCCCCAAAAAAGAACTAAAGATCTAATTCTCCTTCACGGAGTTCCTCATAGAGAAGATCCAAGCCGATCAATACTTTTTCCCGATCCGAAAGGTCGCCAATTATTTTCCGTACCGGAGGAGGTAGAACTTTGGCCAGGGTGGGCGTGGCTAAAATTTTATCTTCCTCTGCTAGCTGGGGGCTTTTGAGTACGTCAATGACTTTGAGAGCGTAAACCCCTTGAAATTCCTGTTCGAGAATAGTTTTAAGCGTTTTCAAAGCTGTAACGGAGTGGGGAGTGTTCCCAGCGACATAAAGCTTTAAAATATAGGTTTTCTTTAGAGGACTCATAAGTTAGCCATTAACTAAAAGCAAGGACAGGAGATCTAACTGCTTTCGCTCCGAAATCATCTCCAGGACAAGGGAACATCGAGAGCCTGCTAAAAGCTTATCTCTAAAACATGATAGCTAGCAGCTAGGCTTATAACTCTCTAGGGATGGAGCGACGATACATTTCACCCAAGTGAGCAATAACATCAATCAACGTCAGGCGATAGTCTAGTAACACCTCCTCACTTCGGCCTTCTAGCTTGAGTTGCTTGGAAAACTCCTCCATCAGTTCCATATGGATTTCCACAATCCTAGATACTGAAATATCAGCAAAAAAGGCTTGATGAACGAAGTTATCAATTTCTTGATTAAGAGTTTCGAGTTGAGAGAAGTATTTTAAAACAATCTGTCGATAGTCAGATTTCAATTTTTCTAGGAGCCTTTGCCTTTCCTTTTCAGACAAATAGCGGAAAAAAAACTGGGGATTTCTCTTGTAATACACACCTAGGTATCCAAGCCGCTCCNNGCTCCTTGAGTTTCTCCGATAATCGGCGCTGCTGCTGCATCAGAAAACTCGGATCGGCTGGCTCGGTTTCCTGATTAGCTGTAGCAGAGGTGTCGGTTGGACTCCAGATTGGCGAAAGGGATAGAAAGCGAGAGATCGCCTGATCTATGAAACTCCCAATCTCAGATAATTGAATCCTGTCGAGTCGAACTTCAGCGGCATGGAACAGGTGATTGAACTCTCCTGGAGGACGGCGATCGCTCGTCTGGTCATGTTCGTGGTGATTGTTTGTGACAACGCTATGATTGATTTTTTCAGATTCCTTAGGCAAAATTACAACAGGTAACAGCGTTCCTTGTTCGTACAAGCGATTAATGATAGGCAGCAACGAGCAGTCCTCCTGCAACACCAAACAATCAATTTGCTGCCTGTGTTGCTCAATCACGTTGAAAAACTCCAATTCTGAGCCAGTGGCGAGCAAAACATAGCGATCGCCACTCAAAACCTGACTCAATGACTCAGCCAGGGATTCAGAACGAACCAAGGTACAGATGGACAGTTGAGGTTGCAAAACAATAAGCGTTAAACGTTGAAAAAACAATCAGACTACAGGTAGAGGAATATCGCCCCACCATACAAGATTCTAACAATAAACCTTTATAAAGTTACTTAACATTAAGTTAAACAAGCTGAGAATTGTAATGCTTGACCCTCTATACCTCAATCGAGAGCAATAATTGAGCTAGAGCTATAGTTATGGGTCGAGCGTCAGAGACCTGCCTGACGCTCTTAATGCCTTTTCAGTGCAGATTAACGCTATGCTGCCACTAGCAAGCTTCTCCGTCTATATTCAGCTACATTGGTCATATCCATGACAACTTCCAGTTTAAAAGAATGTGCCGAGCCATTGCCGATTTGTACCCAAACGGCTGGTCTTTCTGCCGTGCTGGAGATTTTCCGCTCTTCAGGGTGTGACGCCATTGTTGTAGTGAGCGAACAGCAACGACCCCTGGGAGTCGTTAATCTGCGACGGATTATACCCCACTTGCTCTCAAGGGAAAATGGGGATATCGAGCAGCCTCTATCTCAGCTAGAGCCACCTGTGATTGAACCTCTAGAGATCGTACCAGCCTCGTTACCTCTTAACCAATTTCTGGCCTCCCTAAATCGGGAAAGGGAAATCAACGGCACTACAGACAATGGACTTAATGGGCAATTTTCAATTCCCCATACTCAGCAATGGGCATTAATAGAGGATGATGGTCATTTTGTGGGACTAGTCAATAGCTGGCTAATTTTAAAAGCCTTGGCTCACGGGATAAATAATAGAGAAGCTATTGCTGATGAACAGACTCAACCCAACAAACTTCAGCTCCTCATCCAACTGTTGGAACAATTGCCCTTACCTTTAAGCCTGCAAACCTCTGCGGGGCAAACCGTAGCGGAAAATCTCAGTTGGCGTCAGCTGCTGGGGACATGGCCAGACTTAGATTGGGCCAGATCTCCTACCGCTACGTGCTTAGAACATTTATCGGTCAATTCACCCACTAAGTTAGGGCCTCTGAGCTTTAACACAGAGACTTTTAGAACGGGAGGCGAATTTGCTTCTCAGGAGCCTCAGGAGCAAGTCAGACACCGTCGAGAGACTAGAGAGGAACTCGCGATAGCAGCGCCACAACTAGCACGAGCAGTATCAAGTAACACCACTAAACGTTCTCTGTGGGCAGTAGGCAATGTGGCTCAACAGCAGTATAAGCCTTCAAATGCTCAGGCTAGTAGCTGCTACTGTATCAGCGATCGCCGCCAGTTAGCTACAGCTCCCCAGGATCGAGAACTAAGAAAAAAAAACCCAGAACGTCTCTTCTCATTTACTCAAATTCCACTTTCACCATCGCTCCTACAGGACAAGAAATCAGAAGTTGGTACAACAGAACAACCAGACAAGGAAAAATTCCCTCACTCCCCACTCCTAAATCTTTGGCTAGTGCTGGCTCAAGACAACACCGAACAGCACCAAGTTGCCGAAGAACTGGCAGCCAAAAATGCCGATTTAATTCAACTCAACCGGCTCAAAGATGAGTTTTTAGCTTGTATTAGCCATGAATTGAAAACCCCTTTGACTGCTGTTTTAGGGTTATCAACCCTATTAAAAGACCAGGCATTGGGCGCACTCAACGAACGCCAAGCTCGCTACGCTAAGCTGATTTATCAGAGTGGGCGTCAGCTAATGACGCTGGTCAACGATATCCTAGATTTAACTCGGATAGAAACTGGTCAGCTAGAACTTACCCCAGAACCAATACAAATTCAAACCGTATGCAATCGCGCCTATACTCAAGCCCGACAAGTATACCTTGACAAAGACCAGCAGGATGAAGAATCTACCCCGGAAATTCCCTTCACCCTAGAGATCGAACCGGGTTTAGATACTATGGTGGCCGACGAACTGCGGTTGCGGCAAATGCTGGTGCATTTGCTGTCCAACGCCCTCAAGTTTACAGACACCAATGGTGAAATTGGTTTAAGGGTCAATGCTTTGGAAGGTTGGATTACTTTCACTGTCTGGGACACTGGCATCGGTATTCCCGCAGAAAAGCAACACTTAATTTTTCAGAAATTCCAGCAGTTGGAGTCCCCGCTGACTCGTCGTTTCGAGGGTACTGGTTTGGGATTGGTCTTAACTCAACGCCTTGCTCGCTTGCATGGTGGAGATATCTCCTTTATTTCCAAAAGCGATGAAGGCAGCGAGTTTACCCTACTCCTTCCACCCTCTCCGCCCCGAGAAAAGAGCGCAGCGGCGACTGGCAATCTCCCATCTCCCAGCCGCAACCGTTTGGTCTTAATTGTGGAAACTGTAGTCCGCTACCTGGAAGATTTGACGACACAGCTCAAAAGCTTGGGCTATTGGGTTGTCGTTGCCCGCTCTGCTATGGAAGCCATTGCTAAAGCCCGCAGCTTGCAACCTCATGCTATCTTTCTCAATCCCATGCTACCCCAGCTTTCCGGCTGGGATGTCTTGACGCTGCTCAAGTCTGATCCCCAAACCTGCCACATCCCTATTCTGGTAACGGCAACCCAGGTAGAAAAAGAAGAAGCTTATGCTCGGAATGCGGATGGCTTCTTAAGCTTGCCGATACAAAAGCCTGTCCTCCTCCAGAACCTGACTCGCTTGGGCAAACCTAATCACAAAACTAGTAGCGTTCTGACTATTCTTTATCTAAGTTCTGGGTTAATTGAGATGCCACCTAACTCGTTTCGACTGATGTCTCAGCTAACTGAGGTACTGAATATGCAGCACTCAGAACTAAAATACAGAGTTTTAGAAGCCGATGATTTAGAGCAGGCAGAATTATTGGCTCGGGTTTGGCATCCCAATATCGTCTTACTAGACGGTTCCGGCATAGGAGACCCGCTAGCTTACTTACAAGCTTTCTCGTTACATCCCAGCTTAGCTGCTTTACCCCTAGTGACGCTGGAGCGTGGCATGACACAAGCTGCTAATCAAGCGATCGGGCTTTCAGTTTATCCCTGTTTGGCACCCGATAATAAACACAAGAGTACAGCGCTGCTGGAAGTTATTCAAGTAGCCGCTGGGCTTAGCCACCAGTCCAGCATTCTCGTCATGGATATCAGTGTTCTTCAGGACGCTGCCGAAATACCCCCATCACCCCTCTCTAATTCTGTCACCTGCCACACCCCTTGGCTCCAGGCATTGATGCAATACCTGCAAACGGCAGGATTTAGAAGCTTGCTCTCCTGTTCTTGGGCAGAGGTATACCGTCAACTCCAAGAGGGAACGGTTGATTTACTTCTGATTCGTTTAAAGGATATCAGCAATCCNNNGAAGGCATGATTGGCTTAGGCAAATTACCAAACCTACCGCCCATTCTAGTCCTCGATCATAGATTAGAAACTCCTGTACTAAATGAAGGGGTGGCCGATCGGACTAAAGCTAAGCTAGAGTCCCAATTGCAAGCAATCGCTACCCAAATTCTGCGCGATCGTTCCCACTCAATAAGCCAATTACTGGAGCGGATATATCAAATTTTAGGGAATGGGTAATGGGTGATGG
>DNXU01000192.1:538-5295 GCA_003505715.1 Cyanobacteria bacterium UBA8803 | reverse complement strand
CCCCCTCACCCCCTCACCCCTTCCTCTTAAGCGCGGGATGATTCACAATTAAAGGCGGCTTTAGGATAGGCAATTCGTTGGTGATTGTACTGTTGCCAAACTCTAACAAATACCTCGGCAATCTTTGATAAATCTTCCCGCGTTAGCCCAGAATCGACCAACTGATTGTCTTGCCAGCGAGCTTTGAGAATTTTATTGATCGTTCCTAAGGCAACGTCTGGGGTAGTATCCTTAAGCGATCGCAGCGCTGCTTCACAAGCATCTGCCAGCATGACAATACCAGTTTCGCGAGATTGGGGAATAGGGCCGTCGTAGCGAAAGTCTGATTCCTGCACTGATGGTGACCCTTGTTGTTGAGCTTTTTGTTGAGCCTGNNGAAAATAAAAATAGGAAATCAAAAGCGTGCCTTGGTGTTCTGGAATAAAGTCCCGAATCGCTTTAGGTAATTGATGTTTGCGAGCCATGACCAGTCCTTCCGAGACGTGCTTTTTAATAATTTGGGCACTCTGCCAAGGGTCATTAATTTCATCGTGCTTGTTGGGACTGCCCATTTGATTTTCAATAAATCCCAACGGATCGTGCATTTTACCGATGTCGTGGTACAAGGTTCCTGCCCGGACAAGTTCAACGTTACAGTGAAGTTCTCGGGCTGCCGCTTCGGCTAGGGAAGCCACAAATAGCGTATGTTGGAACGTTCCGGGAGCCTCCGTTGCCAGCCGCTTCAGCAGAGGGCGATTGGGATTGGACAATTCTGCTAGCCGAATAGGCGTGACGAGGTCAAACAGACGTTCTAGATAAGGCGATATGCCCAGAGCTACTACACTCCATGCCAAACCTGACAAGCCGTAAATTAAGGCTCCCGGCAGCACGACATACCAAACTGCACCCACACTCGCACTGGGAATCAAATTTAGGAGTAAATTTACGCCCCCCTGGGTTAAGCCTACAGCACTTCCCAGCAGTGCCAGTTCTTCACGCGATCGCATCCGCCCAGCCATTAAGGCTCCCACCAAACCGCCAGCAGCACCCGCCAGTAAATACTCCCAGCCAGTTTTGATACTGAAGCTGACTAACCCAGCCAGGAGAGCTACCACCGTTACTCCTAAGCTAGAACCGTAAAAGCTGCCCACTAACAAACCAATGGCAGGCAGGTCGGTATACTGAATACCCAACGTCCCCAGCAGGGGTGTACTCAGACTTAATAGCAGCAGTAAAATATGGTCGCGCCGCCTGAGGGTTGGATGTACCCGTCGCTCCACCAGCCAAAAAACACCAACCGCCCCAGTAACTAGACCGCCAAAACCTACCAAACCAACCCAATTAATCTCCCGATGGCTCAAGCCGAAGTAATCCAGTAGGACGAAATCTGCTTGGGTAATTTCCTCCCCTGCCTTAACAATCACCTCCCCCTGCTCTACAGAGACCATGACAGGTTCCACGGCTTGTGCAGCCTGTTCTGCCCTGCGTTTGGTTTGTTCTTTGTCTTCTATTAAGTTGGGTTGCAAGACATCTGTCAGAAGCTGAATTGCTAACGGTTCTGCCTCGGCAGGCACAAGGGTACTCAATTGTACCTGGACGGCTTCCTTTAAGATTTCCGGGGGAAGCCCTGGGGGAATGCCTTGAGTCAGGATGCGCTTTGCAGCTCGATTAATTCCGATGCGGGTTTCCTGCCACAGAGCATCTGATAGATCGAGAATCGAGGTATCGTAACTGCGATCAGATTCAGCTGTTGGGGATGCGTACAGTTGGCGCGATGCCTGAGCGTAACCCTGACGAGCGCGTGAGATCGACTCAATCAGATTGGAGAAGGCAGCATTAGAAGAGAGCTGACGGTAGCTTTGCAATTCGCTAACCGCCTGGATAAAAACCAGATTCACTGGCTCTTCAGCCTGATGGGGCAGCTTTACGTCGGCATTGAAAGGGCTGACGTAGCTATCCTTTTGAGCAAATGCTAATATAGATTGCCATTCCCATTCCTGGATCTGGCGGAGATACCGTTGGGTAGACTCTGATAGCACAGCGGTCTGGGCAAAGGGAAAAGAACCGCTCAGTTGCCGCAATTGTTCCAACTTGTCAAGAGACTCCTGGAGTTCCTGATAAATCTCTTGGGTAAGGGAGTTATCGATCGCCAAAATAGGAAAAGAGCCTGTACGAGCTTCCTTGCGCTTTTCTTCAGTAGTTTTGGCATCCTCAATACTGGCTTTAAAGGGAGCGCGGATGGTTTGGGGAGATGCCGTATCGACATCTAGCTTCGGCTGATTGTAAAAACGGGTGCCCATCGCACTGGTGAGAGAGACTACTGCTATTACCCACATAACTGGCGAACGTCCTTGGCGTTTACCTCGTCTTGGTGGCAAGTTTTGGTGGTGGTTTGAGGGCAATCTCTGCTGTTGGTATCTTAAGCCATCCTGTTGCTGGGGTAGGCAGTTATGAGAAACGGGATTAAACAGATCGGTACTAGCCGCAGAGGAATCAGACACCCTTAATGACAACCAAGTGCAAAGTTGCTCAGATGTCCGACGCAATTTCGTAAGGGGTTGCGTCAACGAATAAAGCGTTTTCATAGCAGAGGACTTGCCATTTTAGGTGAGATGTAGCAGTAGGGGAGGCCAAGCATGGTTGGTGTAATGTCAGATGAGTTAATTGAGTCTATCTAAATTTACCCATTCATAAGGTGCAATATTTTGAGTTAACCTCTTTTTACCTTACAAAACCTAGCGGAAAATTTTTATTTTTTTGCTTAAATTGCCTCACATCTCCACGCTGCCGGATTTCAGGCAGCGCTGGGAGTATGTAATACAATCAATTACTTATAATCGCGGCTGAATCACGCCCGGTGCTGCCACAGCTGTCCATTGGCAGCGATCTATTGCCTGAGGGGCCCAAACACCAGACCAAATAGTAAAAAGGCAGTCTGCCAGGTGCAATCTCTTTTCCGCAGCAGCAATCTGATTAGTAATAAGACGCCAACTGACAGGAATGCCAGTAATACTGTTATACACACCTGCTAAAGCACCCGTGAGGGTAACAGTAGTCTCGGATTGGTAACTGCTACGGGCAGCACGGAGCGTACTCAGGCGAAAATCTTCTGGAGTGTTGAGGAAAAAGTAAAAGGCTAGGGCAATTGATGTATCGGCGGGATGCCCTTGCTCACGCTTGAGTTGAGCCACTGTTGTCTCTAAATCCGCGCCCTGGTCTAATAATAGTTGTACCTGTTGGAGTTGGTGAATCAGAGGGGTTTCTTTGGTTCCCAATTCTGCTATGATTTGGGGAATGAAGTTGGCACAGTCGAGTTGTTCAGTGAGGGCTAGGGCGATCGCTAACGCCACCACCCATACTCCACTTAATTCCTCTGGATCGGACTGCCAAACCTTTGCTGCTTGTTGCAGTTTTTGTCGCAACTGGATGCGATCTTCATGAAAGAAAAGTGCTACTGGTAGCGTTGCTACGGCTGCCTGACTGCTACTAGCTCCCCCTTTTAACAATAGTAGGGAAGGGTGGAGCTGGTCAGCTTGCCCTAGCCAATTCTCTATATCAAGCTTGCCACAACGAATTAAGCTCTCAGTCCCGCAAGTAGCAATTTGACTCCAAGCTGAGAGCTTGGCTTCAGAGATAGTTAATCCCTTCTCTAAATTCCAGGTCTCTCCTGAGGTGGGTTGGGCGAATTTGACTGAAGCTACCGGGAACCCTTGACAGCTTTTACTGGCCAGAATTTCACCAATCCAGCCGCCCAATAGGGCACCTCGAAACCGACTCAAAAGTGAGTACTGCATCAATTAGTGCTGGCCAATTTTCTCAGGGTATAAACGAGAGCCTGTAGCCCTAATCGATAACTTTCAGCTCCAAAGCCACTAATTTGGCCAACAGCTACTGGAGCAATGAAAGAGTGATGTCGAAAGGCTTCGCGCTGATAAATATTACTGAGATGGACTTCCACTACTGGCAGGGCTACAGCGGCCAAGGCATCCCGCAGGGCAATGCTGGTATGGGTATAAGCACCAGCGTTAATCAAAATTCCTTGGTGCTGGCCTCTAGCCCCATGAATAGCATCTACCAATACACCTTCATGATTGGATTGTAAAGCTACCAGGGCGCACCCTAACTCCTGCCCTTCCTTTTCTAGGAGATGGTTAATCTCATCTAAGGTCACGGCACCATAAATATTTGGCTCTCGGAGTCCTAATAGATTTAAATTGGGGCCGTGCAGCACCAAAATATTTAATGAACTCCGAGGGGTATCAGACACGAGAACTGCCTACCGCCGACGAAGTCCTGGCTCATTAACCGGGATGGGAATGGGTTCGGGTTCTGGCTGTGCCTCTGGGCCGAGGAGGGTTTCAATGAGCTTGCGGGCCCATTCTTTGAGCTTTTCCAACACCTTTTCTATATAGTCCATTAAACAGAAAGCTCCTGTGAGACAACCTGCATCTTTTCTTAACACTCAATAACAACAGGATTAGTGCCAACGCTCCCTCTAATCTTTGTTTGACACTACAGAGCAAATGCTCTGATAACAGTCAGACCAAAGGCATGGTGCTTTAGCTAAACTGATTGTTTGTCCTACGGCTACACACACCTTTTGGAAATAAAGACCCAACTGTTGCATTTCTTATAAATCTAAGATTAGCACAGTAACCGCGAGCATTGCTATCCCATCACCAGAATACAGAGTAGAGAGTCCTTAAAAAGCAGTGACCTAAATCTATTTATAGCATGAGGGAGTGAGGGATGAGGGGGTGAGGGGATGAGGGGGTGAG
>DNXU01000192.1:0-300 GCA_003505715.1 Cyanobacteria bacterium UBA8803 | reverse complement strand
CTCATCCCTCATCCCCTCACTCCCTATTTCAGCAATCTACGCCTGAGTTGGTCGAGGGCATTGCAGGCGCTGGCATGACGGAGGGCATCGCGGCTGCGATCTTGACCTAGTTGATACTTGAAGCATTCCACTACACCATCTGGCTTGGCGAGACCGACGTACACTAGACCTACGGGTTTGGTATCCGTACCGCCTGCTGGCCCTGCAATACCAGTGATACTGAGTCCCCAAGATGTAGACAAGAGCGATCGCACTCCTGCTGCCATTTGCTTGGCTACGGGTTTGCTGACAGCTCCCCAT
>DNXU01000490.1:2049-4309 GCA_003505715.1 Cyanobacteria bacterium UBA8803 | reverse complement strand
GCAAGCCTGAGTAGTTTATAAGAGTGATATCTTTCCAATAGTGTAGGGTGCGTTATGCGGTAGCTCACGCACCCTAAGAATAGAGGCTATGCGTAAGTCCTAAAATTATCAGAACCGCTGACCCAAACCGAACTGGAGTCGGCTATCACCTTGGTCGTTGAATCCCAAGTCAGCCCGAATAATCCCTAGTGGTGAATTGACTCGTAAGCCAGCACCATAACCGAAACCAGATCCGGGCTTACCCCGTACTACTCCCGGTTCTCCCGGTACGGTATCGCCCGAACCTAAGTCAGTAGCAAAGTCAGCAAATAGGACAGCACCGATAGGCTTGAACAGGGGAATTCGATACTCCGCTGATGCCAGCACGTAGCTGCGACCGCTAGCCACGTCACCCGTGCCATAACCCCGTACTGAATTCTGACCTCCCAAGTTAAAGGCTCGGTAAGGCGGTAAGTCACCAATTGTAGTGCCGCCCTGAACGTTAAAGGCTAGCACTTCTTGCTGACTGCCACCAAGTAAATCAACGGGTACGTACTGAGAATAGTTGGCCTTAACCTGATTCATCAAAATGCTGCCGTTACCAACTGGCACTGACTGTTCGGTACTCAGACGCAGCAGAGAGCCTTGGGTGGGATTAAAGGGATTGTCCCGCTTGTCTCTTGCCAGTCCAGCTGATACGGTAATCAAGTCGTCAACACCCGTGCCGCTGAGGGAGAGGGGATTGCCCAATTCATCTACTGGAGTAACATGTCCGTGGCCATCGCGGATACTGGTGCGGGTGTAGTTTAAGCCAACAGAAGCATCCCACTCATTTACGGGTTTTGAGAAGGTAATCCCACCGCCAAACTGGCCTTCGCGGGGGTCGTCACCGTTGGCTAAGTCAACATCATTATCGAAAGTCTGGGAGACTGAGCGACGCCGGAAAGCATTGACATTGTATCCCGGCATATCGGGGTTACTGGCTTGGTAAGGTCTGCCGTAATTGCCCTCAAACTGCAAGTCACGGCGGCTGAACTGGAGATTGACACCTAGCTTCTGGTTGACACCGCCTAAATTCTGGTCGTTGTAGCTAATGGTGCCGAAAATGCCCTTATCGTTGTCGTAACCTGCTCCTGCATTCACCGCACGAGCTGGTCGTTCGGTCAATTCGTAGGTGACATCCACCAGTCTGGAATCACCATTAAGAGAGATATCAACCTTGTCAAATAAGCCCAACTGGTAGAGTTTCTGTAAGTCTTGCCGCGCCACGTCCACCTTGAAGACTTCACCGGGTTTCAGGGTCAACTCTCGCTTGATGTAGTCTTCGCGAGTCCGTCCCTCGGTAGTATCGCCCTCTGGCTTGAGGAAGCGGAGATTTATGTCGCCCACCAAACCTTCAGCCACTTCAATAGCGATCGCACCTTCAGGTGTCGATTGTATATCTAGTACCTGAGCCAAGATATAACCGTTATCGCGATACCATTTACTGAGCTGTTCCACCCCTTGACGCAGGGCAGCAGGGCTAGCAGGTTGTCCTAGTTGGGGTTTGAAAATATTATTGGCGACCTCTGGCGTGAGAACTTGGTTACCAGACAGTTGAAGCGATCGCACCACCACTGGTTGCACCTGATAAACCACGTTCCAGCCATCGCGCTGGTTGGAGTGAGTCACGCGGGCATTGGCAAATAAACCTGTTTCTAAAATAGCTGCGATATCTTTGTCGAGCTGACTTTGGCTGGTTTGACCGCCAGCACGAGTGCCAATAGATTTCAATACCACTTGCTGTAATTCTTCGCTAGCACCCACAACCTGTACATCTGTAGCGAGTACAACTAGATCCGTCTTACTCGTAGCCGCTCTATTAGTACTGCCTGACCTAACTGAGGTAGGAGTGGCCGATTGGGTAAACTCTGGAGTTGGAGATACTTCTGGTGAGGCAACTGGCCTAGCTGAGGGGGTTACTGGAGATACCTCTACTGGTACAACATAGTTTCTCGCTGCCGATGGGGGATTGACGGTGGTAGGGCTTGGATTGGCCATGGCCTGGTTTGTTAACTCTCCAGCCACGATGGCGGCCAAAGTGGAAAGGGCAACAAGTTTATATAGCATAAAAGTAGCCTCAACAGTTAGTCAGCTTCGTTAAAATTTGCTTCGCTTTGTTTTAAGGTGACTGGAGCGAGAAGAGGCGAGTTCCAGCTCCTGTGACACCTTTGCATCTGCACACCCAGCGATGCAGAAGACGGATGATGAATCGGAAATAACCACCAACCACCAACCACCA
>DNXU01000490.1:0-1808 GCA_003505715.1 Cyanobacteria bacterium UBA8803 | reverse complement strand
AACCAACAACCAACAACTAATCACACCCTTGCTCAGATATAGAGCCATCAGGCATGGTTGCACCACAGAGATTAGCGCGTTTGAGGTTGGTGTCGGTGAGGTTGGTTAATCTTAGGTAGGTATTTCTGAGGTCTGCTCCTTTAAGGTTTGCTCCTGTGAGATCGGCACGTCGGAGATCTGCTTCTCTGAGGTCGGCACTGCGGAGATCTGCTTCTCTGAGGTCGCTATCTCTCAGGTCGGTCAGTCTTAGATCTGCATCTCTCAGGTTGGCACGCCTCAGGTCACACCTTTGACATTCTCTGGTTTCTAGTAATTGCCTAATATGTTCGGGGTTTTCAGCTTTAACCGCAGAGGTCGCCCAAACGGAAGCTAGCAGAAAAGTGGTTGCTAGAATTCTTAGTTTCATCTCAGCCTAGATCCTGGTTTACTTTACACAAATGACTGTACTTCTCCTAATTGAGAGCCGTTATTTAAAAACTTTTCGGAGTATAGGTATAAAAATTTCTTATCCTAAGATGGTCTGATTTGTACCACTCTATTTCCATGTTCAAGCAAAAGCTACGTTCGGCACTCCCTCAACTCAGTTACCAGGTTTGGATTCTCGCTACAGGTAGATTGCTCTCCCAAGTGGGATCGGGATTTACTCTGTTTTATGCCCCCATCTTTTTTGTTAACCAGGTTGGGTTATCAGCGACATCCGTAGGAATTGGACTCGGTAGTGCCTCAGTTTCTGGAGTTTTAGGCCGTTTTGTGGGAGGGTCGTTTACTGATTCCAAGTTGTGGGGACGTAGGCGTACCCTATTACTCTCAGCAGCGATTTCGGCGCTGGCATCAGCAGTGTTGGCATTTACCTATGACTTTCCAACTCTGGTGATTGGGAATTTGTTGATCGGGTTAGGAGTTGGTCTGTATTGGCCTGCTACGGAAGCAGCAGTGGCCGATCTAACCACTATTAAAGAGCGCAGCGAGGCATTTGCTATTACGCGGCTAGCAGATATGTTGGGTTTGGGGATAGGAGTGGTATTGGGTGGAGCGTTAATTGCCGCATCGGCAAATTATCGCGCCTTATTTATTATTGATGGTATTTCCTTTGTAGTTTTCTTTGGGATTATCTATTGGGCAATTCCAGAAACCTATCCCTTCCATGAACATCAGCGAAAATTTCATGGCGGTTGGATAGTAGCATTCAGCGATCGCCATCTGATGGTGTACCTGCTGGTAAATATGCTCTTCACGACCTATATTTCCCAAGTGCAAAGTACGATGCCCCTGTATCTCACTAACTTTGTATCCGCAGCTGAGTTAGGCAAGGGGTTCTCAGCCAAAACTATTAGCGTTCTATTTAGCTGGCATATTACCTTTGCTGCTGTTTGTCAGTTACCTGTGGCTCGCTGGCTCAATCGATTGAGCCATCCTCATGCCTTAATTCTATCTTTAGTGCTGTGGGGGATAGGATTTGTTTTGGTTTGGCTAACGGGAGTGGTGCCCAGCTATCCTCTGATCTGGGCAATTCTAGCATTAGCTCTGTTAGCGATCGCCACTATTACTTATACTCCCTCTGCTTCTGCCTTGGTAGTAGATTTAGCCCCTGAATCCTTGCGCGGAGTTTACCTGTCACTCAACTCCCAATGTTGGGCCATTGGCTACCTAATCGGCCCACCCTTAGGAGGTTGGGCCTTGGATCGCTCAGAAGCGATCGCCCATGAATTTTGGCTAGCCGTTGCTGCTACCACCAGCCTCGGTATGATAATTTTGCAGTATCTTAACCGAATTTTGGCAACTAGATGAAGGAGTGAAGGAGTGAAGGA
>DNXU01000286.1:3517-8400 GCA_003505715.1 Cyanobacteria bacterium UBA8803 | reverse complement strand
ACGTCAAACCATCCTCTTTGACTGGAGACGCGTCCGACAGCGATTGTCATAACTACAGATCTCCAAGGATTTATAAGTACTAAAGCAAAGCTCACTGACCTAACAATCTTGGTTATTTTCTGACTAAGCAGATAACCACCCAGATTGTGAGATAAATTTACTTTTCTTTACGCTCTGTAAGTATATTAGATGAAACTTTCAGATTTTGCCACTGCCTAAAACCGATTCTGCAACCATAGCTAGACAGAAGCTGTTGGAGCTTGGCGAGTTTAATAAGTATAAATACTTAAGCTCACTGATAACGAGCATAAATATTTACTCCCTTCCCACCATAAGATTATGTAACGCCAGCCATATATAAAGTTGCTGCTCAAAAATAGTAGTTTCTCTGCCCCACTCCCCCACCCCCTCACTCTCAAATTCTTTATGGCTCTCTACATTGCCAGACGCCTCCTCAATTTACTGCCAGTTCTCTTGGGAATTACCCTCCTCGTTTTCACCCTTTTACAGTTAATCCCTGGTGACCCAGCAGTTGTCATACTAGGAGAACGAGCTACCCCTGAGCAAGTTGAAGCATTGAGAGAACAGCTGGGATTGAATCAACCCCTACCCCTGCAATACCTGACCTTCCTCTGGAATTTAATGCGCCTTGACTTCGGGACTAGTATTATTAGCGGTGTTCCTATTGCTGAGGAAATCAAAACGCGCTGGCCTGCTACTTTTGAGCTATCGGTAGCGGCGATGGTAGTGGCAGTGGTTTTGGGGATTCCCGTAGGAGTTTTAGCTGCCGTTCGCAAGAATAGCTCATTAGACAACTTGAGTACGATCGGTTCCTTACTAGGTGTTTCGATGCCCGTGTACTGGTTGGGGCTACTTTTAATCTATCTATTCGCCGTTAATCTAAATTGGTTGCCACCCAGCGGACGGCTCAGTATTGAAGCAGGACTTAATTTTAAACCAATCACGGGTTTTTACATTATAGATGCTTTACTCCAGGTAGATATCAAGGTGCTACTGGACGTGCTATCTCACCTGATTTTACCAGCACTGACATTAGGCACAATTCCTCTAGCAATCTTAGCTCGAATTACCCGTTCTGCCATGCTAGAAGTACTCTCCCAAGACTATATCCGTACTGCTAGAGCCAAGGGAGTTCAGGAACGTTGGGTAATTCTCCAGCACGCATTGAAAAATGCTCTGTTACCAGTGGTGACTATTATTGGTCTACAGTTCGGTACGCTTTTGGGCGGCGCAATTCTGACCGAAACCATCTTCTCTTGGCCGGGAATTGGTTCGTGGATTTACGAAGGGATTCTAGCGCGGGACTATCCTGTAGTCCAGGGTGGAGTCATCTTTGTATCTGTATCCTTTGTCATCATCAATCTCTTGGTAGATATCTCCTACCCCTTCTTAGACCCTAGAATTCATTACCGCTGACTTGAAAATGGGGATACCGAGAGGGGGAGATGAAGGGAGGCAGACAAGGGAGAAGCTTGGAGAAATTAAAAAAATGAAACTTAACACTTCTATCTTTACCAAATTGCTATTATACAAATTTGCTTCAGGTTCAGTTGTTCGCTGGAGTTGACTCGCCTCGTCGTATATGGATGGTTTATTTGGAGGAAGTCCCTAAGCTGAATTTTTGCCAGCCGTAAGCATTTCTTTCAGCCGCTTGTGGTAATTTTATCCCTATCTAAAATAATATGGTGATTTGAGGTTTAGCAATGGAAATTGATGTTAAAATTGATCGAGTCTTTATCAAGACAGGTTTGAGTTTTCGCAAAGAAACCATGCCTGGGAAATCCTCGAAGATTTTGGCAACTCCATAGGCCAAAGTCTAACGATCGAAGTTCAGNNTTCAGGCAATTGTGGAAAGTTGCGAACTATTGTGATTCGAGGAAAAATTTATGCCTGCCAAAACAGCGAAAAATGCGAAAAACCAGCCCTTAGAAGGAGAGGCACTGTTACTAAAGCTTCAAGAACTTCGAGAGAAAAGTCGAGAAGAGAAAGCGAGAGCCTGCGGCTATTATACCGTCACGAAAGATGGAGTAGAGCGGGTAAATTTGATGCGATTCCTCAACGCTTTGATGGAGGCTCAAGGAATTGAGTTAGATAGTCAAGGTGAAGTTCAAGGTACTGGGCGCGGAGGACGCACTGCTAGTTACCGGGTTAGCGTTCAGTCTAACGGCAACTTGTTAATCGGCTCGGCCTATACCAAGAAGTTAGCTGTAGAACCCGGTACAGAATTTGAAATTGTCTTGGGGAAGAAACATATTAAGCTAACACAAATCGAACCGGACTAAAACCTAGTGTAAGAACGGAAGTTCCCCCTGCCAAAAAATCAAAACGATTTTAGTTGTACTAAAGTACTCCTGTACGGGGGAACTTCCGCTAGAAGATCCCATATATATTTCTCTGTTCCCCCCTCTTCCTCTCCCTAGTCTCTTTCCCTATAGATTTAACAACGTCGATACTGCATTCCTGGTAGTTGAGACGCCAATCCTTGCAACTCTAACTGTAAAAGGGCGCTCGATACCGATCCTGCGGCTAAACCGACTTGCTGGACGATGACATCGAAAGGTGTCGGTTCAGGAGTTAATGCCTGCCACACCTGTGCCAATTCTGGCGCTAAATGAGGGATCGACTGGGGTTGTTCTGGCGTCAATAACGATAGTTGGGATAGCGGTTCTCTCGTTTCAAGTTCTGGTATCGCGCCCAACATTTCCAACAAGTGGCCTTCATTCAAAATGACCTGGGCACCTCTATTTAACAGTCCTAAACAGCCGATGGACTTGTGATTATCTAAGGAACCCGGTAGGGCATAAACATCCCTGCCAAATTCGTTGGCTTGATACGCTGTAATCAGTGCCCCTGACTTATTAGGAGCTTCCATAACTAAAACGGCACGAGCCAACCCGGCAATAATGCGATTGCGCTGGGGGAAGTGAGGACGATTGGGTTGGGTTCCGGCAGGATATTCGCTTAGTACTAATCCCTGCTGCTGAATCTGTTCGTATAGCGGTCGATTGCGTGGTGGATAGACGACATCAACACCCGTCCCCAGAACTGCTAGCGTGCGACCACCTGCTGCCAAACAACCGCGATGAGCTTCAGCATCAATTCCTGCTGCCATGCCAGAAACTACGGTAAAGCCGTGCTTCGCCAAAACCGAGCTAATTTTCTGAGTCCAGCGTTTGCCATACTCAGAAGGTTCCCGCGTGCCCACTATACTAACTAAAGGTTTAATCCCTTGATTCTCCGGTAGGTGAACCTGCCCTCGATAGTATAAAACTGGAGGTGGATTAGGAATCTCTAGCA
The DNA here is from genome assembly GCA_003505715.1 of Cyanobacteria bacterium UBA8803. Lineage (GTDB taxonomy): Bacteria > Cyanobacteriota > Cyanobacteriia > Cyanobacteriales > Coleofasciculaceae > UBA8803. Next base: position 5,082 of record DNXU01000286.1, on the reverse strand, counting down.
ACAAGCGGGGATATTCTAGATCTGCTGGTGTCCAGAAGCAAGGGTTTTTGAGACTGTGCTGCTCTAAGAATTGCGCTGGATTCAATTGCGATCGCCCTCGCAAGACTGCCTCCACTAACCGCACCCCAAATCCTTCAACAGCTCCTATCTCTTGCGCTGGTGCAGCCCAAGCTTCTGCCAAGGTGCCAAAATACTGTCGGAGTCGCAATAACAATACAGGCCCTACCCCAGCCACTTGCGACCAAGCCAACCAATAGGCGCGTTCTTCTAGCAACCGACTCTCCTCATTACTTAAACTTTATCTCAGAAAATGTGCTAAACAATTAAGAATTAATTGCATTAACGGTACAATAACTCAAGGCGTTTTTCAGGGAGAGAGCCAAGGAAAAGAAAAAATAACCCTCATCCCTCATCCCTCCCATGACTCTAGAACCTCAAAAGAAAAAAAACCAATCGCACATGAAAATCACTCTTCGCAGTATAATCGCTCTCTGTTCTGGACTGACAATACTCGCGGCAGCTGGATGCACCACCCAAACACCTACCGCAGAGACCAAGACTGACAATACCGCTAGCAATCAAACCAAGACTGGAGAAATCAACCTATACTCAGCCCGTCACTATGACACCGATAATGTCCTCTACGACAACTTCACCAAACAAACTGGCGTTAAAGTTAACCTGATCGAAGGCAACGCTGACGAATTGCTCGAACGGATCAAGAGTGAAGGCGCAAACAGCCCTGCTGACGTGTTGGTTGTCGTTGATGCAGGACGACTGTGGCGGGCAAAAGAAGACGGTGCCCTGCAAGCAATTTCCTCAGCCAAACTAGAGGAGGCAATTCCTAAGAATCTGCGCGATCCCAAAGGGTACTGGTTTGGTTTATCCAAGCGGGCGCGGGTCATTATTTATGATAAGGACAAGGTCAAGCCAGAGGAACTATCCACCTACGAAGCACTCACAGAACCAAAATGGAAGGGGCGCGTTTGCGTTCGCAGTTCCGAAAATATCTACAATCAGTCTCTAGTCGCCTCAAAAATTGAAAATAAGGGCGTTGAAGAAACTGAGAAGTGGGCAAAAGCCTTAGTAGCTAACTTTGCGCGTCCGCCCGAGGGCAACGATACAGACCAAATCAAAGCTGTAGCCGCAGGTCAATGCGATGTGGCAATTGTCAACCATTACTACGTTGCCCGCATCAAGCAGTCCAACGACCCCAAAGATAAAGATGTAGCTGCCAAAGTCGAGGTTTTCTTCCCCAACCAAAAGGAAGAAGGCACCCATATCAATATTAGTGGTGCTGGTGTAGTAGTTAGCGCTCCTAATAAGGACAATGCCGTCAAGTTTTTAGAGTACCTAGCCACTCCCGAAGCACAAGAAATTTTTGCTAATCAGGCTAACGAGTACCCCGTAATTTCCGGCATCAAGCCCAATCCTGTAGTGACCCAGTTTGGAGAATTTAAGGAATCCAACCTCGATGTTGTGACCTACGGAGAAAAGAACCCAGACGCTGTCAAATTGATGGATCGAGCAGGCTGGAAGTAAATAGTTGTTAGTTGTTTGTTGTT
>DNXU01000286.1:0-3390 GCA_003505715.1 Cyanobacteria bacterium UBA8803 | reverse complement strand
AACAACAAACAACTAACAACTAACAACTAACAACTAACAACTAACAACTAACAACTAACAACTAACAACTACTTCTCCGTCTGACTAATTTCAGTTTAGATTTCAGCTTATAGCGGACTAATTTATGGACGACATCATAGTTGGCTTTGACACCTAATGCGTCTTCTAGCCAATTTTTGACCTCACCATAACTGGAAAATCCCTTTGAAGATTTTAGTTCTTCGGAGAGGCGTTCAACCGCCCAATCCGGAATTGCAGATGGTCTGCCGGAGCTTTTACCCATCTCTAACATGGAGGGAATGCCGCCTTGCCGATATCGACGCAACCAACCCTGAATGGTCGTGCGGTGGCGTCCAATGACTGTTGCTAGGTGCTGCACCGTTTCGACTTGCCCGGTTTTGAGCAAGTACAAGGCTTGAATTCGTTCAAAACTCCGCTTGTGTTTCTGTTGAGACAACAGAGTCTTCAGAGTTTCAGGAGATTCCGTGATGTTGATTTTGACGACGCCAGACATTTTTCAAGCTTTACTAATTTTTTAGGAGCAAATTCTTGGCAACGACCTGTTTAGAAATCCGGATAAGCTGATAGGCACCCGCAGTGGCCAAGCTGTTATATTCGTTGGGCTTGAGCCAGTATTTGTTGATTTTATTGAGCCGCTTAGTGTCAATCAAAACAATTACCGATCGGGGATTAAGACCAGTCGCTGCGAGCTGCTCAATGTAGGCGATCGCTTTATGTTCTTCATCAAAGTAGTTCACTGGTTTCTGGGTATAAAAAACGACGCTAGGTTTTTCAAAGCCCATCATCAGCAGCTCTTCTCCTGGTTGTTTTACCTGAGTCGCGATCGCGGATAATTCCCGCAGGGGTAGCTGACGCGCTCGATCCATCAGGAAAGAAGCAGGAGTGATGGTAAAAATAATGAAGGCGACAAAGCCGACAAGATTGACAACCCAAAGCCAGCGCCAGTTACGGGGTTGTAGTAACGCTATAACACAAGCAATAGCAGTTGTTGTCCAGATGAGACCCCCGATCAGTGGCAAACCCGACGCTTGCAGCAGTTCCGATATGTTGGGTGCGGCTGGATCGTAGCCGATCAACTTGGGGCTATAAAAAATTGCAGCCGCAATAACCAGCAAAAACACAACGTTAAATCCACCGCTTAGTAACAGAGGCAGGTGGCGTTTTCCTGGCACTCGATAGGTGAGCAAGTCACTCCACCATAAAGCAACCAAAATGGCTGCGGCAGGCATGAGGGGGAGGACATAGCTCGGTAGTTTGGTTACGGCAATGGTGAAGAAGCTAAAAACGCCAGCCAACCAAAACAGAGCAAATAAACCCAACTGAGCAGAACGAGGTGAGGAACGCCATCGGTCTCGCTGCCAAAAGCGCAGCCGAGCTATTGCGACAGGTAAGTAACTCGACCAAGGCGCAAAGCCGACTAGCACAACTATAAAGTAGAAATACCAAGGAGCTGAGTGGCCGTTGACGACAGCGGTAAAGCGTTCAATGTTGTGATAGCCAAAAAATTTGTCAATATAGTCCTGTCCGTTGGCAATAATGACCAAGACATACCAGGGCACTGCTAGGGTTAAGACAATAAATAAACCCCAAACAAGGGAAATTTCCTGCAAGACTTGCTGCCAGTTACCCAAATAAACCAGAAATGCACCAATAATCAATGCTGGTAGCACGATCCCCACAGGGCCTTTCGTCAAGACAGCTAAACCAATCAGGATATAAAAGGCCAAATACCAACCTGAAGGAAAACGACGAATGGAGGAGGGGGGGGTTATTTCGGAGCGGGCATATCCCAAAAAAAATGCTAGCAGTGCAGCCCCCATGCAGCCGGAGAGCAGCATATCTGAGACGCCGATTCTAGACCAGACAATGGTTTGGGGATTGGTGGCAATGAGCGCAGCACCAATCCAGGCCGATAGCCACAGTTGGCGGTCTAGAGTAGGAAGTGCGAAGTAGGGAGTCGTCTGCTTTTGTAAAAAACCTGCCCTGGGTGAGGAATGGGAATCTAATTCAGAATCAACAGAGGAGGTAAGGGTAGCTGGACGAGAGACCCCGAAATATCGCAGCGTATAAAAGCCCAATCCAGTTAGAGCGATCGCGCCGATGGCAGAGGGCAGTCGTACTGCCCATTCATTTACACCGATAAGTTTATAGCCAATCGCCATCAACCAGTAGATCAATGGCGGTTTGTCGAACCGGGTTTCCCCATTAAAGTATGGTGTGATCCAATCACCCGTTACCGTCATCTGCCGAGCTGCTTCAGCAAACAACGGCTCTGTCTCATCCACCAGACCCGTACTTCCTAAATGCCATAAAAAAGCCAACCAGCAAATGGTTAGCAACCATAACATTGAGAGCATCCAGATCTGAGTCGGATACTTCTGCCAAGATTTCCACCAATTTGTCACTGTACGAGCGACCCTAAACTTCATGCAACTCTAACCAATCTGTCATAAACAAGCAACCTCGAAGGTCACCTTTCCCGACCTTAAATCTATCCGGAAATGCGATCGCTGCCTACTATCGAGTTAAACCGAACTTACACGTTTCCCCTCCTACCCCCAAATCTAGGGAAGTTGCAGTCTAGTTACCCCATGCCTCAAGTACCAGAGAAGTTCACCCCATTGATGATGTGTAAGTCCTGTTACCTTTCCTGACTCTGTGACAACTAGCAAGTTCCTTTAAAACAAGGACGATTTTAAGGTTCTAAAACCAAGTGCCATTCACCTTCCTTGGGATGCCAAACTGGTGCAGGCGTCTCTCCGACTACATAAGGCCCCCAATACAGACGGGAGCCATCTTGGGCAAACGCCACGATAATATCTCCCTTTTCCAGGGTTAGATTGCCTTGAGGCAGCGATAAAATCAAGCCTTGAGAGCCACCTTCCTTTGGGGAAAAATCCCAATGTGCCGGTTCTCCGTAACTTTTGGCTCCTTTCTGTCGTGCTAGCAGCGCTACGCGAACCGGATGTTGAGTGGGATTACTCACCCGCAAACTTCCCCGACGTGCTGCCACAGCAATAGGATCTGGACTCTTAGAAGGTGAATTCGTTGGGGTAGGTAACTCCGGTGACTTTGGCAAAGCAGGTGATAGTTTTTCAAGCTCTTTGAGATCTGAAGAGCTAGGTGACGAAATTACAGGTAAAGAGGCAGTATCAGATGTTTGAGGTTCTATCCAAACCTGAAACTGAAATAATCCCAGCCCTAGTCCGGTTAGCCCTAGGAGCAGTACCAAAATAAACATAGGATGAATCATAGATTGTAGCTTTTTCATTTGTTTTAGGGGATTGAACGCGCACCACTGAAAATACAGGCTGTAAAAAATCAATCGCCAGCCCCTACTATCATTGAAACAAAAGGGGTGAGGGGGTG
>DNXU01000284.1:12718-12941 GCA_003505715.1 Cyanobacteria bacterium UBA8803 | reverse complement strand
CCCTCACCCCTCATCCCTCACCCTTAAGTCGCCTGCAAGCCAACCAAATTACATTAGCTCAGGCCAAGCGCTCGATCCAACCCAATCAAGCGTCTTTGTTCAGTCAAGCGATCGCTCAAGCAAGAAAAATTCAACCGGGGGAACCTCTTTACCAGCAAGCTCAACAAGATATTAGCCGCTGGAGTCAGGTGATGTTAGATTTAGCTGAGGGACGAGCGAAATC
>DNXU01000284.1:5918-12710 GCA_003505715.1 Cyanobacteria bacterium UBA8803 | reverse complement strand
GGCAGGAGCGATCGCGGCAGCCAAAATGATACCTAAGGACGATCCGTCCGTTTATGCTAAGGCTCAGCAGGCAATTAACCAATGGCAGACTCTGGCAAGTCAGCAACAGCAAAATCAAGCCACTATTCAAGCAGCCAAGCAAAAACTACAGCGCCATCAAGCTTCATCCTATAACCGAGCGATCGCAACTCTCCGTAAAGTGCCCCTAGGTCAACCGGGATCTGCTGAAGCTCAACAGTTAATCACCCAATGGAGTCGTCAAATTTATCTAATTGCCAATTCACGAGCATCGCGGGGTCAGTTCCCAGCAGCAATTAGTGCGGCAAAGTTAGTACCTGCTGGTACTCCTTCTTATGATGCTGCTCAGAATGCGATCGCTCGCTGGCAGAAGGGTCAACAATAATGAACTACAGAGGCCAAAATGGGAGAGGGGGGGCTGGGGGGTGAGGGTTTACGATGTTTCGTAGCCCGTTTGGTCAGGCTTCAATGACTAACTAGCGATCGCATCTTATTGCTTTGTCGCTCTTGCTCGAACATATGCCCTGCACCTTTAATCAAATCGGCTGCTTTTTCGCCAATCATAATGGTGGGCGCATTTGTATTTCCCGTGGTGATGGTTGGCATAATCGATGCATCTACAACCCGCAACCCATCAACCCCATGTACCCGCAGTTCGGAGTCTACTACTGCCATTGTGTCAGTTCCCATCTTGCAAGTGCCAACCGGATGCCAGAGTGAATCTACCACTTCCCGAACATAAGCTTGAAGTGCCCCGTCGCTGGTCAAATCCATACCTGGAGCCACTTCTTCACCTCGGAACTCATCGAATTGATTGCTGTTGAACAACTCACGGATGATTTTCAGCCCTAGCACCAACTTTTGCACATCGGACTCGCTCTGGAGATAGTTCATCCGAATACAGGGTGAGTCTTTGACATCAATCGAACGTAGGGTGACACTGCCGCGATTCTGGGTATGATTCAAACAAACTGTGCTGGCGAAACCCAGACCGTCTTTCGGATAACCGGGCGGTGTCCATAATACTGGACCATAGAATAACTGTAAATCCGGTGCCCGATCCAAACTGCCTTCAGTACAAGCAAACAGTCCAGCTTCTGCAATATTGCTCGTTGGGGCAGGTTGCACATCCTGAATCGCTCGGTGTGCAACTGGAACCGCAATGTGATCTTGAAGGTTCTGACCCACACCAGGTAAATTAGCAACGACGGGAATGTTTAGCGATCGCAAGTATTCTGCCTTGCCAATTCCAGACAACATCAACAGTTTAGGCGAATCGAATGCCCCTGCCGACAGAATCACTTCCCGATCTACATGAACTTGATGCAGCGTTCCTGCGTGCAGATACTCTACCCCAACCGTGCAAGTTCCCTCAAAAAATAGCCGAGTCACTAACGCACCCGTTTGAACCGTTAAATTAGGGCGATCGAGAATCGGTACGAGAAATGCGGCTGCTACACTACTATCTCACCTTCCGCACTTCAAAATGTAATACACAATATAACATTCAAGAATAACAAAAAAATTAAAAACTAAGTCGAGAAATTCGGGAGATAATTCAGATGCAATAACTCAAAAATCCTCTCTCTACATTGGTTGAATCAAAAATTTTAACCTCCTCAGGGCGACCCAATAAAATTTAGTCATGTCCACCTAGTCCTAAACAGCGGGTCGCCCCTACCTGAAGGGCGATCGCACTGCGTCCTAACACTCCTGGTGACTGCTATAAAACCTAGGGTTGAGCGAAGTCGAAACNNNCCTGCGACAGGTTTTATTATGGGTAATTTGCCGGACATCATATTAGGGGGGCGTTGGCATAAGTCCTATAATAGACATCTCCAAAATTTTGGAAGTCCATAAAAGGGAATCACGAACACCCCTGATCGCAAGCTACTCCAGCATTAAAATTCGTACTAGGAGTAGCTTTTTTCCCATGATCGGTCTTAGTATCAAAAGCCGTTTGTTCTTTCTCTGCATTCTCAATCGCCTTTTCAATGACTTTATCAGCAGCGGTTGTAGTTTTACGAAGCAGTTGCGGGTGTATGCCTTCAAGGTGTTTTTTGTATATTTTTACGTGTTCTTCTTCGTGACTAGAAATTGCGCCGTAAAATCTATTCCATTCTTTTGTCCAACAGGGACATGGCTTGTTATTGAACTGTGCTTTTTGGGCATTAGGCCATTCTGGTAATACCCGTTCCAAGGGCACAACCATTGTTACCTGTTTAACTGTATTATTGGGGAAAAAATCATCATAAGTAACTATTTCAGTCTTGCGCTCTACATGAGCAGCTTCACCATGAGTAGAAGCGTGGGTATCCAATTCTAAGCCAACATCAGCAATTGTACTGCCCTTGATCTTCCAAGTTGACTCTTTGACAGTAACCTCAGATTTACTAGTACTAGTATTGGCACTTCCTCCACTTGCGGTATTATTAGCAGATGCTTGTAATCCACCAAGGATTGTATTCAATTGTGCTAAGATTGCTGGATATGCTTGGAATGGTTTGCCAATACCTGCAATATCGAGAATTTTTTGTAAGGAATCGATTTCTGCTTTGAAGCGATCGCGCAGGTTTTCTGCCAGTTCATTAATTTCTTGCTGGACATCTGACACCACAGTTTTTACTGTCTCTATCCCTGCATCAATACCCTCTTCAACAGATGTAGCTGTATCTTCGACCCATTGCTGGGTATCATTGTAAGTCTCTTCTACCCAGTTGGTAGCGCTGTCTACCTGTTCTCCAACCCACTCTGAGGCTGTATTATACGCCTGTTCCCCCCAAGCGGTAGCTGAGTCTACCTGTTCGCCAACCCAATCTGAGGCTGTATTATAAATATCTTCTCCCCAGGATTTAGCGGAGTCTACTTGTTGGCCAACCCATGAGATAGCCTGATCGCTTAAGCTCGTAGTGGATTCGGTATCAGTTTCCTCATCATCAAACCAACCTTGATGTTTAGCTGAGGCGATCGCTGACTGGCTGGAGGTATCAGGGGACTTAACAGATTCAACCTCTCTGGCTTTTATCTCCTGCAATGCAGCTTTAATTGCTTGCAATTTGCTAGCTATCAACGCACTGAATTGAGTATCCCCTTGACTTTTACCAGGTTTACCCAAAGCATTTTGGTTACCAGCCTGAGAAGCTTTCTGTTCAGACGCAATGATCACATCACCTGCATTAAGGTGGCTCCAAGTCTGCTTACCCACAATGCCATCTGGTGTTAAACCTGCTGCCTTTTGAAATTTTAATACAGCCTGTTGCGTCATCGCTCCAAAGATACCATCAACACTCAAACTAGCTCCCAATTCCACTAGGCGCTGCTGAAGTGTAGCGACAGCGGGTGAGTTTGAGCCAAAACGAAGNNCTGGGGTCAGATTTTTTCTGAATCGTTGGTGTAGTGAAATCAGCAGTAACGTCTGGAGTGTTTGAAATTTCAGGAGCAAATATAGGAATATTAGCAGCGTTATAGCCAAAACGTTGTGTCCTTTCCAGTTGAGTCTGGAGATCTGGCATGTCCTGTTGTTGAGATCCTGTTTGGTTTGGCAAGCCAAAGGGGCGCGTCTGCAACAGATTTGCCACTGGTAATCCCGCGTGTCTAGCCTGAATGCCTTTAGCAAAAGGACGGGTTTGGAACTGATTTTGTACTGGGGTAGGCTCGGAATCCAGGGACGCTTTTTTTCTGAGATACTGACGGGTACGCATGACCAGCTTCTCCCACTCAACTGTGGCTTGACTTTAGCAAGTATTTCTGATTTGTCAAATATAGCACTTATCTTTGAGATGTGAAACTAGGGTTGATCCAAAAATGAAACTACTGAACAGGGAATACTGAGAAGGGATTTCAAGCCTTTTTTTGAATATGAAAAAACACCAATTAGTTTCATCAATGATTTATAAATACTATAGGTAAGATTATTCACTTATGCTAACCCCTGGCTGATGGGGATAGGGAGTAGGCGAAATAGGTAGGGGCGAGTCGCGGCCAAGATCTCTCATATTCACCAATAACCTAACTTGACTCGCCCTTTAATTTATTTAACTTATTTAACCCCATCCAGGGCGACCCAATAGGATTTAGCCATGTCCACCTATCCCTAAATGGCGGGTCGCCCCTACCTGAAGCGCGATCGCTCAAAACACACCAGCACTCCCAAAATACCTTGTCACGCCAGGGATGGCAAGACTATCATTGGGAACATGCAGATTAATCCTATTGCTCCACTATTAATTATTCTCTTATCAGCTTCTGCGGTGAGGGCTGAGAATTTATTTCAAACCAAGCAATGTCAGGCAGCGGATGTTAACTGTACTAATACTCCTGACGCGCTCAGCTCTATTCTAGATTCACCAAATCTAAGAGCGCAAATCTATTCTTTAAGGGAATCAAGTTTTAAGTATCGGCAAGCCAAGAATTATCCCCAAGCCATTGAGCTGATGCAACAAGCGTTGGCACTGGCACAACAAATTGGCGATCTGGATGCCGAATGGTGGGCGAGGACAGATTTAGCAGAGATATATAAGGATTCCGGTAATTTAGCTAGATCCCTAGAACTCCACCAGCAAAATCTAGTGTTTTTCCAGCAAAATCAGCAGCGTCTTGAAAACCGAGATTACCTCTATCAAGGTTTAGTTTACATTACTAGTATTTATACTCTACAAAAAAATTACTCTCAAGCTATAGAACTGCTCAAACAAGCCTTAGCAGCAGAAGAAAAACGTGAGCCATTGGGTAGTTCTGTCACCAAAGCACTAATTTTACAACAACTGGGAATTAATATCTTCCTTAATGGTAATATTGCCGAGGCAGAATCCACTCTCTTGGCAGCTGCAACAGCCTATGACAATGCTCGGCAAGCAGGTCAAAGTGTAGCAGAGGCTGTTGGTAATCAATATGAAGCGGAAATAGAACTCAGGCGCTGGCTCCAACAAGTATTGATAGCCCAAAATCGCACTAACGAGGCGTTAGAATTAGCAGAACAGAATCGCGCTCGTGAGTTTGTCGCACTCCTCGCCAATCGTTTGGGTATGAGTTCTGGATTTAAGCAAGGATTCCCCCAGGGAATTAATGCACCTAACCTAGAACAAATCAAGCAAATTGCTAAGGCTGAAAATGCTAGCTTAGTCCAATACACCGTCACCTACGACAACAATCCATCTTTTCGTCTGACCTACGATAATGACGAAGCAAGTCGGGCAACAAACTTATTCATTTGGGTGATTAAGCCGACTGGAGAAATCACATTTCGGCGTAAAAATCTGGCTGGCGAGCAGATCCCTCTGCCAGATTTAGTTAGTCAAGCGCGGGAATCAATTGGTGCGAGAGGTCGCGGTTTAGGAGTGGTTGCCAGAATTGAACAACCTCCGTCAAAAGTACCAACGCGGAAAATCAATTATCTTAATCAACTCTATCAACTCCTGATCCAACCTATTGCTGATTTGCTGCCCACCGATCCTAATGCGCGTGTTATCTTCATTCCCCAAGATTTCCTCTTTTTAGCACCTTTCCCAGCACTGCAAGATACTAATGGCAAATATTTAATCGAGAAACATACCTTACTGTTATCTCCTTCGATTCAGGTACTGGATCTCACCCATCAGCAACAGCAACAGATTCAGGACTCGGTGCAAGGCTTGCTGGTGGTAGGAAATCCTACCATGCCGAGTTTGAGTCCCCAACAGGGTATTCCCCCTCAGCAGTTACCCAGCTTACCGGGATCGGAACAGGAAGCAAAAGCGATCGCTAAAATGTTCAATACCCAACCCTTAATAGGTTCTCAAGCAACCAAAGCAGCAGTATTGCAACAGATCGAGGGGGCGCGGCTCGTTCACCTAGCAACCCACGGCATCTTAGATGATGTTTTCGGCGTTTTGAGTTCCGTTGCTTTAGCGCCAACAAGCCAAGATAATGGCTTCTTGAAGGCGCGAGAAATTATCAGTTTGAAATTAAATGCGGAACTGGTTGTCCTGAGTGCTTGTAACACTGGTAGAGGTAAAATCAATGGCGATGGTATATTAGGACTAGCGCGTTCGTTCATGGCCGCTGGCGTCCCCAGCGTTATTGTTTCCCAGTGGTCTGTCCCCGACGCCCCTACTGTCTCATTAATGACAGCCTTTTATGAAAATATCAAACGCGGTGCTGATAAAGCTCAAGCACTGCGTCAAGCCATGCTCCAGACAATGAAAAGTTTCCCCCATCCTATTAACTGGGCAGCTTTCAACTTGATGGGTGAAGCCAATTCATCTCAAATCCTCAAAGCCGCAACAGGTAATGCTGCTGCGAGTAATCAGGTAAGTCCAACTACCTACTATACAGTCTTGCCCGTACCCGATAATGTCACCAACTATTTCGAGCTGCCTTCACGGATACTAGAAGGTGAAGTTGATATATCTTTCAAAAGCACCCTCTCGGTGGCAGAACTAGTTAGTTTTTATCGAAAGGCTTTCCAGGATAGGGGATTAACCGAAAATACTGCCCTGACTCATATCGACAGCGATCGCTTCCAGTTAGTCTTTGTCGATCCGCCAAATCGTAAAAAAGTCGTGATTCAATCTAATGCCTGGGAAAGTAATATCAACAGTGTGTTTGTTCGTGTTGAACCAATGCGCTTGCCTTAACTCTGAAAAAACCCTAAAAGCTGAAGTTGCAGCGTAGCGGGTCGCCCCTACCTGAAAGGCGATCGCACTCGCCCCTACAGAAGTAGGAAGGTTATTGTAGGGGCGACCCGCTGTTTAGGATTAGGTGGATGTGACTAGAATTTATTGGGTCGCCCTGGAT
>DNXU01000284.1:0-5799 GCA_003505715.1 Cyanobacteria bacterium UBA8803 | reverse complement strand
CTCATCCCTCATCCTTATTACTTAGATTGCCGTATCGGAATCTCAATCAAAAACTCCGTTCCCTTTCCAGGATGGGAAAAACATTCAAACCTACCGCCATGTTTTTCCACTACAATTTGATAACTAATCGACAGCCCCAACCCCGTGCCTTTACCGATCGGCTTGGTGGTGAAAAACGGATCGAAGATTTGAGCTTGCAGTGCAGGAGTCATCCCTGACCCATTATCGGCAATCCTAATCACAACGGTAGCAACATCATCATTAACCGATGCATCGTTTAACTCAACAGTTGTCTCGTTGTGGTTAGCGTGCTTAACGCTGGTAGAGATGATAATCCGAGGCGGTGAATTTTCAATTTCTGCTTTTGTCCGCAGGGCGCTATACTCTTCCAAGGCATCAATCGCATTACTCAGAACGTTCATGAAGACCTGATTAAGCTGACTGGTATAGCACTCCACCAGGGGTAACTTCCCATAATTTTTAACCATCTGGATGCTAGAATTGGGCGGTATAATTTTGAGTCGATGTTGCAAAATCAACAGCGTACTCTCTAGCCCTTCGTGGATATCAACCCACTTCTTATCCGCTTGATCGAGGCGTGAAAAATTCCTCAGAGATAGCACTAACTGGCGGATGCGATCGACTCCAATTTGCATCGAATCCACGATTTTGGGGAAATCAGCCTTCAGAAACTCTAAGTCAATAGACTCCTCAAGTTCGGTAATCTTAGGAACACGATTGGGGTAATATTCCTGATAGAGGTGAATTATATTCAGCAAATCCCGAGCGTACTCACTGGTGTGAAACAGGTTACCGTAAATAAAGTTAATGGGGTTATTAATTTCGTGAGCTACACCAGCAATCAACCGCCCCAAACTGGACATTTTTTCAGTTTGAATGAGTTGAGCCTGGGTTTGCTGGAGATTCTGGAATGCGATCGCCAATTGTTGGGCTTGCTCCTGGGTATGAGCCAATAGTTCCGCTTGCTGTAAGGCAACGCTGAGATGGGCTGCAATTTGCTTAACAAATTCAATTTCAAAGGCGTCCCAATTTCGGGGTTTCCGGCATTGATGAATGCAGAGCCATCCCCAGACTGAAGAAGGAACCCCCGTGCCTATTCCGCCTTGGAGTAAGGGCACTAATAGATTAGCTCGGATTTGTAACTGTGCCAGCTGCTGGATATAGCAAGGTTGGAAATCCTTCTTATAGATATCTGCTACGGCTAAAATTCGCCCGCGATCGCATAGCGCCGCATAACGCTCGCCGAAACAGCGATCGTAGATTTTGACGCCGAGGATTGAGGGACAACCAGGTTGTACGTCCTCCCAGATGAATTCTCCGCCATCGTAGACACGATCTCGATCCTCGCCCATACTAAAACGAAAGACCGCTACGCGGTCAGCATTGAGTAGTTGCCGAACCTCCGTAGTTGTGGCCTGGAAAATAGTCTCGACATCCAGGGATTCTCGGATTTTCGTAACCACGCTAAACAAAGCTCGCCCCTGTTCCAAAGACTGTTGTAATTTAGCCGTGCGTTCAACAACTTGGCGTTCTAGGTTGCTGTTGAGAGACTGCACCTGAGAGTACAGTTTATACTGTTCGATGGCCATGGCGAAGTGATGGCCTAACGCGATCGCCAAGTCAAGATCGTGCTTTGTCCAAGCTTGGACTCGATCGAGTTTTAACTCTGGCCATCCTTCAAAAGATTGGCGGGGAAGTTGTTGTTTTTCGTTAGGGTTAAAATGCCCTGCCCAGAGAATTTCTTGGGTAATTTGGGAACGAAAAATACTCAGGTAGCCGAGAAATGAGCCGCGATAATACAACGGCAACACCAACCAACCCCGAATTGGAGTAGTACTGAAGGCAGGCACCAGAGGACTTAAGCTGGAAGTTGTATGCAAGTCACTAACCATCAGGGGCTGGCAACCTGAAATCTCCTTTGCCAAAGCTACCCAACTGGTAAAGACAGGATGCTCTTCAATCAAGATCTCCTTTTCCCCATCGCGTAGAGTTGGCTGAGTCCCGCAGCAGAGTAACTCAGCAGTCTCATTGGTTTTGTTAGCGGCAATGTAAAGCCTGCCGCCAGTCCCTTGCAGAGCGGTAACAGTCTCTTCCAGCGCCGCTTGCAGTTCAATAGTCGGTAGGGAATGCAACAGAGTAGATACCCGATTAATAGTTGCTTCACAAGCGTGCTGTTGGCGGGCTTGAGACAAGAGATTTGCCTGAGCGATCGCAATAGAAACCTGATCGACTACCGACTGCACGATTTGCAGTTCCTCTTGATCTATAGCACGGGGTTGGGCGTGATGAGATACTAACAAACCCCACAGCTGCTCTTGAGGATGTTGAGACTGAAGGTCATAATGCAAAATGGGCAGCACCATTGAAGACTTAACACCCATGGCACTCAGGTACGCTGCATGGCAGGGGTCTACAGGGCGATAGAAAATTCCCTGACGGCCTAAGCTTTCGATTGGCGACCAACCAATTACCCCAGCTGCCACATCAACAATAGAACGTAAATGTGCCTTAAGATACAACTGACGCGCTTTTTCCGGAATATCGTCTGCTGGAAAATGCAATCCTTTGAGTGAAGGAAGTATTGCTTCTTGTCTGGACTCAGCAATTACCTTTCCAGCGCCAGACTCATTAAATTGGTAAACCATGACCCGGTCAGTTCCTAATAATGACCGGATTTCGGCAACGGTTGCGTTTAAAATCTCTTCTAATTCCAGAGATTGACGAATATGGTTGGTAATCCGGCGCAGTAAGTCGTCCTGGTTGAGTTCTGACTGTAGCACTGTTCTATCTCTCTATAATATTTTTCCTTTGATGCACCCGATTTATAAATTTATGTAAATTCCTTTAGACTTAGCTGGCAGCAGATTTTGAAAAAACATAATAAATACAGTTCTAAAATCTTATAAGATGACATGGGCAAGGGCAATCGCCATCCCACCGATCGCCCTTGGTTCAACTGTCACAGCCATTTGAGGATTTTCCTGTAAGGGCTACCCGTGGGAGTAAAAACTTATCCCATTACGCTTCTGACGACAATTGGAGATCGAGCAGCTCGCAATCCTTTTTGAGCAAGCTCCACCGAATTTCTTGACGGACATTCATAAGAATTTTCCCAAGTTGGTTGTGTCCAGTTTTATCCCGACCACAGCCCCAGTAATAATCGTTGGGAGAGTTTTCCACCAGAAGTTCTTCCCCAGTACTAAGTAAAATAGCCTGGATATCGGGATGGGTAAGGAATTTGGTTAAAACACCGCGCCACATGATTTGCGGTTTGATGACCTCCCAGTCAGAACGCCATTTTCTGGTGCGATCGCGTCCAATTTTTGCTGCATCTATTGGCGTTTGGGCATTGCGAATCACCGCAATCAACCCTTCATCTTCGCTCCCAACAAATTTGTGAGCTTGATAGTAATGTTCGACTGTTTGCCAATATACACCATCGATCTGAATTGGATGCTCAGAGAAGTTGGAAAAACAGCCATAAGGTTCGTCAACTTTATAAAAATAGATTGTCATGGCAGGACATCAAAACTATTTAGGTTGCACCAAACGATGCTCTCTCTACGAGAAAAGAGTGCATCGCTGTCAGGGGGCGGTGCGGGGAAACTCATCCCTACCCCACCCGGCAGACAACACTTGTCGTTTCTCTAGTCCTCTGGTATCGGTCACCCCGATGGGTTATCTATATTATGGTAGCGATCGCCAACAGTCTACAAAGGCATACTATTCCAAATCAGTTGGTTTGTAGTACCGATGGCAAGGAATACAGCACAACTAGCTTGCGAGTATTATGCCAAGCTCAATATCGATCTGTCGCTACTGTAACAATTGATATCATATCCTGAGCGGATTCGGCTCAGCCCAAATAGATAAACCTATGGGAGCGAGCCGCAGGGGAGTGTAGGTAGTTCGGTGGTGCTGGGATGTTTCAGCAAAAACAGCACCTCACCAATACCTGCCTAGCAGGAAATCCTGAAACTCTGGGTATCCACAACTATACTAAATCGTATTACAAGTAATCGTTTAGTCTTACTATAAGAAATTGGGTAAATTTACCCAATTTCTTATAGTAAAATTACCAAGAAAATTTGTATAATCTAAAGCAGCTATTGTAGCTAATTATTAGCAAAAAAGCTTTTTTACAGAGTGGCAGTAGCAGAAAATAACTAGAAAAAAAGTAGGGTTATTCAAATAAAATACTATAGCTATAATGTTTAAATAACAGCAGCACCCACTTTAGCTGAGCTGAGCGATTTCCTCTTTTGAGCTATCAAATGCAGAGTTGCACTGGCTGCCAAGCTTCAGTGCCATGGCTCCCTGTTTACTATTTGAGGAAATATCAGCTTTCTATGTGAGTGCTACTGTTGTTAATCTGAATTAAGATATGGTCACTTTGTGAAATAACAGATATTACTGATAAAGCAGATATAAGATCAAACAGGTGATTTTTCCTCCTTAACTCAACACTGAACTTGATAATTGTAATATCTGTCAATCGAAGCTTTTTTACTTCAGTTTTTAATTTACCACTGTCTGTTTGAATCAGATCTAAATGAGAGGAGATTTGATTTTTGTTTACTAATTATCAAATAATTTAATTAAAGTTAATTTAAAGGTGAGTGAATGCTTCGCGCTCGCCTGATTTGATATTTGTTATTAATTTTGTTATAATAAGCCAATAGGGTCACAAGTATAAAAAATGCCACATGTCAAAGTCCGCAATGTAAAACCAGTTAGCGATCGCCCAATCTACCCCCCTTCCACTCAAAAGACCTATCAGCAAGCCTTAGAAGATTTTGGCGTTACAAAATTACTGTCCTATTTGAGGAACTATGCCGATGAGGATTTCAATGCGGCATTGATGAATCTGGAGGAAGAGGAACTCGAAAGCTTAGCCGCGATCCTAATTGACCGATTAACCAATCACCTCAACGGCAAAGTGATTGCGAGTTACCTAAATGCGATCCGGCACGGAGACTCGGATGTCCTTTATGACCCAAGGAATTGGGAGATTGCACCGCCCGCCATTAACCCGCCAGCCGATCTGCCGAAAGATTTCACTCCCCGCTACAAAATAGGAGATCGCGTCTGCTGGCAAGTTCCATCTCAAAATACAGACTGGGGTGTTGTCATAGGCAGCTTTTATGGCTATGCCCAACATCGCTGCCAGTGGGCAGTTGGCTACTTGATTTGCCTCAATCCAGACTCTCCCTGCGCAGCTTGGACAACTGCCGATACCGCTTGGGAAGAAGATTTGCAAGAGATGCCAAACCCAAGTAGCCATACCTATCCCCATAAGTTCTCCCGCTTACCGAACGTCCCCAAGTCATTTCATACGCCCCCCGGACGTTACCATACCGGAAGCAAACGGAACCCTCGCCCGATCCGAGAGCGAGAGCAAAATCTGATCGACCTGTATAGCCACTGCCGATTAAGTATGACACCGAGACAGTTTTATGGTAAATGGGAGGTAAATTATGAAATGATTGGTTATATTTGCTCCCGCTCAATACCCACTGTCAAGCGTTGGTTCGCCACAGGTCAAAACTATCGGCGTCCCAACCGTGTAGATTTGCGCCATCTTGCCCTAATGGACTTCCTGTTAGAACATTTTGAAGAGATTCCGGAAAAACTGAGAAATATACTCTTTTTCCCAGAACGCAAGTAGCCGCCATGAACTGCGTACACCAGAACGCATCAAAACCTCCCCCCCTCACCCCCTCCCCCCCTCACTCCCTCACTCCCTCACCCCCTCTCTCCCTCACCCCCTCACTCCCT